>NZ_QPKK01000205.1 GCF_003344635.1 Desertihabitans aurantiacus
GCAGCGGCCCGGAGCCGGGCGGCACCCGGGGCGGGGTCAGCGGGGCCGGGGTCGCTGCGGCCGGGGCGCCGCTCAGGGCGAGGGCCCCGGCGGCGAGGCTGCCGGCGAGCACGGTACGTCGTCGGACGGTGCCTGACATGGGTCTCTCCTCAGTCGGTCGGTGGTGGTGTCTCGGCCAGCCGGCGGTGGCTCATCCCTTCAGCCCGCTGGCGAAACCGCGGATGATGTACTTCTGGAGCAGGAAGTAGACGAGGAGGATGGGCACGATCGCGATGCCCATCCCGGCGAAGATGATCTGCCACTGGCTGGCGAACTCGCCGCGGAAGGCGAAGATCGCCACCGGCAGGGTCTGCTGGGCGCTGCCACCCACGTAGAGCAGCGGGGTGAGGAAGTCGTTCCAGACGTTGATCGACGTCAGGATGACCACGGTGCCCGTGATCGGGCGCAGCAGCGGGAAGACGATCGAGCCGAAGGCCCGCAGGGTCCCCGCGCCGTCGACCCGGGCGGCCTCCTCGTAGTCGGCCGGCAGCGCCCGGAGGAAGCCGGCGTACAGGAAGACCACGAGGGGCAGCTGGTGCCCGACCTCGAAGATGATCAGCGAGGTGTAGGTCTGCAGCAGGTCGGCGTCGCGCATCAGCTGGTACAGCGGGACCATCCCGAGCTGCAGCGGGATCATCAGCCCGAGCAGGAACAGCAGGTACACGCCGTAGGAGAGGCGGGACGCCCGCCGTGCCAGCGCGTAGGCGGCGATCGACCCGGTGCCGACGAGCAGGGCGACCGCCAGGGCGGTCACGACGACGGAGTTGCCCATCGCCTGCCCGAGGTCACCCCGCTGCCACGCCTCGGCGAAGTTGCCGAGCGCCGGATCGGTCGGGAACGACAGCGGCGAGGCCGCCAGGTCGGCCGGGGTCTTCAGGGCGACGCTGAGGAAGACGTAGAACGGGAAGGCGAACACCAGGGCCGCGAGCAGCATGCCGAGCTCGGCGGAGAACCGGCCGGCCAGCTGAGCGGCGCTCCGCCGCCGGGCGCTCACGCGTCCACCTCGAACCGTCGCAGCCCCCGCAGCTGTACGAAGGCGAAGGCGAACACGATCATCGTGAGCACCAGCGCGATCGCCGTCGAGTACCCGTAGCGGCCCGACACGAAGGCCTCCTTGTACATGACCACCGACAGCGTCTCGGTGGCGTAGCCCGGTCCGCCGCCGGTCATCACGTAGACCTGGTCGAAGAGCTTGAGACTGCCGATCAGCGTCAGCGACATGGCGATCGTCGTCGCCGGCACCAGCAGCGGCAGGGTCACCCGCCGCAGCCGCTGCCACCGTCCCGCGCCGTCGATGGCGGCGGCCTCGAGCAGCTCCTCCGGCACGCCCTGCAGACCCGCCAGGTAGATGACCATGGTCAGGCCGGCGTTCTGCCAGATGATGACGCCGATCACGCTGGCCAGGGCGATCGAGGGGTCGCCGAGCCAGTTCTGGGTCAACGCCCCGAGACCGACCGCCGACAACGCGTCGTTCATCGGTCCGGACGGGGTGAGCACGTACTGCCACAGGAACCCGATGATCACCGGCGGGAGCAGCGCGGGTGCGAAGAACAGCGTCCGCAGCACGTTCCGGCTGACGAGCGAGGTGTGCAGCGCGAGCGCCAGGGCGAGCCCCAGCAGCGTCTGCAGGAGCGTGGTCGAGACGGCGATCAGCAGCGTGTTGGCCAGCGCCGAGCGGGGCGCCGGGTCGGTGCCGAGCTGGACGAAGTTGTCGAGCCCGACGAACGTGGCGGCGCGGCGACCGTTCCAGTCGGTGAAGGCGTAGACGCCTCCGGCCACCGTCGGGTAGAGCACCACCACGGCGTAGAACAGCAGCGCCGGGACGATGAGCGCGTACGGGACGACCGCCCGCCGTCCCCGCCGGCGCCGCGGGCCCGGGTCGTCGGCCCGGCTCGCCGTCGCCCGGTCGAGGACCGTCGTCACGAGGTCCCCCTCGCGTACTCGGCGTCCATCTGCTCCAGCAGCGCGGGCGTGTCGATCGTCCCGTCCAGCCACTCCTGCCCGGACTGCAGCATCGTCTGCTGCACGTCACCGTTGGGCCACAGGTAGTTCGCGTAACCCGCGGTCCGGCCGGAGTCGAACATCGGCATGATCGGTTCGAGCGCGTCCGAGCTCAGCTCGGCGTCGACGGCGAGACCGGGCAGCACGCCCATCTCGTCGGCGTAGGCCTCGACGTTCTCCGGACGGGCCAGGAAGTCGAGGAAGGCGCGAGCGCCCTCGGGGTTCTCGGCCTCGGCGTTGACGGCCAGGAAGTCCGGTGCGATCGCCACGTGGGTCGAGGAGGCGTCCTCGTTGGCCGGCAGGGCGAAGACGTCGAACGCCTCCTCCCCGCCCTCGGCGTACCCGTAGAGCTGTGGCAGACCGGCCGAGACCAGCAGCACCATCGCTGACTCACCGGTGGCGACCGACTGCAGACCCTGGTCCGGCGGGATCCCGAGCATGCCGTCGGAGAAGTACCCGGCGTCGTTCAGCTGGGCGATCCGGGCGAAGGTCTCGTTCCAGCGGGCGTCACTGACGAAGGAGGTCTCGCCGGCGGCCATCTGGGCGTCGATCTCGGGGTTCTCGGCGTACACCAGGGTGGCCGCCAGCGCGTAGACCCAGAACTGGAGGTAGATGCCGCCCTGGAAGGGGGTGGAGATCGGGGTGACGCCGGCGGCGGAGAGCTGCTCGCACGCGGTCAGCAGCTCCGACCAGGTGGTCGGGACCTCGACCCCCGCCCGTGCGAAGACCTCGCGGTTGTACGCCATGACGATCGCGTTGCGGCTCACCGGGAACGCGACGACCTCGCCCTCGACCTCGGCGAGGGAGCGGGTGTCCTCGGAGAGCTCGGCCACCCACCCGGCGTCGGACAGGTCGGCGAGCTCGTCGGCCCGCCCGAGCACGCCGGCGGCGACCGGGCTGGAGCTCCCCGGGGAGACGCGGATCAGATCGGCCGCGGTGCCGGAGGTCAGCTGCACCCGCAGCTGCTGGTTGAGCTCGTCGGTGGTGGCCGACGAGACGTCCACGGTGGAGCCGGTCTCCTGCTCGAAGGCCTCCACCAGCGGCGCCAGGCCGGCGCTCTGCTCGGTGTTGACGTAGGCCGTCACGGTGCCGCTCGTGCCTCCGTCGGAGCCGTCACCACCGCCGGTGTTGACGAATCCGCAGCCGGCGAGCGTCGTGGCCAGGACCAGTGTGGCGGCCGCCGTGCGGGCGGTGCGGGTGCCCCGCGTCGGGTTCTCGCTGTGCTTGCTCATCTCGGGTCTCCTTCGACTCGGCTCATGCGGGGGAGGCGGTGCGCCTCGGGTGGTCCTGCTCCAGCGGCGGGACGACGACGTCGCCCGGGACGATGGCGCCGTGCCGGCGCAGCTGGGCCCAGACGTCCTCCAGCGGCACCTCGAGGACGTCCGCCCCGGTGGCCGCCGCGCGGGCGGCGAGTGCGCCGGCGGCCTGCCCCATGGCCATCGACGACGCCTGCACCCGGAACGCCGAGGCCGCCTCCTGGTCGCCGCTGATGGCCCGTCCGGCCACCAGCAGGCGCTGGCTCCCGCGGGGCACCAGCGCCCGCCGCGGGATCGTCGGGAGGGTGCCGTAGGGGAGCGGTCGGATGTCGATGCCGGCGCCGTCGGGGCGGTGCACGTCGATCGGGTAGAAGCTGTGGCTCAGCGCGTCGGGCCAGCGGCGACCGGTGACGTAGTCGTGGGAGGTGATGGTGACGTGGCCGTCGATCGACCAGCTCTCGCGGACACCTGTCTCGGTCGCCCACGCCGCCAGCCCCACCTCCTCCAGCCCGGGCTGGGCCCGCAGGAAGCGCAGCACCCGGAGCAGCAGCCGACGTCCGGCGAGCTCGGTGGCGGTGCGGTCGGCACTGGTGCCGCCCTGCACCCCGACTACGTGGGTGGCGTTCTCCCCGTGCGCCCGAAGGAACGCGGCGACGCTCTTGTGCGCCAGGTCGGCCGGCAGCAGGTCGCCCCGGGCCACCGCGGCGTCGTGGGCCCGCTGCAGGGCGTCGGTGTCGAGTGCGGCGAGGTCGTAGCCCTCGAGCCGGAACATGATCGTGCCGGGCTGACGGTGCTCGTTGGTGCGCCGCGGCACACCCGCCAGCGCGACGACGTCGGCCTCGCCGGTGCAGTCGACGACCACGTCGGCCGTCAGTGGCCGCAGGCCCTCCTTCGTGGCGAGGGTGAGACGCCAGACCGAGCCGTCCCAGTGTGCCGCCCCGACCATCGTGTGCAGCAGGAGGTCGGCGCCCGACCCCACGACGGCGTCGTCGATCAGCGCGGCGAGGACCCCCGGCACGACCGGGACCTGGAGCCGCCAGTGGCGCTGCCGCCAGTCGGAGAAGTCGGGGAGCGCTCCACCGGCCTCCTGGACCGAACGGAGGACGACCTGCCAGCCGATGCCGCCGATGATCTGCCGGCCCCAGGCGTGGAAGAGACCCGGCAGCGCGACACCCGCCACCGTCGTGGTACCGCCGAGCGCGCCGTTCTTCTCGACCAGGAGCGTGCTCGCCCCGAGCAGGGCCGCCTGGGTCGCCGCCGGCCAGCCCGCCGGTCCGCCGCCGACGACGACGACGTCGTAGTGCTGCCTCATCCGCGGGCCCCACCGTCACCACCGAGCAGCAGGGTCAGCTCGGCGGCGGCGCCCACCGCCTCCTCCCGCAGCCAGGTCGCGTGGGCGTCGGTGTGCCGGACGGCGGGGTAGCCGAGGCAGACGGCTGCGACGGTGCGTCCGGCCTGGTCCTGGACCGGGGCCGCGACACCGCACACACCGGCCATCTCCTCCTCGACGTTGGTGGCGTAGCCCTGGGCCGCGACATCGTCCATCGCGGCCATCAGCTCGTCCTCGCCGGGCCGGCCGCGTGAGTCCCAGGGGGCCTCGGCCAGCATCGCGAGCCGGCTGACCCGGTCGAGCCCGGAGAACAGCACCTTGCCGGCCGCCGTGCGGTAGAGGGGCGTGCTCGTGGCGTCGGTGAAGCGGGCCGACGTCGGACTGACCGTGAGCAGCTGCGGCCCGACCAGGACAGCGATGTCGACGCGTCGCAGGCCCTGCAGCACCGCGAGGTGCACGGTCTCCTCCGTGCGCTCCCACAGGGCCCGCAGTACCGGCGCCGCGACCGCGGAGAGGTCGGTCTGGGTGACGAAGCGGCGGTTGAGCTCGAAGAACCGGGCACCCAGCAGGTAGCGCCGTCGACCGCCCTGGGCCACCAGCCCGTGCTCCACGAGCGAGGAGAGCAGGGTGCGCGCCGTGGAGGTGGCCAACCCGGTCGTCTCGGCGAGCTCGCTGAGCGGGACCCCGGTCGGTCCGGCGTCGGCGATCGCGTCCAGCAGCGCGACGCTCCGGTCGATGGCCTGGATGGCGGTACGGGGCGTCGGGCTCTGGTGCGGTTCGGGCGTCATCGCTCGTACTTCCTCGTTCGACAATGTCGAACACCGTTCGACTATATGACGACGACAGTAGGCGGGTCGTCGGTCGCTGACAAGAGGTCGGACGGTGCGACCCACGGGCCGGACGACGACTTGAGCCTGTCCCGAGGGCACGGTGTGCAGTGGGTCCATGACCGGGAGCACGACCGACGTCACCACCTCGCGACCCCAGACCGAACCGTCCCGACCGCTCGGCTGGGCCGACCTCGGCATCGGCGTCGTCGCCGCCGTCGTCCTGCTCGGCCTCGGGATCCTGCTCCTGCGGGCGCTCCCGGAGGACCAGAGCATCCTCGTCGGCCTGGCCTCCTACGCGGTCTCCGGCCTGGGCCCGCTCGGGGCCGTCGCCGTCGTCACGCTGCTGCGGAGGCGGCGGTGGAGCGACTTCGGGATCCGTCGGGTGGCCGGGCGGTGGCTGGCCGTCGCGGTCGGCGTCGGCGTGGTGGTGATCGGGCTCAACGTCCTCGTCACCGCGGTCGTGGTGACCTACACCCAGCCCGAGAACATCCAGACCGACTACCAGGCCGCCGCCACCGGTGGGCTGGCCGGCTTCGTCGGCGCCATCCTGCTCGGCGCGCTGCTCACCCCGTTCGGGGAGGAGATGTTCTTCCGCGGGCTGGTGGCGAACGTCCTCGGCCGCTGGGGCTGGTGGTCCGGGGTGCTGCTCAGCTCGGCGGTCTTCGCCGTCGCCCACGGCATCAACGTGGTGACGCCGGTGGCCTTCCTCGTCGGTGTGGCGGCGGCCCTGCTGCTGCGCCGGACCGGGTCGATCTGGCCGGCGGTGGTCGTGCACGTGTGCAACAACGTGTTCTCCGTCGTGGTGCCCGCCGTCATCGCGCTCACCGCCTGAGGGTGCGGCCCGACTAGGCTGCGCCGACGTGAGCGGACTGACCCTGACGATCCAGACCGAGCGCTGGCGCGAGCACCTGGCCACCATGGTGGCGGCCGGCCCGGACGTGGTGCCGGTGGCCAAGGGCAACGGCTACGGGTTCGGCCTGCGCCGGCTGGCGGCCGAGGCCGAGCGGCTGGACGTCCCGGTGCTGGCGGTCGGCACCGCGGCCGAGGTGGCCGAGGTCCGCGAAACCTTCCACGGCGACCTGGTGGTGCTGCAGCCCTGGCGCCCCGCCGACCCCGACGCGGTGGCGCTGACCGGCGACCCGCGGGTGATCAGCACCGTCACCCGGGTCGAGGACCTGCCGGCGGTGGCCGCCGCCGGCGAGCGGCCCCGGGTGGTGCTGGAGCTGCGGACGTCCATGCGCCGCCACGGCCTGGACGCCGCCGAGGCGCGGGCCGCGGTCGAGGCCGCCGACGGCGTCGAGGTCGAGGGCTGGACCATCCACCTGCCGCTGCTCACCGAGGGCCGGATGGAGGAGGCCCGCGAGCTGGCCGCGCTGGCCCAGTCGGTGCGGCCCGGACCGCTGTGGATCTCCCACCTCACCCCGACCGAGGCCGGCACCCTGGCCTCCGAGCTCGACGTGCCGGTGCGGCTGCGGCTCGGCACCTCGCTGTGGCTGGGACGTCCGGGGCTGCTCACCACCACCGCGACCGTGCT
>NZ_QPKK01000206.1 GCF_003344635.1 Desertihabitans aurantiacus
CGGCCCGCCGCGTCCCGCGGCGGGCGTCGTACCGGGCAGTAGGATGCAGGTTCGAGCGCCCGCCTCGGCAGGCGTGCCGTGCCCGCAGCGGGCGCAGCGACGGGAAGGGGCAGCGGTGTCGGACGCGGGACGGGTGTCGGAGACCGGACGGGGGTCGGACCCGGACAGGACGGGCCAGCGCAAGCGCGTCCTCGTGGTCGACGACGACGCCGCCCTCGCCGAGATGCTGCAGATCGTGCTGCGCCAGGAGGGCTTCGAGCCGCTCTGGGTCGGGCAGGGCGACGCCGCGCTGGCCGCCTTCCGCGAGCACCAGCCCGACCTGGTGCTGCTCGACGTGATGCTGCCCGGCCGGGACGGGGTGGACGTCTGCCGCGACATCCGCGCCGAGTCAGGGGTGCCGGTGGTGATGCTCACCGCCCGCTCCGACACCATCGACGTGGTGGCCGGGCTGGAGGCCGGCGCCGACGACTACGTGGCCAAGCCGTTCAAGGCCAAGGAGCTGGTGGCCCGGATCCGCACCCGGCTCCGCCGGCGTCCGCAGGCCGAGGACGCCGACGTGCTCCAGATCGGCGACCTCACGATCAGCGTCGAGGGCCACTCCGTGCGCCGCGACGGCAGCGAGATCGCCCTCACCCCGCTCGAGTTCGACCTGCTGCTCGCGCTGGCCAAGAACCCGCGCCGGGTGTTCAGCCGGGAGGTGCTGCTGGAGCAGGTGTGGGGCTACCGGCACGCCGCCGACACCCGGCTGGTCAACGTGCACGTGCAGCGGCTGCGCTCCAAGGTCGAGCGCGACCCCGAGCGTCCCGAGATCGTCGTCACGGTCCGCGGCATCGGCTACAAGGCCGGCGGCTAGGACGGTCGCGGTGGCGACCCTGGCCGAGCGCGTCCGCCCCTGGTGGGAGCGGCTGCTGCGCACCCCGAGCCGGCTGTGGTGGAGCTCGCTGCCGCTGCGGGTGATCGCCTCCACCCTGGGCGCCTCCACCGTGGTGATGCTGCTGGGCGGGTTCCTGCTGATGCAGCAGGCCACCGACGGCATCCTGCGCGCCAAGCAGCAGGCCGCGCTGGCCGAGGCCGCGGTCGCGCTGGACACCGCGCAGCGCTCGCTGCAGGCCGCCGACCTGGCCACCTCGAACGTCAACGAGGTGCTCACCCGGCTGGCGGTGGAGGTGGTCAACCGGGGAGCCAGTGGCGGCCAGTACGAGGTCGTGGTGCAGGGTCCGGTCTCCGACATCCAGTCCCCGCGGGTCTCGGCGACCAGCGTCCCGGAGATGCTGCGCAGCCGGGTCGGCGAGGCGGAGGGCACCTGGGTGACCCCGACCGAGATCGCCTGGACCGACGGCACGCCGCCGGTGCCCGGGCTCGCCGTCGGCGGCTCGCTGGTCGCCCCGGGCACTGGCCGCTACGCCATCTACTTCCTCTTCCCGTTGACCTCGGAGATGGAGACCCTGCAGGTGGTGCAGCGGGCCGTGGTCACCACCGGCACGCTGCTGGTGCTGGCGCTGACCGCGGTCGCCGCGCTGGTGGCCCGCCAGGTGGTCGACCCGGTGCGGGAGGCCCGGCTGACCGCCGGCCGGCTCGCCGCCGGTCACCTGGACGACCGGCTGCGCGTCCGCGGCAGCGACGACCTGGCGGGGCTGGCGACCTCGATGAACTTCATGGCCTCGGAGCTGCAGAAGCAGATCGAGCAGCTGGAGGAGCTGTCGCGGGTGCAGCAACGCTTCGTCTCCGACGTCAGCCACGAGCTGCGCACCCCGCTCACCACCGTCCGGATGGCCGCGGAGGTGCTGCACGACGCCCGCGAGGACTTGGAGCCACTGGCCGCCCGGTCGGCCGAGCTGCTCTACCACGAGGTGGACCGGTTCGAGGGGCTGCTCGGCGACCTGCTCGAGATCTCCCGGTTCGACGCCGGCGCCGCCGTGCTGCAGACCGAGGAGACCGACGTGCTCGACCTGGTGGAGCGGGAGGTCGCGGCCCAGCGCGCCTTCGCCGAGCGCAGCGGCACCCCGCTGACGATCATCCGGCCCACCCGGCCCTGCACCGCCGAGGTGGACCCGCGACGGATCACCCGGATCCTGCGCAACCTCATCACCAACGCCATCGAGCACGGCGAGGGCCGCCCGATCGACATCTGGGTCGAAGGCAACGAGGACGCCGTGGCGGTGGCCGTCCGCGACCACGGCATCGGCTTCGAGGCGGCACAGGCCAAGCAGGTCTTCCACCGCTTCTGGCGAGCCGACCCGGCCCGGGCCCGCACCGTCGGCGGCACCGGGCTCGGGCTGGCGATCTCGCTGGAGGACGCCCGGCTGCACTCGGGCTGGCTGAACGCGTGGGGACGTCCCGGGATGGGCGCGCAGTTCCGCCTCACCGTGCCGCGGGTGCGGGGCGGGATGATACGGATGTCGCCGCTGCCGGCCATCCCGCGCGACCTCACCCTGCCCGGGCTGCCCCCACCCGGAGGCCCCCGCGCGGTCGAGGGCCGCGGGGGGCGTGCGGTCCAGCACCAGCTGACCGCCTCGGCCGAGGAGCCACGGTGAGCTCGCGACGCGCCCGGGCGGACCGGCCCGCCTGGCTGCTGCTGCCGCTGCTGCTGGCGCTGCTCACGAGCTGCCTGTCGGTGCCGACCAGCGGACCGGTCGAGGGCGGCGGCACCGCCAGCCCGGCCCCCAGCGGGCCGGTGGAGATCGAGCCGCAGCCGCCGGCCGCCGGCGCCTCGCCCGCGCTGGTGGTGGAGGGCTTCCTGCACGCCATGGCGAACTACCGCACCGACTACTCCGTCGCCCGGGAGTACCTGGCCGAGGAGGTGCGCGACAGCTGGCGGCCCGAGCGCGCGGTGATCGTCTACGACTCCGGCTCCCCGGTGAGCACCGGCGAGACGGTGGTGCTGGACCGCCCGCTGGTGGCGGTGGTGGACGCCGGTGGGGCGTTCCAACGCCAGGACCGCCGCTACCGGATCGACTTCGAGATGCGCCGCGACGCCGCGGGGGAGTGGCGGATCGGCAACCCGCCCGACGGGCTGCTGATCTCGCAGTACCTGTTCGAGCGCTTCTACGACGACGTCAACGTCTACTACTTCAACCCCGAGTTCAGCACCCTGGTGCCCGACCCGATCTACGTGCCGCGGGGCAGCCAGTCCGCCACCACCCTGCTGCGGGCCATGCTGGACGGGCCGACGTCCTGGCTGCGGGAGGCGGTCGTCTCGGCCGTCCCCGAGGGCACCGAGCTGGGGCTGTCGATCCCGGTCGACGCGGGCGGGGTGGCCGACGTCTCGCTGAGCGCCACCGTGGACACGCTGAACAACGAGCAGCGCACCCGGATGGCCGCGCAGGTGGTCTGGACGCTGCGCCAGCTGCCGCAGATCACCGCGGTGCGCTTCCTCGTCGACGGGATGCCCTACGTCGTGCCCGGCCAGGACCCCGGCGGGGTGCTGCCGCTGAACGCCTACCAGTACTTCTCCCCGGTACCCGCCCTGGACTCCGCGCTCTACGTCGCCACCGAGCAGGGGATCGGCAGCACCCGCGACGACGTGCTGCCCTACGAGGTGCGTCCGCTGGACGGGCCGCTGGGCGGCTGGACCGAGCCGGTCGCCGGCCTCGCGGTCTCCAACGACCCGATGCCGAAGGCCGCGGTGGTCACCGGCGACCGCAGCCGGCTGCTGGTCGCCGACTCCGCCCCCGAGGCCGCGCTGGTGACGGTGCTGGAGGGCCAGCAGGGGCTGCTGGCGCCGCAGTGGGACCGCTTCGACGAGCTGTGGACGGCGGCGTCCGGGCCGGAGCCGGGCTTCTGGGTGGTCCGCGACGAGCAGCCGCTGCGGGTCGGGGCGCCGGTGCTGGAGGACGCCGAGCTGGTCGACTTCGCCGTCTCGCCCGACGCCACCCGGATGGCGGTGGTGCGGCGCACGGCGGCCGGCACCGAGCTCGGGCTGGCCCTCATCACCCGGGGCGACGACCCCCGGGTGGACTCCTGGCGGCGGCTGCCGCTGGTCTCCAGCGGCCGCAGCGGCCCCACCACGGTCGCCGCGGTCGAGTGGACCAGCGCGACCTCGCTGCTCGTCCTCGGCGCCACCACCCCCGACGGCCCGCTGCTGCCGTGGACCGTCGACCAGGACGGTGCGGGGATGAACCAGGTCGGCTCCGGCAGCTGGTCGGCCCGGTCGCTGCACGCCCACGCCTCCGACCAGACCGCCCCGGCCGCCGTGGTCGGCCGCGACGGCCAGCTCTGGGTCCGCGAGACCGACTTCTCCTGGCCCGAGAAGATGCAGGGTGTCCGGGCGGCGGCCTACCGGGGGTGACCCGGGGCCGGCCGCCGGGGCGCACCCCTGGACACACCGGTGACGGTGCGCCCCGTGCTCGCTAGGGTCGCCTCCGCGGCGTGACCCCGGTCTCCCGCGCGGGTGCGCGACCCGCAGCCGAGTGTGGAGGAGGTCTGGGTGCGGGGCGACCTGGCAGGGGTGCTGGCGAGCCGCTGGTACCTCCCGGTGGGCGGCGCCGTCGTGCTGGCCGCCGCGGCGGTGCTGCTCAGCCCGCTGCCCCAGCCCGTGCGGGCCACGGTCAGCGACTGGGGCGTCCTGGGCCTGATGTTCTCGGCCGCCGCCGCGCTGTGGCTGCGTGGTCGCACCCAGGCCGACCCGCGCCGTCGGCGGGCCTGGCAGCTGTTCGCGGGAGGGTGCCTGCTGGCCGCGGTCGGCAACGTGGTGCTGCTGCTGCCGCCGACGGGCCAGTCGGCGTCCACGCTGGTGGTGGCCACGGTGGCGGCCATCCTGGTCGGGTCCACCGGCGCGTTGCACCACCCCTCGGTCCCGCTCGGCCGGATCGGGCTGGCCCGCGTCCTCGCCGACGGTCTGGTGGTCGGGCTGTCGCTGCTGTGCATCCTGCTCGGCGCCGTCGCCGCGGTCCGCCCCGACCTCGGTCGCGACGTCACCGCGTGGAGCGTCCTGGTGCTGCCGGTGGCCGACTGCGTCGTGGTCACCGTGCTCGTCATCATGGTGCTGCGCTCACCGCCGGCCGACCACGCGCGCTTCTACGCCGCCGCCCTCGGCTTCATCTGCATCGGCGTGGCCGACACCGGGTTCGCGCTCCGCCAGCTCGCCGCCGGCCCCGCCCCCACCGGGGAGCCCACCGACCTGGGCTGGTTCGTCGGCTACCTCAGCATCATCGTCGCCGTGCTGTCCCCCGACCGCCCGTCCCGGCCGGGCACGCAGGGGGTCGCCGACCGACCCATGCTGGGGACGGCGACGGTCTACCTCTGCCTGGTCGGCGCCGCCGTGGTCCTGATGGCGGGCCCGCTCGGGGGGATCTCGACCCCGGTCCGGGTGCTGGGCGTGCTGACGGCGGTGGCGGTGGGGCTGCGCGAGCTGCTCGTCACCTACGACAACCTGCGGCTGCGCCGGGGGCTGACCCGGCTGGTCGAGCAGCGCACCGAGCAGCTGCGCGAGTCGGCCGAGCTCTCCGAGGCGGTCGCGGCCTCGGTCGGCGACGGCGTCCTGGCCGCCGACCTGGACGCGCGGCTGACCTACGCCAACGCCGCGGCGGCGACCCTGCTGGACTGGCCGCGGACCCGGTTGGTGGGCCGGCCGCTGGCCGAGGTGGTGGTGCTCGACCCCGACGGCGGCGTCCCGCCGTCGCGGCCGCTGGGGTGGGTCGGTGAGGCCGTCGAGAACGGACGGGTCAGCACCGGCCGGACGCACTGCCGCCAGCCCGACGGCACCCTGGTCCCGGTCCAGCTGACGGTCAGCCCGCTGAGTCGCAGCGGTCGCACCACCGGCTGCGTGGTGGCCCTGCGCGACCTTCGCGGGCAGGAGCGGGTGGAGCGGATGAAGTCGGAGTTCGTCTCCACCGTCAGCCACGAGCTGCGCACCCCGCTCACCTCCATCCGCGGCGTGCTGGGGCTGATGGCCGACGGCCGGCTCGGACCGGTGGCTCCGCAGGCGGTGCCGATGGTGCGGATCGCCTCGGAGAGCACCGAGCGGCTCAGCCGGCTGGTGGACGACCTGCTCGACGTCGAACGCCTCCAGTCGGGCCGGTTCCCGCTGTTCCCGACCGACGTCGACCTGGCCGAGCTGGCGCAGCGGGCCGTCGAGCACAGCCGGCTGCTCTTCACCGCCCGCGAGGTGCAGGTCGTCGTGCACCCGGCCCCGGGGGACCACATCGCGTGGGGCGACCCGGACCGCATCCACCAGGTGCTCACCAACCTCCTCTCCAACGCCGCCAAGTACGCACCGTCCGGGAGCCAGGTCGACGTGGTGCTCAGCCGCCACCCGGCGGGGCTGGGTGGACGGGGTGCGGTCGCCGTCGCCGTGCGCGACACCGGCCCGGGGATCCCGCCGGACAAGCTCGAGCAGATCTTCGACCGCTTCGTGCAGGCCGACCAGAGCGACACCCGGGCGAAGGAGGGCACCGGCCTGGGGCTGGCCATCGCCCGTCAGCTCGTCCACGCCATGCACGGCTCGCTGCGGGTGGAGAGCGAACCCGGCGCGTGCACCACCTTCACCATGGAGCTCCCGCCCGGCGACCGCTGACCCGGACCCGGCACACGGTGCAGCGAATCCGAGCCCAGCGCCTGAGCCTGTCGGGGGGCGGCATCTCCCGGCCGTCCACAAGCGCCCCGCCGTCCACAGCCCGCGCACGACCGGCGTCCGGGTGACGGCGAGCGGCCAAGGGTCACCGCGTGCGGACGTGGGTGGATGCGGCGGCGGACCTGGTGCTGGGCGCGCAGTGCCCGGGGTGCGGGACGGCCGGGCTGGGCTGCTGCGCCGCCTGCCGGGCCGAGCTCGAGGGCGGGCGGCTGCAGCGGTGGCACCCACGGCACGGTACGGAGGAGGAGGTGGTGCTGGCGGCCGGCGGGTACGCCGGGGCGACGCGGCAGCTGCTGACGGCCTACAAGGAGCGCCAGGCGTGGTGGCTGGCGCCGCTGCTGGGCCGGCGGCTGGCGCTGGCGGTGG
>NZ_QPKK01000207.1 GCF_003344635.1 Desertihabitans aurantiacus
GTTCGCCGCGACCGGTGGCGGGCACTAGGTTGGCCGGGTGAGCCACCGCGAACGTCTGCTCGTGCCCTGGAGCTGGGTCCTGGTGGCGCTGGCCGCGGTGGCCTCGGTGGCCGTGACCTGTGCGCTGGTGCTGTCCTGGCCGCTCGTGCTGGCGGTCACCGCGGTGGCCTCGGTCCTGGTCGGGCTGCTGCTGTGGCAGCTGTCCAGCCCGGTGGTGGCCGACGCCGCCGGCCTGCGGGCCGGCACGGCGCGGGTCGAGTGGCGCTGGGTGGCCGGGGCGCGCAGCCTGGACGCCGCGGAGGTGGAGGACCGGCTGCGCGGACGGGCCGACGTCCGGGCCTGGCGGCTGCAGCGCTCCTACGTCCCCGGCGAGGTGCGGGTCGAGCTGTGCGACCCCGCCGATCCACACCCGGCGTGGTTGGTCTCCAGCCGACGGCCCGAGCAGCTGGCCGCCGCGATCCAGGAGTGGCTGCAGACCGGGCAGGAGGACGACCGCGGTGGACGCTGAGCAGACCCCGTCGACGGACGCCGCGCCGGGAGCGGTGCCCGAGCAGCCGGTGGTGCTGGTCCGCCGGCTCGACCCCGGCGTCCCGCTGCCCGGCTACGCCCACCCCGGTGACGCCGGGGCCGACCTGGTGACCACGGTCGATCTCGAGCTCGGGCCGGGGGAGCGCCGGCTGGTGCCGACCGGGGTGGCCCTGCAGATCCCGCCCGGCTGGGTGGGTCTGGTGCACCCGCGCTCGGGGCTGGCCGCCCGCTCCGGGCTGACGATCGTCAACGCCCCCGGCACGGTCGACTCCGGCTACCGCGGCGAGATCCAGGTGTGCCTGCTCAACACCGACCCGCGCACACCGGTGCTGCTGCACCGCGGCGACCGGATCGCCCAGCTCCTGCTGCAACAGGTCGCCGAGGCCCGCTTCGTCGCCGTCGACACCCTGGAGGAGTCGGTCCGCGGCGCCGGCGGGCACGGTTCCAGCGGCGGCGTCCGGGCGTGGCAGACTCGGCCCCCGGAGTCCGTCCCGCACCCTCAGGAGAGAACCCGATGATCTTCGGTCGTCGTCGCAAGGCCGCCGCGCAGGACCCGACCACCGGTCCGGAGGAGACGCGGCAGGACGACCTCGAGGAGCCCACGGGCGCGGACGAGACCGACCCGGCAGCCGCCGGGGACGAGGACGCGGGCACCGGGAGCACCGACTGGGCCGCGCTGGACCGCTCCCGCAACTGGCGCGAGGACGGGCCCTTCGACATCACCGAGGTCGACCTCGACGCCGACGACGTCGAGCGGATCGACCTCGGCGCCCTGGTCATCACCCCGCACCCGGGGATGGAGCTGCGGCTGCAGGTCGCCCAGGACACCGGCAAGGTCGTCGCGGTGATGGTGACGGTGGGGCAGTCCGCCCTCGAGCTGGCCGTCTTCGCCGCCCCGCGCAGCGGCGGGCTGTGGGCCGAGATCCGCGAGGAGGTGCTGGAGAGCACCCGGCGCCAGCAGGGTCGGGCCAGCCTGGTCGAGGGCCCCTACGGCACCGAGCTGCGCCGGCTGGTCCCCGTGCGCACCCCGGACGGCCAGCAGGGCTACCAGCCCTCGCGGACGTGGGCGGCCGAGGGCCCGCGCTGGCTGCTGCGCGGCGTGGTCTACGGCCAGGCCGCCCTGGTCGAGGACCTCAGCGCGCCGGCCGACGAGGTGCACGAGATCTTCGCCGGCTGCGTGGTGCGGCGGGGCGAGCAGGCCATCGCCGCCGGGGACGTGGTGGCGATGACGATGCCGGAGGGGATGACCCCGCGCCGGCCCCAGCCGCTCGCGCCGCAGACCCCGGACGGGCCTCCGCCGGGCACCGGGACCGCCACCGTCGGCTGACCTCTGCGGGGTCCGTCCGCCGGCCGCCGGCGGGACTGGGACGATGGCCCCGGACGAGGCACAATGGGTGGTGGCCACCAGACGGGTGGTCACAGCGATCGAGGTGAGAGTGGGTATGGGCCAGCGGGTGCGTACGGAACGACGGGGTGCGCTGACGCGTGCCTGGTCGCGCCTGGTGTCCTCCGACGAGGAGCTGGAGTCGGCCGACCTGCAGCAGGAGGTGCGGCAGTGCGGGGCGACCCCGCTGACCGCCTGTACCGACCGTGACCGGGTCACGGTGAGCGGCGCGATCAGCGCCGTCACCCTGCAGCCGCGGGGCAACACCCGGTGGTTGCAGGCCGACCTCAAGGACGGCTCGGGTCTGCTCACCCTGATCTGGATGGGTCGGCGCTCGATCCCGGGCATCGAGCCGGGGGCGCACGTGAAGGTGCAGGGGCGGATCACCAGCCTCGACCAGCAGCGGGTGATGTTCAACCCCCGCTACGAGCTGCTGAGCTGTCCCCGCTGACCCGTGGGTGCGGGGCCCGTCCCGCGCGCGTCGCGGGCCGGCCCTACAGCCCGACGGTGTTGTCGATCACCGACGGCCGGACGTGGTCGGGGGTGAGCAGCTCGGCCAGCTCCCGCTCGTGGGAGGGGTCGGTGACGAAGAGCAGCTCGTCGTCGGCCTCCAGGGTGGCGTCGCGCTGCGGCGCCTGGGCCAGGCCGTCGCGGATCACCGCCACCAGCACCACCTGACGGGGGAAGGCCAGGTCGCTGATCCGCTGCCCGACCGCCGGGCTGTTCTCGGGCAGCGTCATCTCCACCAGGTTGGAGTTGCCGCGGCGGAACTGGAACAGCCGCACCAGGTCGCCGACGGTGACCGCCTCCTCGACCAGGGCCGACATGATCCGCGGGGTGGAGACGGCGACGTCGACCCCCCACACGTCGTCGAACATCCACTCGTTGCGGGGGTGGTTGACCCGGCCGACGGTGCGCGGCACCCCGAACTCGGTCTTGGCCAGCAGCGAGTGCACCAGGTTGACCTTGTCGTCGCCGGTGGCCGCGATCGACACGTCGCAGGTGTCCAGCCCGGCCTCCTCCAGCGAGGACAGCTCGCAGGCGTCGGCCAGCAGCCACTCCGCCTCGGGCACCGACTCGACCTTGATCGACCGCGGGTCGCGGTCGATGAGCAGCACCTCGTGCCCGTTGGCCAGCAGCTCGCTGGCGATCGAGCGGCCGACGTTGCCGGCCCCGGCGATCACTACCCGCATGTCCGTCCTCTGCTCGTGGTTCCTGCGCGTCCGGGTCCGCTCACTCCCGCGGCGGCGGCCCGGCGAAGAGCTGCTCGACCTCGGTCAGCCGGTCCTTGGCGACGGCCACGTAGGCCAGGTCGCCGTCCTGGAAGAGCGTCTTGGGGCTGGCGACCTGACCCTGCCCCAGCCGCAGCAGGATCGGGATCGGCGTCCGGGCGGCCCGCTGCATGTCGGCGATGGTGCGTCCCACCCAGTCCGGGTGGATGCGCATCTCCACCAGCTGCACCTGGCCGGAGACGTCGCGCCACAGCGGTTCGGAGCCCTCGGGCAGGATCCGGCGCAGCACCTGGTCGGCGGCCCAGCGCACGGTGGCGACGGTGGGGATGCCGAGCCGCTCGTAGACCTCCGCGCGTCCCGGGTCGTAGATGCGGGCGACCACGTTCGTGACGCCGAACGCCTCGCGGACCACCCGGGCGGCCAGGATGTTGGAGTTGTCGCCGGAGGAGACGGCGGCGAACCCGCCGGCGCGCTCGATGCCGGCCTCGACCAGCACCCCGCGGTCGAAGCCCACGCCCTTGACGGTGTCCCCGTTGAAGGCCGGTCCGAGCCGGCGGAAGGCCTCGACGTCGACGTCGATGACCGCGACCGTGTGACCGCGGCGCTCCAGCCCACGGGCCAGGCTCGACCCCACACGTCCGCACCCCATGATGACGATGTGCACGCAGTACTCCCACCGGTGACGCCAGGTCCGCGGCAGGCCCCGCGGGCGCTGCCGGGGCCGACGCTACCGCACCCCGACGGAGGGCGTCCGCCCGCTCGGCTCGGGGGTGCGGGAGCCGGCGTCGGGCGGGCGTAGTGTCAGCGCCCGTGAAGCTGTCCGACGCGGTCAAGCGGCTGCTGGTGGGCCGCAAGCTGGCCAGCACCCAGCTCGGCGAGACCCTCCTGCCGAAGCGGATCGCCCTGCCGGTGTTCGCCTCCGACGCGCTCAGCTCGGTCGCCTACGCCCCTGACGAGATCCTCATCACCCTGTCCCTGGCGGGCCTGGCCGGTTACGCCTGGGACTGGCGGATCGCGCTGCTGGTCGCCCTGGTGATGCTGGTGGTGATCGCCTCCTACCGCCAGAACGTGCACGCCTACCCCTCCGGCGGCGGCGACTACGAGGTGGCCACCACCAACCTCGGGCCCAGCGCCGGGCTCACCGTGGCCAGCGCGCTGCTGGTCGACTACGTGCTCACCGTGGCGGTCTCGGTGTCCTCGGGCATCCAGAACGCGACCGCGGTGTTCCCCTTCCTCGACGGCCACGAGGGGACCGCCGCCGCGGTGGTCATCCTGGTGCTGATGGCGCTCAACCTGCGCGGCATCCGCGAGTCCGGGGCGCTGTTCGCCATCCCCACCTACTGCTTCATGGTGGCCATCCTCGGCATGCTCGGTGTCGGGCTGTTCCGCATCCTCGTGCTGGGGGAGGACCTGCGGGTGCACTCGGCCCAGTTCGGCATCCAGCCCGACCCCGGGTTCGCCGACTTCACCGGGCTGGCGATGGTGCTGCTGCTGGCCCGCGCGTTCTCCTCCGGGTCGGCCGCGCTGACCGGGATCGAGGCGATCTCCAACGGGGTGCCCTCGTTCCGCCGGCCCAAGAGCCGCAACGCCGCCACCACGCTGGCCCTGCTCGGGGCGACCTCGATCACCATGATGCTCGGCGTCATCACGCTGGCCCAGCTGACCGGGATGCGGCTGGTCGACCTCGGCAACTCCGCCTACACGCTCAACGGCGAGGTCGTGGAGGTGGTCGAGCGGACCGCCATCGGCCAGCTGGCCGAGACCGTCTTCGCCGAGTTCCGCCCGGCCTTCTACTTCGTGGTGGCCGCCACCATGGTCATCCTCTTCCTGGCCGCCAACACCGCCTTCAACGGGTTCCCGGTGCTCGGCTCGATCCTGGCCAAGGACGGCTGGCTGCCGCGCCAGCTCTACAACCGCGGCGACCGGCTGGCCTTCAGCAACGGGATCGTGGTGCTCGCGCTGGCCGCGGCCGGGCTGGTGCTGGTCTTCGACGCCGAGGTGACCGCCCTCATCCAGCTCTACGTGGTGGGCGTCTTCCTCAGCTTCACCGTCAGCCAGCTCGGCATGCTGCGGCACTGGACCCGCCACCTGGCGGCCGAGAAGGACCCCGAGCGGCGGCGGCCCATGCTGCGGGCGCGGGCGATCAACGCCGTCGGTCTCAGCATGACCGGGGTCGTGCTCGTCATCGTCGTGGTCTCCAAGTTCACCCAGGGCGCCTACCTGGCGATCCTGGCGATGGCCGTGCTGTTCGTGCTGATGAAGGCGATCAAGCGCCACTACGACTCGGTCGCCGAGGAGATCGCGCTGGAGCCGGGCGAGGCCGGCGAGCTGCCCAGCCGGATCCACGCGGTGGTGCTGGTCAGCAAGGTGCACAAGGCGACGCTGCGCGCGGTGTACTTCGCCAAGGCGGCCGCCCCCAGCACCCTGGAGGCGATCACCGTGGCGGTCGACCCCGAGCGCACCGACACCCTGCTGAAGGAGTGGGACGAGCTCGACCTGGACGTCCCGCTGAAGGTCATCGACTCCCCGTACCGGGAGGTGACCTCCCCGGTGCTCAACTACGTCAAGGGCATCCGCACCGAGTCCCCGCGCGACGCCGTCTGCGTCTACATCCCCGAGTACGTGGTGGGCCGCTGGTGGGAGCAGCTGCTGCACAACCAGTCCGCGCTGCGGCTCAAGGCGCTGCTGCTGTTCACCCCCGGCGTGATGCTGACCTCGGTGCCCTACCAGCTGCGCTCGGCCGGGTCGGCCAAGCGGCGGCACGGTCAGCCGGTCCGCCGGCGTGGGGTGCTGCGGTGAGCGGTGCGGTGGTCGGTCCGCTGCGGGTCGGGGCGGTGGCCCACGGCGGGCACTGCGTGGCCCGGTACGAGGGACGGGTGGTCTTCGTCCGGCACAGTCTGCCCGGCGAGCTGGTGGACGTCCGGCTGACCGACACCGGGCACGACCGGTACTGGCGCGGGGACGCCGTGACGGTGCACGAGGCCTCGCCCGAGCGCACCGACCCGCCGTGCCCGGTCAGCGGACCCGGGCGCTGCGGCGGCTGCGACCTGCAGCACGTGACGCTGCCGGCCCAGCGCCGGCTCAAGGCCGAGGTGGTCGCCGAGCAGCTGCAGCGGCTGGCGGGGCTGGAGGTCGCGGTCGAGGTCGAACCGGTGCCCGGCGACGAGGAGGGCCTGGGGTGGCGCACCCGGATGCGCTACCACGCCGACGCCGACGGGGTGCTCGCGCTGCGCCGGCACCGCTCCCACGACCTGGAGCCGGTGCCGGTCGACGGGTGCCCGATCAGCGACCCCCGCGGACGTCCCGAGCGGACGGGCTGGGAGGCCGGGCAGGTGGTCGAGACCGCCGTCGACACCGCCGGCTCGGTCAGCACCCTGGTCGACGGGGAGCGGGTGTCGGGGCCGGCGCTGCTGCACCAGCGGGTGGGGGAGCAGGAGCTGGCCGTCGCCGCCGACGGGTTCTGGCAGGTGCACCCGGGCGCCGCGGAGACGCTGGTCGACGCGGTGCTGGAGGGGCTGGCGCCGCAGCCGGGGGAGCGGGCCTTCGACCTGTACTGCGGGGTGGGGCTGTTCGCCGTCGCCCTGGCCCGGCTCGGGGTGCGCGTGTGGGGGGTGGAGTCGTCGCGCACGGCGGTGGCCCACGCCCGGCGGAACCTGGCCGCGGCCGGCGACTCCGCCAGCCGGGTGACCGCCGGGCGGGTGGCCCAGGTGCTGCGCCGACT
>NZ_QPKK01000208.1 GCF_003344635.1 Desertihabitans aurantiacus
GTCGACGGGGGCGTTCATGCGGGTCTCCTCCGGTGGGGCAGCACGGACCACCCCACCGGTGCCGGGGGTGGTGCCGCAACGGACGCCGGGCGAACACCGGGCGGACGTCCGGCGACGCGACGGTGCCCCCACCCCGCCGGGTGCCGCACGCTCCCGGCCGCACCACCGGGCCGCCGGCTGCCGCCCGCGCGGTCGATCGCGGCTCAGTACGAGCTCTCGAACTCGAGCCAGGCGGCGATCCACAGCGCACGTGCTCGGGCCTGGCGCCGGGAGAGATCCGGGGCAGCACCCACAGCAACGGCCCGGTGTGCAGGTGCGTCAGACCACCGGCGAGGACCAGACCAGCGACCTCCGGCCTTCAGCGACATCCGCTGAGGCAGCAGGTGCCCGCGGAGGTGCAGACCCGGCGGCGCGAGATCCGGGCCGTCGCCCTCGCTCCGGCTCGTGCCGGGTTCCACGATCCCGCCCACGCGCGGCCCCGGGGGTACGCGGTGGCCTCCTGCACCCCGTCCACGAGGACCGGGACGCCGGCCACGAGCGTCCCTCCGTAGCCCATGGTGGGCGTCACCGGCCTGACGCCGTAGGGCCGCATCGACACGGTCGGCCCGTCGCCGAGCCGGACCGAGGTGTCCCCCGGCCGGGAGACCAGGTGCGCCGGCCCCCACGGTGCGCGGCCGAAGCGGCGGCGAACGATCCGTGGCTCGACGTCCATCCGTGCTCCTGCGTGCCCCTCCCCCAGCCAGCGCAAGGACGTCAGGACCGCTCCTCCACGGTCCGCCGTGATGCCGCGACGCCAGGGATCGGGTGGGCAGCAGCCGCACCGGGCGACACGCCGGGTGACGACCCAGCACGACACCGTCCCTTGACACCACCAGAGCGGCGTGTTCCGCTCGTAGGTGCCCGGCCGTCGTCGTCCGGGCCCACCCACCCGGAGGTGCGCTGTGGCGCCTGCACGTCTGTCCCGGCCCGGTCACCACCGCTCCCCCGGACGCGTCCGGCACCGCCCTCGCGGAGCTGTCGCCGCCGTCGCCTCCACCGTCCTGCTGGTCGTCGCCCTGGCCGTGCTGCCGGTGCCCACCGCCAGCGCCGAGACGCGACCGTGGATGGACACCTCGCTGTCACCGGACGAGCGGGCCGAGCTGCTGGCCGCGGCCATGACGCTGGACCAGAAGGTCCTGCTGTTCAGCCCCGACCCGCAGCAGGCGATCCCCGAGCTGGGCATCCCCGCCCGTCGCGAGATCGACGGCGCGACCGGGGTGACCACCGCTCCCGGTGCCCGCACGACCTCCTTCCCCGCCGGGCTGGCGCTCGCCTCCACGTGGAGCCCCGACCTGGCCCGCGACTTCGGCCGGCAGGGCGGCCAGGAGGCCCGCCTCACCGGCTACAGCGGCTGGGCGGCGCCGGCTGCCGACCTGCTCCGCAACCCCTACCACGGCCGGCAGTGGGCCTCGATGGGTGAGGACCCGGTCCTCGGCGGGGTGATGCCGGCGGCGGTGGTCGAGGGGATCAACGAGAACTCCGGTGTGTACTCCCTGCCCAAGCACTGGCTGCTCAACACCCAGGAGACGCAGCGGCTCACCCTCGACAACGAGGTCGACGAGCGCACCCTGCGCGAGCTCTACGTCCGGCAGTGGGAGCCGCTGCTGGCCGAGGGCCCGGGCGCGGTGATGTGCGCGTTCCCGCGTCTGCGCGGGGAGTACTCCTGCGAGAACGAGCACCTGCTGCAGGACGTCCTCAAGGGCGACCTCGCCTTCCCGGGCTGGGTCTCGTCGGACTTCAACGCCTGCCAGAGCTTCGACGCCTTCCGCTCCGGCGCCGACGTCTGCGGCCCGGCCTTCCCCAGCCAGGACGCCTTGCGGCAGGCGGTGCTGGACGGCACCATCTCGGCCGAGCGCTTCGACGACATGGTGCACCGGATCCTGCGCACCTTCTTCGCCCGCGGGCTGATCGACGACCCGCCGCCGGGGAGCCTGGTCAACCCGCGCCCGGACGCCGAACCGCTCCCGGCCGACGTCGTCGCCCGCGGTCGCGAGATCGCCTACCGGATCGCCGTGGACGGGTCGGTGCTGCTGCGCAACCGCGGCACCTCGCTGCCGCTGGAGGCCGACGAGCTCGACTCCGTCGCCGTCATCGGCGAGGGTGCCGACCGCTACATCTCCGGCTTCGGCGCGGACTTCGTGCGCAACCCGACCGCGGTGGTGCCGATCCTGCAGGGCATCGAGGAACGGGCCGGGGACGACGTCACGGTGACCCACGTCGACGGCACCGACGCCGCCCGGGTCGGCGACCTGATGCCGGGCGGGACGCCGGTGCCGTCCTCGGTGCTGCGGCCGGCCGCCGGGACGGGGGCCGGCCTGACGGCGGAGTGGTTCGCCAACCCCGACCTCGCCGGCGACCCGCTGGTCACCCGGGTGGAGGACCAGGTCAACTGGGGCAACGGGCTGGCCGCGGTGCTGGGCCAGTTCGGGGCCGAGCCGTCGCCGGCGCCGAAGCTGCCCGCGCCGTTCCTCGGCATCCCCGAGCCGTCGGTGCGCTGGACCGGCAGCCTGGAGCCGGTGAGGTCGGGGCGCTACCAGCTCGGCGTCACGGTGCTCGGCCAGGCGCGGCTGTGGGTGGACGACGAGCTCGTCCTCGAGGCCGACACCGACACCGTCGACACCTTCTCCGCGCCGGTCGAGCTGGAGGCCGGCGAGCGCTACGACCTGCGCGTCGAGCACGTCGCGGACGCCCCGCAGCAGTGCTGCCCGGCCACGCAGAACCTCGGACCGGCCATCCGGCTCAGCTGGGCCCCGCCGTCGCCCGACGCCTCCCCGCAGATCCGCGAGGCGGTGCGGGCCGCGCGCGGCGCCGACGTGGCGGTGGTGGTGGCCAACGACTACCTGGGTGAGTCGCTCGACCGCGGCCACCTCGGCCTGCCCCAGGGCCAGGACGAGCTGATCGAGGCGGTCTCCCGTGCCAACCCGCGCACCGTCGTGGTGCTCACCACCGGTGGCGCGGTGGAGATGCCGTGGCTGTCCCGGGTCTCGGCGGTCCTCGAGGCCTGGTACCCCGGTCAGGAGCAGGGTCGGGCGGTGGCCGCGCTGCTGTTCGGCGACGAGCCGTTCACCGGTCGGCTCCCGCTGAGCTGGCCGCGCTCGGAGCAGCAGGTCGTCGACGACCTCGGCATCGAGAACCCGTTCCCCGACGTCAACGACGCCGGGGTGACGGTCCGCCACGACGAGGGCCTGGACGTCGGCTACCGCGGCTACCTGGCCGCCGGGACCGAGCCGCTGTTCCCCTTCGGCTACGGGCTCACCACCGGCGACGCCGACTACCGCGCGCTACGGGTGGCCGACCCACGGCTGGCGGCACCGGACCGGCCGCAGCAGGCGCGGGACGGCCGGGTACGCGTCCGGGTGACCAACCCCGGCCGGGTGGCGACCACGGAGACCGTGCAGGTCTACCAGGGCGCGCTGCCGGGTGCGGTGGAGACCCCTGAGCGGCAGCTGCTGGGCTGGGCGGAGGTCACCCTGCGACCGCGCCAGAGCCGGTGGGTGGAGATCCCGATCCGGCTCGACTCCCCCACCCACCCGCTGTCACGCTTCGACGTCGCCGCCGACGCGTGGGTCACCCCGACCGGGCGGACCACCCTGTACGTCGGGCGGTCGGTCGAGGACATCGAGCTGAGACGTGCCGTGGACGTCCGTCCGCCGCCGGGACGCGGTCGCTGAGGGTCGCTCGCGACCACCACAGCGGCTCGGCCACCGCCTCCGCGCCGCCCGCGGTATGAGCATCCGACGATGACCGGCCGGTCGCGACCCCTGGTAGCCGGGCTTCGTCACCAAGGAGTCGGTGACCGCGCTCCGGGGTGTCACGGGTGGGCGTTGGCCAAGGCGGCCTGGTCCCGATCTCGTGGCGTGACCGGCTGGGCCAGCCAGCGGCAGGAGGGCTGGCGGGCGAGCTCGAGGACCCTCCCCGGCGAGGCGACGCGGTCCCGAGGGCTGTCTGGTCAGCCGATGGTGAGCAGGGCGTGGTGCGCGGACTCCACGGTGACCTGGGCACCGGCCGGCAGCGCGACCAGCTCGCCGTCCACCTGCGCGGGCAGGTCGCTGGTGGTGCGGAACGCATACCGCCGGGTGCGGGTCTGGTGACCCAGCCCGACGGTCGCCGCGCGCACCGCGGTCAGCCCGAGCCGCCAGCGGCGGCGGTGCGGCCAGGCGAGCACCTCGAACAGCCCGTCGTCGGGCTGGCCGGACCGGCTGACCCGGCCGTACTTCGCCATCCGCTCCACGTTGGCCAGGACGAGGCTGTCCAGGCACAGGACCTCGCCGTCGGCGGTGACGACCTCCACGGGGGCGAGGGTGCCGACGGTGCGGACGACGGCGAGCAGCTCCTTCCAGGTGCCGCGGGAGGCGCGGTTGAGCCCGATCGCCATCAGCGGGGTCAGTCCCAGGCCGACGTAGGAGTGGGCGTAGCGGGTGGTCACGCCGGTGTCGGTCGTCACGGTGAGCCGGAGCAGGTCCAGCCGGCGGGTGCGTCCGTTGGCCACGGCGTCCACGGTGGACATCCGCCGGGTGCTGCGCCGGTGGTCGTTGGCGTTGCCACCGGCCACCACCGCCGCGACCGCCTGCCGGGACGTCCCCGGCCTGCGGTCGGCGACCTCCATCACGCCGTTGACCACCTCGCTGAACACCCCGTCGCCGCTGACCGCGACCACCAGCGGCCGCCCGACCTCCGCCTCGGCGGCGGCGAGCTCACGGGCGTGACCGGCGTGGGTGGTGGGCACCAGGGTCACCGGCAGCGCGGGATGGCGGACGCGCAGCTCCTCCTGCAGCCCCTCGGCGATGGTGCGGGGCACGCGCCGGTTCACCGGGTTGTAGACCAGAACCACCCGGTCGAAGGACTCGTCGACATCGGCCACGGCAGCATCCAAGCACGGCCGCGTGGACACCCAGCAAGGCTCGGGCTGGACTGGCGGGACCGACAAGCCACTCACAGCGTCCGAGAGCGCCGCTCATGCCGCCGCCTCGACTGTCACACGCGGTGGGCCTCGATCAGCGGGGTCTGGCTGCAGGGGACGCTGACCGCGCAGTGCTTGGCCAGCATCTTCTGCATCTTGCGCAGGCTCGGGCAGACCATCGACGGGAACAGGTGGAGCTCGACCTGGTGGTCCAGCCCACCCGTCGTCGCCGGCGCGGTCCTCACGGGGTGCTGACGCCGGCTGGTGACCGGCGGGGCCCGGCTTCCTCCCGGTGGCCGCCGATCGACGGGCCGGACGTCCCCCGAGACGCCTCGCCTTCGGCCTCGGGGGCATGAGGTCGACGCGAGACCCGTCCCCGGGTTCGGCTGGTCGCCCTCCAGCAGAGGTCTCCCCTCGGCTACGTTCGGGAGCGAGCACGCACCGCGGGCGGCCTCCAGGCCTGACGGACGGCGACGGCTGCGGAGGTGTCTCGGAGCCAGGCGACGGCGCAGTTCCCAGGAGGCGGCACGACATGACCATCGAGATCCGGTTCGACGCCGTCGGGGACGAGCTCGCGATCCACGAGTTCAACCAGCTCCGGGAGTCAGGCGTCGACGTCGAGCGCCTGCGGCCGGCCGTCGACCGCCTCCGCTCCGGATCCGGGGGCGATGCGGTCGCCCTGCTGACGGAGCTGTCCGCCGGCCTGCCGGTGCAGGGGTGGCCCTGGGACGAGACCGATGATCCGGCTCCGGCGATCCCGCCGGCACCGGTCGACGGCGACGCGCTCCCCGAGCGAATCCGCGGGGCGTGGCTCGGCAGGGCTGCTGGCTGCCTGCTGGGGAAACCGGTCGGGGGTGGTCGTGGCCGCAGATCGAGCGCTACCTCGCCCGGGCGGGGATCGAGACGGTGGAGGACTACCTCCCCCGGCTGGACCCGGACGCGGAGCAGCCGCCGTTCAACGCGGGCGGAGCCGTCGGCACGTTCCGCGGGGAGATCGACGGGATGGCCCGCGACGACGACATCGACTACACGATCCTCGCGCTCACCCTCGCCGAGCAGCACGGTGCGTCCTTCACGACCGAGGACGTCGCCGCGGCCTGGCTGAGGACGCTGCCGTACCACCAGGTCTTCACCGCGGAGCGGGCCGCGATGCGGAACCTGGTGGACGGCGTCCCGGCTCGCGGGGCGGCGCGGGTGCGCAACCCGTACCGTGAGTGGATCGGCGCACTGATCCGGGCGGACTTCTGGGGGTACGTGAAGCCGGGCGACCCCTCGGCCGCCGCAGCGCTCGCCGAGCGGGATGCCCGGCTGTCGCACACGGCCAACGGCATCCACGGAGCGCGCTGGGCCGCTGCGCTGGTGGCCTCCGCCCTCGTCGCCCGCGACCTGCGGGAGGTCGTCGACCGGGCACGTGCCGTCGTCCCCGACCGGTCGCGTCTGGCCGGAGCACTCGATGCCGTGGCCGGCTGGCACGGGGCGGGCTGGACCTTCCCCCAGGCGCGCGACGCGGTGGTCGAGGAGTACGGCCACTACAGCGACGTGCACACGATCAACAACGCGGCGATGATCCTCGTCGCGATCCTGTGGGGTGCGGGGGACTTCACCTCGAGCATCGGCCTGGTGGTGCGTTGCGGCTGGGACACCGACAGCAACGGCGCCACGGTGGGCTCGGTGCTCGGTGCCTTCGTCGGCCGTGACGAGATCCCCCGGGTCTGGGCCGACCCGCTGCGAGGCGACGTCCGCAGCGCGGTGTTCGGCGAGACGAGGAACTCTCTCGACAGCCTCGCGGAGCGGACGCTGGCGCTCCTGCCCGAGTTCGCGGCCTGACCGACGGGTGCCCTGCCCGCGGGGAACCACCATGACGTCGACCCCCACCGGTACCGCGCACCTCGACGGGGCGCG
>NZ_QPKK01000209.1 GCF_003344635.1 Desertihabitans aurantiacus
GGTGGCGACGGCGAGCACGTCCTCGAGGCGGTCGTCCGGGCGGTAGCCGTGCGGGGTCTTGTCGGTGGCGCCGACGCCCCGCGGGTCGAGGGCCGCCACCCGGTGCCCGGAACCGGCCAGCAGGGGCAGCACCCGCCGCCACGACCACCAGGTGCGGCCGATGTCGGGCAGCACCAGCAGCAGCGGGCCGGGGTTGCGGTGACCGGCGAGGGCGACGTGGAAGCGGGTCCGGCGGGCGTGCAGCAGCCGGTGCTCCCAGGGGCCGTCGGGCAGCAGCGGGCGCAGCAGCGCGCTGAAGCCGGTGCTGCCGGGAGGGACCCCGGCCACCCGGGGCGGGGAGCCCGGTCGTGGCGTCGGGTCGCCGGGCAGGTTCAGAGCCACCGGCGCAGCTCCTCGGCCGCCGCCGCGGTCCAGGTGGCGACCGCGCGGAGCTGCGCCGGGACACCGCGGTCGCGGAGCGCGACCATGGCGGCGTCCCCGTCGGCGGCGGCCGTCTCGATCCCGCGCCAGCAGCGCTCCTGCCACCACAGCATGGTGGGCACCAGGTCGGCGCGGTCGGCGCCGGCGAGGCCGTAGCCGTCGGCCACCAGCCGCAGCCGGCGTCCGACCTCGTCCGCGTCGGCCGCCGGTCCCAGGCCGAGGTACTGCCAGCCGATCCGGGCCACGTCCTGCACGCGGCGGCCGGGTGCGGCCAGGTCCCAGTCGACCAGGGCGACCGGCAGCCAGCGGCCGTCGACCTGGCGGTGCACGGTGTTGCGCGGGTCCAGGTCGTGGTGGCAGACCGTCTCGGCGTCGCCGGCCAGGGCGGTGCCGGCGGTCAGGTCGTGGCAGCGGCGCACCAGCCGGCACAGCGCGAGCAGGGCGGCGTCGTCGGGGACGGCCAGCTCCGGACGGTCCACCGAGGTCACCCCGTCGAGGTGGCTGAGCCGCTCCCGGCCGTCGACGGTCAGCCCGAGCAGCCGGGGCGCGCCCGACCAGCCGCAGGCCTCGTAGTGGCGCAGCAACCGGTGCACGAAGTCCGCCCGCGGCCCTGGGCGCCGGTGCACCTCCGCGCCCACCCGGACCACCGAGGAGACGAACCCGCCCGGCAACGGGGTGCCGGCCGGGTCAGCGACCGGTGGCCGGGCGCCGGGCGCGGCGTCGGGCACCGCTCAGCGAACGTCGGTGGGCCGGGCCTCGATGGTGGAGGCCTGCTCTCCGTACTCCAGCTTGACCGCGACGTCGGCCCGGCCGCGCTCGATGGCGCTCTGCACGGCGGCCACGGTGGCCTGGCCCTCGGCCTGGGTGTGCTTCATGCCCTGGTTGCTGCGGATGCTGAGGATGCCGCCGAGCGCCAGGGCGGCGGCGACCACGAAGAGGATGCCGCCCATGATGAGGAAGCCGAGCGGCAGCGCTCCGGTCAGCATGGTCGGGTCCCGCGGCTCTGCAGGGGCGTCGGGCTGCAGCAGCAGGAAGAAGGCCAGGGACGCGGAGACGAACCACAGCGAGAGGGCGTTGAGGGCGAAGAAGGCGGCGCCGGCGAGCAGCGCGGCACCGAAGCCGAGCCGCTTGCCCATCTCGGTGGCCTCGAGCTTGCCCAGGGTCAGCAGCGACTTCGCCAGGGCGGTGATGTCCTGCTTGATCTTCTCCGTGTCCACGGTGCTGCCTCTCATCCAGACGACGTGCCGAGCCTAGTGCAGGCCCTACCCGGATCCCGGCGCGCCTCCCACCCGCGCCGGGAGCGGGCCGGGCGGCTCAGGCCTGCCGTCGGATGGCGCTGCGGTTGCGCAGGGCGAGCACCACCACCGCGATCAGCGCCGCCAGCACCGAGGCGAGCAGCACCGCGGTCTTCGCGTGCTCGATCACCTCCGGCGCGTCGGCGAAGGCGAGCTCGGCCACCAGCAGGGCGACGGTGAACCCGACGCCGGCGACCACGCTGACCCCCACCACGTCGCCCCAGCGGATGTCGGGGGCGAGCTCGGCCCGGGTGAAGCGGGCCGTCAGCCAGGCCCCGCCGGAGACGCCGACCACCTTGCCCACCACCAGGCCGAGCATGATGCCGAGCGGGACCGCCTGGGTGAACACCTCGCTGACCGCCTGCACCGAGACCACCACACCGGCCGACATCAGGGCGAAGAACGGCACCACGAAGCCGGCCGACACCGGCCGCCAGAAGTGCTCCCAGCGGTCGACCGGGTCGTTCGACTCCTCCGGGGAGGTGCGGGTCAGCAGGCCGAGCAGGACGCCGGCGATGGTGGCGTGCACGCCGCTGCTGTACATGCACCACCAGCACAGCACGAACAACGGCACCTGCACCCACCACCAGGTGTCCAGCCGCTTGCGCTGCAGCAGGAACCAGACCGCGGCGCACGCCAGCGCCCCGACCAGCCAGCCGAGCGCCAGGTCGGTGGTGAAGACGACCGCGATGACGGCGATCGCGCCGAGGTCGTCGACGATCGCGAGGGTGAGCAGGAAGGCCCGCAGACTGGTGGGCAGCCGGCCGCCGACCAGCCCGAGGATGGCGAGCGCGAACGCGATGTCGGTGGCCATCGGGACGGCCCAGCCGCGCAGGTCCCCGTCGGGGAGCCCGAGGTTGAGCAGCAGGTAGATCCCCGCGGGCACCACCATCCCGCAGAGCGCGGCGACGATCGGCACCAGCGCGGCCGACGGCTTGCGCAGCGACCCGGCCACGAACTCCCGCTTGAGCTCGAGCCCGGCGACGAAGAAGAAGATGGTCAGCAGCCCGTCGGCGGCCCAGTGCTGGATGTTGAGCGGGCCGAGGTAGATGTGGCGGAAGTCCTCGTAGCTGCTGCCGACGTTGGCCCAGATCACCGCGACCACGGCGGCGGCCAGCATCAGCACGCCGCCGACGGTCTCCATCCGCAGGACGTCGGCGATCGCGATCTGGTCCTGGTTGTCGGTGGCGCCGAACAGCACGACGCGGCGGCGGGTGCGGGTGGGCTGGTCCTGGGGCATGGGCGTCTCCTCGAGCGGTCGGGGAAGTGCACGCCGACCAGACTTCCCGGCACACCGCGGCCCACCCTAGCGGTCGGTGCCCCAGGGGCCGCCTCCTGACCGGGACCCGGTCCACCCCACCCGGCGCGGGTGGGGTGGACGGGTGCGCTCAGTCCTCCGACGGGGCCGAGGGCAGCTTGTCCTTGATGAGGTCCATCACCGAGGAGTCGGTGAGCGTGGTGACGTCGCCCAGCTCGCGGTTCTCGGCGATGTCACGCAGCAGCCGGCGCATGATCTTGCCCGAGCGGGTCTTGGGCAGCTCGGGCACCACCATGATCTGCCGCGGCCGGGCGATCTTGCCGATGTCGCGGGCGACGTGCTCGCGCAGCTCGGCCACCACGTCCTCACCCGCCTGCTCGGCGGTCTCGCCGCGCAGGATGACGAAGGCCACGATCGCCTGGCCGGTGGTCTCGTCCTTCGCGCCCACCACGGCCGCCTCGGCCACCTTGGGGTGGGAGACCAGCGAGGACTCGATCTCGGTGGTCGACATCCGGTGCCCGGACACGTTCATCACGTCGTCGACCCGACCGAGCAGCCACAGGTCGCCGTCGGCGTCCTTCTTGGCCCCGTCGCCGGCGAAGTACAGCCCCTCGAACCGCGACCAGTAGGTGTCGACGAAGCGCTGGTCGTCACCCCACAGGGTGCGCAGCATGGACGGCCAGGGCCTGGTGATGACGAGCAGCCCGGCGTGCCCGTCGGCGACCGGACGGGCCTCGTCGTCGACCACGTCGATGCTCACCCCGGGCACCGGGCGCATCGCCGCGCCCGGCTTGCCGGCGGTGACCCCGGGCATCGGGGCGATCATGTGCATGCCGGTCTCGGTCTGCCACCAGGTGTCGACCACCGGGGTGCGGTCGCCGCCGATGTGGGTGCGGTACCAGACGTAGGCCTCGGGGTTGATCGGCTCACCGACCGAGCCGAGGATCCGCAGCGAGGACAGGTCGTACTCGGCGGGGATCTGCTCGCCCCACTTCATGAAGGTGCGGATCGCGGTCGGGGCGCAGTAGAGGATCGTCACGCCGTACTTCTGCACGATCTCCCACCAGCGGCCCTTGTGCGGGGTGTCGGGGGTGCCCTCGTACATCACGCTGGTGGCGCCGTTGACCAGCGGGCCGTAGACCAGGTAGGAGTGCCCGGTCACCCAGCCGATGTCGGCGGCCGTCCAGAACACGTCGGTCTCGGGCTTGAGGTCGAAGCTGGCCCAGTGCGTCCAGGAGGTGCCGACCAGGTACCCACCGGTGGTGTGCAGGATGCCCTTCGGCTTGCCGGTGCTGCCGGAGGTGTACATCACGTACAGCGGGTGCTCGGCGGGGAACATCTGCGGGGTGTGCTCGTCGGCCTCGGCCTCCAGCGCCTCGTGCCACCACAGGTCGCGGCCCTCGGTCATCGCCGTCTCCTGGCCGGTGCGGCGCACCACCAGCACCGTGCGGACGTCCGGGCACTTCTCCAGCGCGGTGTCCACCGCCGGCTTGAGGGCCGAGGCCGAGCCGCGCCGGTAGCCGCCGTCGGCGGTGATGACCACGCGCACGTCGCAGTCGAGGATGCGGGTGGAGAGGGCGTCGGCGGAGAAGCCGCCGAAGACGACGACGTGCACCGCCCCGATCCGGGCGCAGGCCAGCATCGCCACCACGGCCTCGGGCACCATCGGCAGGTAGATCGCCACCCGGTCGCCGGCCTGCACGCCCAGCGTGGTCAGGGCGTTGGCGGCCCGGCAGACCTCGCGGGTGAGCTCGGCGTAGGTGACGGCGCGGGTGTCACCGGGCTCGCCCTCGAAGTGGAAGGCGACCCGGTCGCCGTGACCGGCCTCGACGTGGCGGTCCAGGCAGTTGTACGCGGCGTTGAGGGTGCCGTCGGCGAACCACTTGGCGAAGGGCGGGTTGGTCCAGTCCAGCGTCTCGGTGGGCGGGGTGCCCCAGCTGAGCCGCTTGGCCTGCTCGGCCCAGAACGCCTCCGGGTCCTGCGCGGCGACCCGGTAGGTCTCCTCGGTGACGTTGGCCTGCGCCGCCAGCTCCGGCGGTGGCGGGAAACGGCGCTCCTCGGTGCTCAGGTTGGACCACTCGGTCTCGCTCACTGACTGCCTTCCTCTCCGGCTCCGTGGGAACGAGGTCGACGTCGTCGGCGCAGGGCCGGGGTCGGTGCCTCGTTGCTCAGGCCGAGGCTAGCGGGCCGGTCGGACGGCTGTCAGGAGCGGACGCGCGGCGGACGTCAGGCCCGCTCGGAGGTGCGGACGTTGATGGCCGCGACCACCTCGGCGGCCCGTTCCTCGAAGACCGGGTTGACCACGGTGTCGTCGAGGTGGCCGTCCTCGCCGAGCAGCACCACCCGCGAGCCGAAGACGCCCTCGCGGACCTCGGCGCCGCGGATCTCGGCCCACCCGGTGAGCCGGTTGCCGAGGATGTGGCCGATCCGCACGCCCTCGGGCTCCAGGGAGATCTCGATCCGCCGCAGCCGCCAGGCGGCCACGCAGCACGGCACCCCGGCCACGGCGAGGAGGAGGAAGATGATCCGGGCGGCCAGCGGCGAGTTCGTCATCACCGGCTGGACGGTGGCCCAGACCGCCAGCACCAGCATCGCGGCGACCAGCACGCTCAGGCCGAGGGCGACCCGCAGCCGCACACCGGGCAGCTGCCAGTGCTGGCGCGCCGAACGTTCCTGGTCGGGCATGGTCTGCGTCATCTCGCTCCTGACGGGTCGCGCCTCAGTCTAGGCACGAGGCGGCCACCGCGACCGTCGCCACGGGCGAGGACCGGGGGCGTGTCAGGGGCATCCCGCCCACGCCGCGGGCGGCTCAGAGCGAGAGGCTGAGGGCGTCGTCGAGATCGGGCTCGTCGCAGGGCGCCGGACGCGCCCGCCAGCAGGAGGACTGGAACGGCAGCAGCAGCGGCTCGGGGTGGCGGGCCAGGGAGTCGAACAGCGCCGACACGTCCTGCAGCAGGGCCACGCTCTCGTCCTCCGACAGCCGCTGCACCGCGGGCCGTCGGGCCACCATCTCCAGCAGCCCGTCCCGGGTGATGGGGATCCAGTTGCGGAAGTCGCGCCGCTCCAGGTCGATGAAGCACTCGCTGTCGCGGATGGCCTCCACCGCGTCCTGGCCGTAGTCGCCGCGCATCGCCTCGGGATCGACCTGCTGCACCCGGGCGGCCAGCCGCTTGACCCACGGGACGGTGTCGTCGCGGGTGGTGTGCACCACCGACAGCCAGCCGTCGGGACGCAGCACCCGCGCGATCTCGGGCAGGGCGAGCCCGGGCGCGAACCGCTGCAGGGTGTCGGCGGCGGTGATGGCGTCGAACCGGCGGGACCGGAACGGCAGGCTCTCCGGCTGACCGACCACCTGCTGCAGCCGCGGTCCGGCGTCGGGGTCGACGGTCTCGGGCGGGGCGGCGGTGAGGTTGGTGCGGTCGCGGTCGACGACGGTCACCGCGAACCCGCTGCGGGCCAGCTCGCGGGCGAACGCAGGCGAGCCGGCAGCCAGGTCGAGGACGTCCCGCCCGGACGGCACCATCCACTCCAGGGCGGCGACCGGGTGCATGGTGCGCCGAGCCGTTGCCATGGGCGCACTCTAGTGCGGCCGCCGCCGTCTCCCGGCCCGTCGCCGCGCCGGGTGGGGACCCTTCGACAGGCTCAGGACGGCGCGCGGCGGGGCGGGCTGCCAGGGTGGGGGTGTGGACGACCCGTTGCTCGACCTGTGGCGGCTGGAGGGGGTGCCCTCGGCGCTGGAGGCCGCCCGGTCCGCGGCCGATGCGGTGCTGCGCGACCGGGGGCTGCGGGCGGTGCCGCCGTCGGAGCGGGCCCGGGCGCTGCTGAACGGGGCCGCGGCCAGCGCGGAGCTGGCC
>NZ_QPKK01000021.1 GCF_003344635.1 Desertihabitans aurantiacus
CTGGACGCCGGACGGTGGCTGCTGGTGCGCCCCGACGGGTTCGTCGCCGCGGCCGCCGAGCCCGGGCGGGCGGCGTCCGTCTTCACCGACGTGCTGCGCGCCCAGGGCTACCGCGACGCGGCGCTGCGGCCCCACCCGGCACCCGCGACCGCCGCCGGTCCCGACGCCGAGCCGGGCTGAATCGTTACCGGGCGGTCACACGGCGGCTTGGGAACCGGGGAGGGCGTCGCTTAGGTTGTCCGCGATCGGGCCACCGGAGGCCACGGAGAGAGGACGCGCCAGCCACCCATGGGTAGATACATCCTGCGGCGGTTGCTGAACTACGCCATCCTGCTCTTCGTCGCCGTCAGCCTCACCTACTTCCTGGCCGCCAGCCAGCTCAACCCGCGGGTGCTGTGGGAGCTGGCCAACCCGCCGCTGCCCGCCGAGACCATCGAGGCCTCGCTGCGCGCCAAGAACCTCAGCGACAACGTGCCGCTGCTCGAGCGGTACTGGACCTGGCTGACCGGGATCGTCACCGGCTGGGAGTGGGGCGAGCAGCCCCGCCAGGCCGGTGACGTCAGCGAGGAGATCGGCCGCCGGATCGGCGTGAGCATCCGGCTCATCACCATCGGCATCCTCGGCGGCATCACCCTCGGCGTGGTGCTCGGCGCCTGGACCGCCACCCGCCAGTACAAGATCAGCGACCGGGTCACCACCTTCGGCGCGCTGGCGATCTTCTCGGTGCCGGTCTTCGTGCTCATCAGCATCATCCAGGTGCTGGCCACCACCTGGAACGACGTCACCGGCATCCGGGTGTTCGAGTACATCGGCGAGACCGGCTCGGTCGGCAGCTACCCCGGCGCGTGGCTGGTGGACCGGCTGCAGCACCTGCTGCTGCCGACCCTCGTCCTGGTGCTCAGCCAGGCCGCGTTCTTCAGCCGGATCCAGCGCAACCTCATGCTGGACGCGCTGGGCTCGGACTTCGTGCGGACAGCGCGGGCCAAGGGGTTGCGCCAGGGGAAGGCCGTGATGAAGCACGCGCTGCGCACCTCGCTGATCCCCACCGGCACCTACTTCGCGTTCAGCGTCGCCACCCTCTTCCTCGGCTCGACGTTCGTGGAGGTGCTGTTCAACTTCCACGGCATGGGCGAGTTCGCCATCACCACCATCCAGGGCCAGGACGTCCACGGCGCCGTCGCGGTCGCCGCCTTCGGCGGGGTGTGCGTGCTGGTCGGCGCCACCCTGGCCGACCTCATGGTCGCGGCCCTCGACCCCCGCGTCCGCGTGAGCTGAGGAGACGCCGATGTCCGTCGTGAACCCCGAGGTCCTCGAGCCCGCCGTCCCCGGCGCCGGGGGCGGTGGTGGTGCGCCGGTGCAGCGCCGGATCACCCGCCGCCGGCTGGTGCTGCGGCGCTTCCTGCGCAACAAGACCGCCGTCGTCGGCGCCGTGCTCATCCTCGCGCTCGGCTTCCTCGCCGCCTTCGGCCCGCTGCTCTCGGCCTGGGACTACGACCAGGTCGACCGCTACGCCTTCCTCCAGCCGCCGGACTCCCGCCACCCCTTCGGCACCACCCAGAGCGGCCAGGACGTCTTCGCCCTCACCATGCGCGGGCTGCAGAAGTCGCTGCTGATCGGTCTGCTGGTCGCCGTCTTCTCCACCGGCATCGCCGCCATCATCGGCTCGTTCGCGGCCTACTTCGGTGGCTGGTTCGAGCGGGTCGCGCTGTGGATCATCGACCTGCTGCTGGTGGTGCCGTCCTTCCTCATCATCGCCATCATCAGCTCGGCCAACCGCGGCGGCTCCAACCAGTCCTTCTTCGACCGCGCGGTGCTGCTGCTGCCCCAGTGGATCCTGCTGGTGGTGCTGCTCACCGTGTTCGGCTGGATGCTGGCCGCCCGGGTGGTGCGCTCGCTGACGCTGTCGGTGAAGGAGCGGGAGTACGTCCAGGCGGCGAGGTTCATGGGCATCCCGGCGCCGGTCGTCATCCTCCGCCACATCCTGCCCAACATCAGCTCCCTGCTGATCATCGACGCCACCCTCAACGTGGCCGGCGCGATCCTCGCCGAGACCTCGCTGTCGTTCTTCGGCTTCGGCATCAAGGCCCCCGACACCTCCCTCGGCGCGCTGCTCGGCACCGGGGCCCGGCAGGCCACCACCTTCCCGTGGCTGTTCGTGCCCGCCGCCGTCATCGTCGTCCTGCTCGTCCTCTCGGTGAACGCGGTCGGTGACGGCCTGCGCGACGCCCTCGACCCCAACTCCGGCTCAGGAGGCCGCGCCTGATGGTCACCCGACCCACCGTCCGGACGACCCCGACCCAACCGTCGGGCTCCGCCACGACCGAGGACCACCCCGCCGCGCGCCGCACCGCGGCCGGCGAGGTCGTCCTCAGCGTCCGCGACCTGCACGTCACCTTCCCCAGCGAGGCCGGTGAGGTGAAGGCCGTCCGCGGGCTCGACTTCGACCTCCGCGCCGGGGAGACGATGGCCATCGTCGGCGAGTCCGGCTCGGGCAAGTCGGTCACCTCGCTGGCGATCATGGGGCTGCACCCCTCCTCGGCCCGGATCACCGGCTCGGTCCGGCTGCACGGTGAGGAGCTGCTCGGACGCACCGACGAGCAGCTGTCGAGACTGCGCGGCAAGGCGATGTCGATGGTCTTCCAGGACCCGCTGTCGGCGCTCACCCCGGTGTACACGATCGGCGACCAGATCGTCGAGGCGATCCGGCTGCACCGCGACGTCAGCGCGGCGCAGGCCTGGAAGGAGGCCGTCGAGCTGCTCGACCTCGTCGGCATCCCCAACCCGCAGTCGCGGGTGCGCTCCTTCCCCCACGAGTTCTCCGGCGGCATGCGGCAGCGGGCGATGATCGCGATGGCGGTCGCCAACGACCCCGACGTCATCATCGCCGACGAGCCCACCACCGCCCTCGACGTCACCATCCAGGCCCAGGTGCTGGAGGTGCTCAAGCGGGCCCAGCGCGAGACCGGCGCGGCCGTCATCATGATCACCCACGACCTCGGCGTGGTGGCCGGGATCGCCGACCGGGTGACGGTGATGTACGCCGGACGCCCGGTCGAGCAGGGCTCGGTGGACGACATCTACTACCGCCCGCACATGCCCTACACCATCGGCCTGCTCGGCTCGGTGCCGCGGCTGGACGCCGGGGAGAAGCAGCCGCTGGCCACCGTGGAGGGCAACCCGCCCTCGGTGGTCTCGCTGCCACCGGGCTGCCCCTTCGCACCGCGCTGCCCGCTGGCGGAGGACCAGTGCCGCGAGGTCGAGCCCGCCCTGGTGCCGCACGCCCCGGCGCACTCGGCGGCCTGCCACCTCGCCGACCGGGTGATCCGCGACGGGCTGGGCTACGCCGACATCTTCCCCGTCGGCGAGCACGCCCCCGGTGCGCTGGAGCGGCTGCCGCGGGAGGAGCGCGAGACCGTCCTCGACATCTCCGGGCTCAAGCGGCACTACCCGCTGATGAAGGGTTCGGTCTTCCGCCGCCGGGTCGGCACCGTCTACGCCGTCGACGGCATCGACCTCGACCTCAAGGAGGGCGAGACCCTCGGCCTGGTCGGTGAGTCCGGCTCCGGCAAGTCGACCACCCTGATGGAGGTGCTCAACTTCGTCCCGCCGACCGAGGGGCTGATCACCGTCCTCGGCCAGAACCCGGCCGAGCTGCGGGGGAAGGCGCGCAAGGCGCTGCGCCGCGACCTGCAGGTGGTCTTCCAGGACCCGATGGCCTCCCTCGACCCGCGGATGACGGTGTTCGACCTCATCGCCGAGCCGCTGCACGCCCACCGCTGGTCCAAGGCCGACACCAGCGCCCGGGTGGAGGAGCTGATGGCCACCGTCGGGCTCGACCCGGCCCACGTCAACCGCTACCCCGGGCAGTTCTCCGGCGGGCAGCGCCAGCGCATCGGCATCGCCCGGGCGCTCGCGCTGAAGCCGCGGCTGCTGGTGCTGGACGAGCCGGTCTCGGCCCTGGACGTCTCCATCCAGGCCGGCGTCATCAACCTGCTCGACGAGCTCAAGGCCGAGCTGGGCCTGTCCTACCTCTTCGTGGCCCACGACCTGGCGGTGATCCGTCACATCGCCGACCGGGTGGCGGTGATGTACCTGGGCCGGATCGTGGAGCAGGGCGAGGTCGACGAGGTCTACGACCACCCGCGCCACCCCTACACCCAGGCGCTGCTCTCGGCGATCCCGATCCCCGACCCCCAGACCGAGCGCACCCGGGAGCGGATCCTGCTCACCGGCGACCTGCCCAGCCCGGCGAACCCGCCCTCGGGCTGCCGGTTCCGCACCCGCTGCCCGCGCAAACCCGCGCTCAGCGAGGCCGACCAGCGCCGCTGCGTGGAGGAGTCGCCGGTGCTGCTCGCCGTCGGCACCGACCACACCTCGGCCTGCCACTTCAACGACGTGGACCGCCACGTCGACTTCCGGGCCTGAACCCGCTGCCCGGACGCATTGTTGTCAGCCTGTAACCGCCCACCGCACCCACGGCCACTCGATCCGGCTTAGGGTCACCCTCAACTGCGAGAAGTCTCCCGCACGACCATTCCTCTGGAGGAACAGTGAAGTCACGCAAGCTCCTTGCGTTGCCGGCCACGGCGGCCCTGCTGCTGACCGCGGCCTGCGGTAGCACCGAACCACCCGCGCCCACCGACCAGGGCGGCGGCACCGCACCGGAGGAGTCCGGGATCGGCGCGGTCGACCTCAACTCGGTGCCGCGCGAGGAGCTGCAGCAGGGCGGCACGCTGCGCATCCCGATCACCGAGTTCGTCTACTGGAACCCGTTCAACGTCAACGGCAACGAGGCGGACTACGCCGACATCTCCGAGGCGCTGTTCCCCAACCTCTTCGTGGTGCCCGACTCCGGTGAGCCCGAGCCCAACCCGCTGTACCTGGAGTCGGCCGAGCTGAGCTCGGAGGACCCGACGGTGGTCAACTTCACGCTGAACCCGGCCGCGGTCTGGAACGACGGCGAGCCGCTGGGCGTCGACGACTTCGAGGCGATGTGGCAGGCCTGCAACGGCGAGAACACCGAGTTCCAGTGCGCCACCAACCAGGGCTACGACCAGATCGAGTCGGTCGAGCAGGGCGCGACCGAGCAGGAGGTGGTGGTCACCTTCTCCGGCCCGTACCCGGACTGGACCCAGCCGTTCTCCTCCCTCTACCGCGCCGAGGGCCTGGCCGACCCGGCCACCTTCAACGAGGGCTGGGCCGACGTCACCCAGATCGGCGACTGGATGTCGGGCCCGTTCGAGGTCGGCACCTACGACGAGACCCAGCAGGTGCTGACGCTGGTGCCCAACGACACCTGGTGGGGTGACGCCCCGCTGCTGGACGAGATCCAGATCCGCGTCATCTCCGCCGACGCCCAGGCCAACGCCTACATCAACGGCGAGCTCGACTCCTTCGAGATCGGGCCCGACCCCGACGCCTTCCAGAAGGCCAGCGGGTACGCCGAGGGCGACGTCCGCAGCGCGCTGGGCCCGAACTTCCGCCACTTCACCTTCAACCACGAGGCCGGTGTGCTCACCGACCAGGCCGTCCGCCAGGCCATCGTGATGGGCCTGGACCGCCAGTCGATCGGCCAGTCCGACATGGCCGGCATCGACGTGCCGGTGGAGCCGCTGAACAACAACATCTTCCTGGCCTCGCAGGAGCAGTTCGTCGACATGGCCGCCGAGACCGGCATCGACTACAACCCCGACGCCGCCCGCCAGAAGCTGGAGGAGGCCGGGTGGACGCTGCCCGAGGGGGCGACCGTCCGCGAGAAGGACGGCGAGCCGCTCGAGGTCGACTTCGGCCAGATCGTCGGCGTCCCCGTCTCGGAGAACGAGGCGCTGCAGGCGCAGGCCCAGCTCGCCGAGATCGGCGTCCAGGTGAACATCGTCGACGCCACCCAGGACAACTGGATCGACAAGCTCACCGCCGGTGAGTTCGAGATCTTCGCCTTCTCCTGGATCGGGACGCCCTACCCGTACCAGTTCCGCCAGATCTACGTCACCGGTGGCGAGTCGAACTTCGGCAACCTGTCCAACGAGCGGATCGACGAGCTGGCCGACCTGGTCGACACCACCGTCGACCCGACCGAGCGCACCACCCTGGCCAACGAGGCCGCCCGGCTGATGTGGGAGGAGGTGTCCACCCTCCCGCTGTACCAGCGTCCGGAGATCGTGGCCGCCAAGACCAACCTCGCCAACTACGGCGCGTTCGGCCTGAACACCGTCCGCTGGGAGAACGTCGGCTTCCAGGCCTGACACACACCCAGCACCGCACCGGGGCCCCGTCCACCACGGACGGGGCCCCGGTGCCTTCTCCGGTCGGTGCGGCTGCCTCGGTAGGATCCCTGGACCATGGATGATCCTCCGAGTCCGCAGCCCCACCCCGGGGCTCCCTCCGACCCGTCGACGGACGGCCCACGGTGACCTTCGACCTCCTCATGCTCGGTGTCGGCATCGTGCTGACCATCGGCACCGGGCTCTTCGTCGCCTCGGAGTTCTCGCTGGTCAACCTCGACCGCGGTGAGCTCGAGGCCCGCCAGTCCCGTGGTGAGAAGCGGCTCGGCCCGACCATCGGGGCGCTGCGGACCACCTCCACCCACCTCTCCAGCGCCCAGCTCGGGATCACGCTGACCACGCTGCTCACCGGCTACACCTTCGAGCCGGCGATGAGCCGGCTGCTGGAGCGTCCGCTGACCACCACCCCCCTCCCCGACGCCGCACTGCCCGTCATCGGCATGGTCGTCGGCGTCGGTCTGGCCACCCTGCTGTCGATGCTCATCGGTGAGCTGGTGCCCAAGAACTTCGCGCTGGCGCTGCCGCTGCACACCGCCAAGCTGGTGGTGCCGTTCCAGATCGCCTTCACCACCGTGTTCAAGCCGCTGGTGCTGCTGTTCAACGGCACCGCCAACGCGGTGATCCGCTCGATGGGCATCGAGCCGAAGGAGGAGCTCTCCGGCGCCCGCAGCGCGGAGGAGCTGTCCTCGCTGGTGCGGCGCTCTGCGCGCGAGGGCCAGCTGGACGCCGACCACGCCACCCTGCTCAGCCGGACGCTGCGCTTCACCGACCACTCCGCCGGGGAGGTGATGACCCCGCGGGTGCAGATGGCCAAGCTGTCGGTCGACGACGACGCCCGCGCCATCATCGACCTGGCCCGCCAGACCGGCTACTCCCGCTTCCCGGTGATCGGGGAGGACGTCGACGACATCGTCGGGGTGGTGCACGTCAAGGCCGCCTTCGGCCTCGACCCCGACCAGCTCGGGCGGACCAGCGTCCGCAGCCTGATGGTGGAGCCGCTGCGCGTGCCGGAGCTGATGGGCGTGGAGCGGCTGCTCGGGCTGCTGCGCACCGCCGGGTTCCAGATCGCCGTCGTCACCGACGAGTACGGCGGCACCGCCGGCATCGTCACCCTGGAGGACCTGGTCGAGGAGCTCGTCGGTGAGCTGGAGGACGAGCACGACCGGGCCCGGATCGGGCTGGTCCGCCACCGCGACGGCTCGGTCGTCTTCAACGCCCGGCTGCGCCCCGACGAGCTGCTGGAGCGCACCGGCATCGACGTCCCCGACGACGACGAGTACGAGACGGTCGGCGGGTTCGTCATCGACGTCCTCGACCGGCTGCCCGAGGTGGGCGACGAGGTGCGGGTGCGCCAGGGCGTCCTGCGGGTCGAACGGCTGGACGGGCCCACGGTGGAGCGGCTGAGGTTCATCGAGGTCGACCCCGACCCCGACGGCGCCAACGCCACGGCCCCGACGCGGACGGAGGGCGAGGATGTCTGAGTACGTGCCCGGGCTGGTCGCGCTCTTCGTGCTGCTGCTGGCCAACGCCTTCTTCGTCGGCGCGGAGTTCGCCGTCATCTCCGCGCGCCGTTCCCAGATCGAGCCGCGGGCCGAGCAGGGCCAGAGCGCGGCCCGCACCACGCTGTGGGCGATGGAGCACGCCACCCTCATGCTGGCCACCAGCCAGCTCGGCATCACCATCTGCTCGCTGCTGATCCTCAACGTCTCCGAGCCGGCGATCCACCACCTGCTGGAGTACCCGCTCGGGGCGACCCCGCTGCCGGAGGAGGCGATCAGCGCGATCGCCTTCGTCATCGCCCTGCTGCTGGTGACCTTCCTGCACGTGGTGTTCGGCGAGATGGTGCCGAAGAACCTGTCGTTCTCCCTGCCCACCCGGGCGGCGCTGCTGCTGGCCCCGCCGCTGGTGTTGTTCTCCCGGCTGGTCCGCCCGGTGATCTGGCTGCTCAACGGCGCCGCCAACGCCGTCCTGCGGCTGTTCCGGGTCGAGCCCAAGGACGAGGCGCAGAGCACCTACACGCTGGAGGAGGTGGCCACCATCGTCGAGCAGTCGACCCGGGAGGGCACCCTCACCGACACCACCGGCACGCTGAGCAACGCCTTCGAGTTCACCGAGAAGTCCGTCGCCGACGTCGAGGTCCCGTTGGACTCGCTGGTGCTGCTGCCCTCCGACGTCACCCCGGCGCAGCTGCAGCGGGCGGTCGCCGAGCACGGCTTCTCCCGCTACGTGGTCACCGACACCGACGGCTCGCCGGCCGGCTACCTGCACCTCAAGGACGTCCTCGACCTCACCACCGACTCCCGCCGCGACGAGCCGGTGCCGACGAGCCGGATCCGCACCCTCAGCCCGGTCTCCCGCGATGCCGAGCTGGAGGACGCGCTGGCGGTGATGCGGCGCGAGTACAGCCACCTCGCGACCTGCCTGGACGCCGAGGGCGAGCCCACCGGCGTCCTCTTCCTCGAGGACATCATCGAGGAGCTGGTCGGCGAGGTCGAGGACGCCGCCAGCACCACCGACTGACCACCCGTCGGCCGCCTCCACCCACTCCGGACCGGCCACCTCACACACCTTCGCGCGGCGCCACACCTGCTGCAGCGTGTGCGCCGTCGCACGAAGGTGTGTGGAGCGGGGCGCGGCGGTCAGCCCTTGATCGCCCCCGACGTCATCCCCGCCACCATCTGCCGGTTGAACACCAGGAACATGATCAGCGGCGGGATGGTGATGAGCAGGATGTTCATGAACAGCAGGTTGTTCTGGGTCAGGTACTGGCTCTGGAAGTTGTAGAGGGTCAGCTGCACCGTCGGGTGCGAGGGCAGGAAGTACAGCGGGTTGACGAAGTCGTTGAACACGTTGACCGACTGCACCACGATGACGGTCACCGCGACGGGACGCAGCAGCGGGAAGACGATCCGGAAGAACAGCCGCAGCGGGCCGGCCCCGTCCACGATCGCCGCCTCGTCCAGGTCCTTGGGGATGGTGGCGATGAAGGCCCGGAACAGCAGGGTCGAGAACGACAGCCCGAACACCACCTCGATGAGGATCAGCCCCGGCATGGTGCGGAACAGCCCGAGCGCCTGCAGCACCCAGATGGTGGGCACCACCGCCGGCGGGATGATGAGCCCCGACAGCACGATCAGCTGGATGATCGGTCCGCTGCGTCCCGGCCGGCGCTGCCAGACGAAGGCGGTCATCGCCGAGAGGATGACCATCAGCGCCACCGAGACCACCGTCAGCACGGTGGAGTTGATGAAGGCGATGACCAGCAGGTACTCCCGGGTCTGCAGCACCTCGACGAAGTTCTGCACCAGGGCGACCTCGGTGGGCCAGCTGAACTGCAGCAGCGACGACTCCGCCGGCGTCTTGATCGCGGTCAGCGCGATGAAGACGAACGGCACGATGAACACCACTGCGAACACGGCCAGCACGAGCACCGAGAGCACGACCCGCAGCGGGCGGTTCACAGATCGACCTCCCGTCGGGTGAGGAACCAGTTGAGCGGCAGCGCGATCGCGGTGACGACCAGGAAGAGCACCACGTTGCCGGCGGTGGAGAGCCCGTAGAAGCCGGCCTGGTACTGCTTGTAGATCACCGAGGCGATGACGTCGGAGGCGAACCCGGGACCGCCGCGGGTCATCGCCCAGATGAGGTCGAAGGAGCGCAGGCCGCCGATCAGGGACAGGATGATGACGGTCGCGGTGGCCGGTCGCGAGAGCGGCAGGATGATGGTGAAGAACTGCTGCAGCCGTCCGGCGCCGTCCACCCGGGCCGCCTCGAAGTACTCGTGCGGGATGGCCAGGATGCCGGCGATGTAGATCAGCGTGGCGAGCCCGATGCCCTTCCAGATGTCGACCAGCGCCACCGAGTACAGCGCCAACGCGGGGTCGGCCAGCCACAGCACGCCGTCGATCCCGAACAGGCCGAGCACGGAGTTGATGAGGCCCTCGTCGTCCATCAGCGCGGTGAAGGTGATGCCGACGCCGATGGTGCTGACCAGCACCGGGAAGAAGAGCACCGAGCGCAGGAACGTGCGGCCGATGATGCCGGAGGTGAGCAGCACCGCCAGGGGCAGCCCGAGCACCACCTTCGCACCGGAGGTGATGACGGCGTAGACGAGGGTGTGCCACAGGCCCTGCACCAGCGACGGCTCGGCGAAGAACCGGGCGAAGTTGTCCCAGCCGATCCACTCCGCCTCCCGCAGGTCCCAGCGGGTGAAGGCGAAGTAGAACGACGAGACCGTCGGCACGATGAACAGGACCAGGTAGAGGATCGCGGGCACGACGTAGAACCACAGCGGGTAGACGCGGTCCCGGTAGCTGACCCCGCGGCGCGATGAAGACGTCGCGGTGCGCAGGACGGGTGGTGTCCGGACCTGAGATGCCGACACTGACGGCCCCCTCTGTCGACGGTGACAACGGGACTTGAATCGTTCCACGGAACTTATCGCGGCACGGCCTGCTGTCAAGACCCTGCCACACCTGCCACACCCCCTGGCCCGCTCCGGCGCTTCTCGCGGGGGCGGGGCCGGGCGGGGACGGGAGGTGGTCGCGGAGTGCGGGACGGCCGGCGTCCAGCCTTGACGGTCGGACGCGGCGTGTGCTGGGCTCTTGAATCGTTCAAGCAACCGAGGAGACAACGATGTCCGACGGGCTCAGCACCGACGCCCAGATGATCACCGCGGCCGACCCCACCGACCCGGCCCCGCTGTTCCGCACCACGCTCACGCTCGACCCCGGGCACGGGGACGTCCGCAGCGCCCGGCTGCGGGCCAGCGCGTACGGGGTCTTCGAGGCCCGCATCGACGGCCAGCCGGTCAGCGAGGCGGTGCTCAGCCCGGGGTGGTCCAGCTACGAGTGGCGGCTGCGCCACACCGACGACGACGTCACCGCGCTGGTCCGCGACGGCGCGGTGCTGGGCTTCGCGGTGGGCAACGGCTGGGCCCGCGGCCGGCTCGGCTCCCGCGGGCTGAAGGACGTCTACAGCGACCGGCTCGGCGTCATCGCCGACCTCGAGGTGGAGTTCGCCGACGGCCACCGCCAGCACCTGGTGACCGGTGAGGGCTGGGAGTCCGGGCCGTCCCGCACGCTGGCCAACGACCTGTACGACGGCCAGCACATCGACACCCGGCGGCGTCCGGCCGACCCGTGGGCCGACCCCGACGGCTGGCAGCCGGCCACCACCATGGCCTTCGACCACGCGCTGCTGACGCCCTACCTCGGCCCGCAGGTGCGTCGGCACGAGGAGCTCTCCCCGCAGCGCATCTGGACCTCCCCGAGCGGGCGCACCCTGGTCGACTTCGGGCAGAACCTCGCCGGCTGGATCCGCGTCCGGCTGTCCGGCCCGGCCGGCACCGAGATCACCATCCGGCACGCCGAGGTGCTCGAGCACGAGGAGCTGGGCACCCGTCCGCTGCGCTCGGCCCGCGCGACCGACACCTTCGTCTGCTCCGGGGAGGTCGAGGAGGTCGAGCCGACCTTCACCTTCCACGGGTTCCGCTACGCCGAGGTGAACGGCTGGCCGGGTGAGCTGCGGCCCGAGGACCTGACCGCCGTCGTGGTGCACTCCGACCTGCGCCGGCTGGGCCACTTCCGCTGCTCCGACGAGCGGGTCAACCAGCTGCACGACAACGTGGTGTGGAGCCAGAAGGGCAACTTCCTCGACCTGCCCACCGACTGCCCCCAGCGCGACGAGCGCCTCGGCTGGACCGGTGACATCGCCGCCTTCGTGCCCACCGCGACCTTCCTGTTCGACGTGCAGGGCTTCCTGCTGGACTGGATGGCCGACGTCGAGGCCGAGGCGTCCCACAACGACGGCATCGTCCCGTTCGTGGTGCCCGACGTGCTCAAGTACGAGGCGCCGCGTCCGGGTCGGGACCGCAACAGCACCTGCCTGTGGAGCGACGCCGCGGTGTGGGTGCCGTGGGCGCTCTGGCAGGGCTACGGGGACCTGGACGTGCTCGAGCGCTGCTACCCGACGATGACCGGTCACGTCCGCCACGTCCGCGGGCTGCTGTCGGAGAACGGGCTGTGGGACACCGGCTTCCAGTTCGCCGACTGGCTCGACCCCACCGCCCCGCCGGACGACCCGTTCCGGGCCAAGGCCGACCCCGGTGTGGTGGCGACCGCCTGCTACTACCGCAGCGTCGACCTGCTCCGCCAGACCGCCGAGCTGCTGGGCCGCACCGACGACGCGGCGGAGTTCGGCCGGCTGGCCGACGACCTGCGCACCGCGTTCCAGCGGCACTACGTCAGCGACGGCGTGGTGACCTCGGACTGCCCGACCGTCTACGCGCTGGCCATCTGCTTCGGCCTGCTCGAGCCGTCGGACGAGACGGCCGCCGGCGCGCGGCTGGCCGAGCTGGCCGCCGAGAACGACCACCGGGTGGCCACCGGGTTCGCCGGGACGCCGTTCGTCTGCGACGCGCTCACCCGCACCGGCCACCTCGACGTCGCCTACCGGCTGCTGCTGCAGACCGAGAACCCGTCCTGGCTCTACCCCGTGACCATGGGCGCCACGACCATCTGGGAGCGGTGGGACTCGATGCTGCCCGACGGCACCATCAACCCGGGCCAGATGACCAGCTTCAACCACTACGCGTTCGGCGCGGTGGCCGACTGGCTGCACCGGGTGGTCGGCGGGCTGGCGCCGCTGGAGCCCGGCTACCGCCGGGTGCTGGTGGCGCCCCGTCCGGGGGGCGGGCTGACCTCGGCGAGCACCGCGCTGGAGACCCCGCGGGGCCGGGTCGAGGTGGCATGGGAGCTCTCCGGCGCGGAGGTCCAGGTCGACGTGACGCTGCCCGCGGGTGTCACCGCCCTCGCCGAGCGCCCGGACGGTCAGCGCGAGGAGCTGACCGCGTCCACCCGCCTCAGCTGGCCCGCCTGACCGCTCGCGGGCGGGAACGTCCCGACGCCGACGGGTCGGGCTAGCCTCGGCCGCATGAGGGGTGCAGGCGTGTGGACGGACCGGGTGGTGCGCCGCGCCCGGGCGGCGCCATGAGCGAGGTGTTCGAGTTCGGGCCCGCCCCCCGCCGCGTGGCCGTGGACACCCCGCTGGTGCGGGCGCTCGTGGCCGAGCAGTTCCCGCAGTGGGCGCACCTGCCCGTCCAGCCGGTCGAGCACGGCGGGTGGGACAACCACACGTTCCACCTCGGCCGCGAGATGTCGGTGCGCCTGCCCACGGCGGCCGAGTACGCGCTGGCGGTCGAGAAGGAGCACCGCTGGCTGCCCCGGCTCGCCCCCCAGCTCCCCGTGCCCGTCTCCACCCCGCTGGGACGGGGACGACCGGGCCAGGGCTACCCGTTCGCCTGGTCGGTCTACCGCTGGCTGGACGGGCAGACCGCGGACGCCGACCGCGTCACCGACCCGGTCGGGCTCGCCGTCGACCTCGCCGACTTCCTGCTCGCACTGCAACGGGTCGACCCGGCCGACGGGCCCGCACCGGGCACCCACTGCTGGTTCCGCGGCGGGTCCCTGCGCACCTTCGACCCGTTCACCCAGGACGCCCTGCAGACGCTGCACGGCCACCTCGACACCGAGCGGGCCCGTGACGTCTGGGCGTCGGCGCTGGCGGCGTCCTGGGACGGCGTCCCGCGGTGGTTCCACGGCGACGTCGCCGAGGGCAACCTGCTGCTCGAGGGCGGGCGGCTCGCGGCCGTCATCGACTTCGGCACCTGCGGGGTCGGCGACCCGTCGTGCGACCTGGCGATCGCCTGGACGGTGCTGGGCCCCGCCGGCCGGGAGGCGTTCCGCGACCGGCTGGGGGTCGACGACGCCACCTGGGCGCGGGGTCGGGGCTGGGCGCTGTGGAAGAGCCTGGCGACGTGCGCCTCCTCGCTCGGGGAGGACGACCAGGCCGCCACCGGGGCCTGGCGCGCCGTCGAGGCGCTGCTCGAGGACGACCGGCCACCGAGCACCTGAGGCTGGGACACGACGCGGCGCCCGCCCGGGGAGGGACGGGCGCCGCGGGTCGTCAGCGGGGCGGGATCACCAGCCCGGCAGACCGAGCTGCTCGGCCTGCTTCTTGACGTCCTCGTCGTACAGCGCGGCCGCGTCGGCGGCGCTGCGGGTGCCGGTGCCGACCTCGATGCAGATCTGCTCCAGCGCCGGGCCCTTGACCGGGGAGACGAACTCCAGCGCCGGGGTGGAGTTGCCCTCCTCGGAGTAGGCGACGACGTCCTTGATCCCGCGCGGCACCGAGTCCGGCACCGTGCAGTTCCGCATGCCGTAGGCACCACCGGGGAAGGCCGACTCCGACATCGCCGTGCAGCCATCCTGGCTGGCGACGAAGGCGACGAACCGCTGCGCGGCCTCGAGCTCGGGACCGGTGGCGGTGGCCGGGATGTAGAGACCACCCGGCTGCCACTCGGTCAGCCCGTAGTTCGCCTCGTCCTCACCGGGCAGGGCGAAGAAGCCGATGTCGTCGACCGCGTCGGGGTTGTTCTGGGCCAGCGACTCCAGCGTCCAGCTGAGGATCGGGAAGTGCACACCTTCGCCGGTGGCGATCATCGCCAGCGCCTCGTCGAGGGTGGTGGAACCGGCGTCCTCGTTGATGTAACCGGCCTCCCGCACCTCCTCGATGTGGGTGAACCCGTCGAGCGCGGGCGGGTCGGCGTACTTGACCTGGTTGGCGGTGTACTGCTCGGCCCAGCCCGGGCTCTCGGCCTCGACGTTGTGGTAGTCGGCCAGCACGAACAGCTGGGACGTCCAGGTGGTGCCGTAGGCCTGGACGACGGCGGTCTTGCCGGCCGCCTTGATCTCCTCGTTGTTGGCCATGAACTGGTCCCAGGTGCGCGGGATCTCCAGCCCGAGCTCCTCGTAGACGGCCGCGTTGTACATCACGCCGCCGCCGCTGCCGGCACCCCAGGGGGCGCCGTAGACCTGGCCCTCGGCGGTGACCGTCGGGGCGAAGTTCTCCGTCAGCTCGGCCACCCAGGGCTGGTCCGACATCGGGGTCAGGCTCTGGGTCGGGTTGAGGGCCTGGAACAGCGAGCCCGAGTTGTACTCGAACAGCTCCGGCATGTCCTCGGTGGCCAGCCGGGTCTTGATCAGGTTGTCGCCCTCCGAGCCGCCGGGGCGGGTCTCGATCTGGATCGCGACATCGGGGTTGGCCGCCTCGAAGGCCTCGACCACGCCCTCGGTCAGCGCCACGTCGGTGGGCTCGCTGCCGGACAGGAACGTGATCGTGGTCTCGGCGTCGCCCGTGGTGCTGGTCAGGTCGCCCGCCTGGCAGGCTGTCGAGGCCAGGAGCAGCGAGATGGCTGCGACCGCTCCGGCCCCCGTCTTCGGTGAACACCTCATCGTGTACCTCCGCACAGAAACGTTTCAATGAATGTAGGGAGGAGGCTGTGCGAGGGTCAAGGGCCGGCGGGGCAACGATCCGGTCACGCCGTCCCAGCGCCACTTCACACACCTTCGTGCACCGCCACCCACGCTGCAGCAGGGGTGCCGGTGCACGAAGGTGTGTGCCGGGGTGGGGTGGGCGGTGCCGGTCAGGGGGCGGGGTAGGCCTTCGGCAGCGGCAGGCCGTTCTCGGCCATCACGGTGCGCAGCCGGTCCGGGTAGTCGGTGATGATGCCGTCGACGCCGAGGTCGATGAAGTGGTCCATGGTGGCCGGGTCGTCGACCGTCCACGGGATCACCTCGAGCCCGCGGGCGTGGGCCGACTCGACGACCTCCCGGGTGGTGAAGGGGACGAAGTCCGGGTCGTCGATCGCGCCGCCCTGCGGGTCGCCCTGCACCGGCGACACCGCGGTCAGCCCGGGGATGGTCGCGGCCGCGGCGATCCAGTCGCCGCCGAAGTCGTCGACGTCGCGCCCGCCCAGCCAGCGCGAGCGTCCGGGCTGGCCGGCCTGGAGGAACTGCTGGCCGTTGGTCAGCGCCACCAGCGGCAGCTCGGGGGCGATGGCGTTCATCAGGTCGAGCGCACCCCAGTCGAAGGACTGCACGGTGACCTGGTCTGACATCCCGGAGCGGTGGATCTCCGAGGCGACCGCCCGCACGAAGCGACCGCGGGGCGCGGTCTGGCGCGGGGCGCCGGCCTCGACCTTGGTCTCGATGTTGAGCATCACGTCGTCGGCGCCGTGCTGGCGGACGACCTCGAAGACCTCCCAGAGCTCGATCATCCGGGCGCCCTCGACCACCTCCTGGTCGGGGTGGCCGGGTGCGGGCTGGAACCCGCAGTCCACCGTCTGCACCTGCTCCAGCGTCAGGTTGGTGATGTACTTCCCGACGTAGGGGAACTCGGGGTCGCCCGGGGTGACCGGCGCGGTGTCGCGGCACTTGGTGGCCGAGATCTGGCGGTCGTGGGTGACGACGACGTGGTCGTCCTCGGTCACCTGGGTGTCGAGCTCGAGGGTGGTGACTCCCAGCTGCAGCGCCTTGGCGAAGGCCTCGCGGGTGCTCTCGGTGGTCAGCCCGATGCCGCCGCGGTGGGCCTGCAGGTCGAACGCGCGATCGGCGGCGGTGGCGTGGGCGGCGGGCAGCGTGGTCAGGGTCAGCAGGGCGACGCCGGCGGTGACGGCGGCCCGGGTGCGCAGGGAGGTGGTCACCCTCCCCAGTCCACCGGATGCACCGCCGTCTGGCCAGCGCGGTCGACCGCTGTCCGGTCACTGTTCACCGCCCCGACACCCCGGTACGGCGTCTCGTGGAGCAGCCGGCTGCGACGACGCAGCGGAGTGTTCCACCGGAGGCCGGCCCGTCCCCGGGGCGGTCGTTTGGGTCCGTCGGGACCCGGGCAGAGTGGGGGCATGAGCACTGAGCAGAAGACCGTGGCCTTCCTCGTCGCGAGCGAGGGCATCGAGGCAGCCGAGCTGACCGAGCCGTGGCAGGCCGTCACCGACGCCGGGCACCGGGCCGTCCTGATCAGCCCCGAGCCGGGGACCGTGCAGCTCTTCGAGCACCTGGACAAGTCCGAGACCCGCGAGGTGGACGTCACCGTCGCCGACGCGCAGCTGTCCGACTACGACGCGCTCGTGCTGCCCGGCGGGGTGGCCAACCCGGACGCGCTGCGCCTGGACACCGATGCCGTCTCCTTCGCCCGCGAGTTCGTGGAGTCGGGCAAGCCGGTTGCCGCGATCTGCCACGCCCCGTGGACCCTGGTCGAGGCGGACGTGCTCAAGGGCCGCCGGCTCACGTCCTGGCCGAGCCTGCGCACCGACATCCGCAACGCGGGCGGTGAGTGGGTCGACGAGGCGGTGGTGGTCAGCGACAACCTCATCACCAGCCGCAACCCCGGCGACATCCCCGACTTCAACAACGCCCTGCTGGAGGCGCTGCACCACGGCGCCGCCCAGCACGCCGGCTCGGTCTCCCAGGGATCCTGATGGCGGGCGGCTCCCGGGACACCGACGCCCCACCGGAGGACACCGTCACGCTGGCCGTGCTCGGCGCCGGCGGCGACCTCTTCGCCCGGCTGCTGCTCCCGGGGCTGGCGAGCCTGCTCGCCGACTCCCCCGGGCTGCGGGTGACGCTGGTCGGTGCCGGCCGCCGGCCCTGGGACGACGACGAGTTCACCGAGCTGGTTCGCGACGGCGTCCCCGAGGACGTCCGCGACACCCCGGCCGGGCGGTACCTGCTCGAGCACGCCCGCTGGGCGACGACGGACGCCACCGACGCCGACGACCTGCGCCGGCTGCTCGACGGCGCGGAGGGGCGCACCGCGCTGTACTTCGCGCTGCCGCCGAGCGTGACGATCGACTGCTGCGCGGTGCTGGCCGGGCTCGACCTGCCCGACGGGCTGAGGCTGGTCGCGGAGAAGCCGTTCGGCACCGACCGCGACAGCGCGGCCGCGCTCAACGAGCGGATGCGCGCGCTGGTCGACGAGGAGGACATCCACCGCGTCGACCACTTCCTCGGACTGCCCTCGCTGTGGACCCTGCTGTCACTGCGGTTGGCGAGCCGGGCGCTGGCGCCGCTGTGGCACCGCGACCACGTCGAGTCGGTCGACATCGTCTGGGACGAGACCCTCGGGCTGGAAGGCCGGGCCGGGTTCTACGACGGCACCGGCGCGCTGGTCGACATGGTCCAGAGCCACCTGCTGCAGGTGCTGGCCGTGGTCGCGATGGAGCCGCCGGCCGCGCTGACCTCCCGCGAGCTGCGCGACCAGACCGCGGCCGCACTCCGGGCCACCTCGGTGTGGGACGGCGACGCGGTCGCCAGCAGCCGGCGGGCCCGCTACACCGAGGGCAGCGTCGACGGGCGGCAGCTGCCGTCCTACGTCGACGAGGACGGCGTCGACCCCTCGCTGGAGACCGAGACGCTGGCCGAGCTGACGGTGCAGGTGGCGACCGGGCGCTGGACCGGCGTCCCGTTCCGGCTGCGCAGCGGGAAGGCGCTCGGCGCGGACCGCTCGGAGCTGCGGGTCACCCTGCGGCCACCGGCCCACCGGCTGCCCGGGCTGAGCGGCGACCCCGGCCCGGAGGTGCTCGTCGTCGACCTCCGCACCGGCGACCTGCGCTGGGAGCTGACCACCAGCGGCCGCGGCGACCCGTTCGGGCTCGAGCGGACCGCGCTGACCGGGCGGCTGGGCGAGCCCCGGATGGAGCCGTACGGAGAGGTGCTGCGCGCGGTCTTCGGCGGCGACGCCCGCCTCTCGGTGCGCGGCGACGCCGCCGAGCGCTGCTGGGAGATCCTCGCCCCGGTGCAGGAGGCGTGGCGCTCGGGCAAGGTGCCCCTGGAGGAGTACGCCGCCGGCTCCGACGGCCCGGGCTGACCACGCGCCCGAGCCGGTCGGAGGGTCCTCGCCCTTCGACAGGCTCAGGGCGCTGGGGTGGCGTCGCCTTGCACCTCCGACCTCCTCAGGGTCGACGAGGTCGAGGTCGTCGATGCCGACCACCAGCCCGCGTCCCCGCCGTCGACGCCGGCCAGGTCGGTGAGCACCTCGGCGAGGAAGCCGGGCAGCCGGGCCACCCGCTCGGCCAGGACTCCCGTCTCGTCGGCGGCGAGGTCGAGCGGGTCACCGCGGGTGTCGTAGAGCTGTGGACGCATCGTGGACCTCCCGGCGCAGAGGCAAGCCACCGGAGGGCCCGCCCGGGCCGCCTCGGGGGACGGCGGCCCGGACGACCGTTCAGGAGCGCAGCCGGCCCAGCAGGGCGGCCGAGCCGGCCAGCGCGATCAGCGCGAGCCCGAAGGCGGCCAGGGTGCCGGTCGGCAGACCGGTGTCGGCCAGGTCGTCGCTGTCGGAGCCCTGGTCGTCGGAGTCGTCGCCCGCACCGACCGGGTCGGCGGACGGCGAGGCCGTCGGCTCGCCGGTGGCCGTCGGCTCGGCGGTGGGCGTCGGCTCCGCGGTGGGGGTCGGCTCGGGCGTCGGCAGGGGCTCCGGCGTGGCGGTGGGCTGCGGCGTCGGCTCCGGGGTCGGGCTCGGCGAGGGCTCTCCGGCCAGGTCGAGCGCGAACAGGGTGGTGGTGCCGGACACCTCGTTGCCGACGGCCAGCAGCGGCTCACCGGTGGGCGAGCTCTCCGCCGCGATGAACACCACGCTCTCCGGGCCGAGGTCGCCGGCCTGCGCCAGCCCGTCCGGGTCGTCCTCCACCGAGACCGAGAAGTCGCGGTTGTTGACGTAGGTGACGAACGCGGCCGCGGTCGGCTCGGTCACGTCGAAGACGGCGACGCCGCCGATCCGCTCGAAGCCGACGAAGGCGTACACGCGGCCGTCCAGCTCACCGACGGTGATCGCCTCCGGCTCGGGGCCCTTGTCGTCGGAGCGGCCGTCGAGGGCGGACTCGGAGTGGTTGGAGTTGAAGAACTCCGGGACAGCGGTGGCGGTGATCTGCTCGAAGGCGTCGGCGGAGTCGAAGACCCGGTCGCCGTCGGAGTCGAGGATGCTGAAGGAGCGTCCGCCGAACCCGGTCGGCTCGGCGATGCAGCTGCCGTCCTCGCTCAGCCCGGCGGCGGTGGAGATGGTGAGCCGGGCGATCTCGTCGGCGACCGCGGCCGCCTCGGAGTCCTCGCACAGCGGCGGCAGGCCGTCCTCGCCGAGGTCGGAGATCCGCGCCTCCTCCGAATAGCCCTCCCAGTCGCGGGAGTCGCCCTCGTTGGCGGTCACCAGGTAGGTCTCGCCGTCGACGGTGTAGGAGCTGATCGAGTCGGGCTGGAACATCGAGCTGACCGGGTGGGTGGCGATGTCGATCGCGCCCTCGCCGTCGGGGCCGTCCTCGTCGGAGACGTCGGCGGGCACCTCACGGCGGTCCTGGACGCCGAGGGCCCAGACGTCGGTGACCTCGGCGCTCTCCACGTCCAGCACGGCCATCGCGTTGTTGTCCTGCAGGCTGACGTAGGCCGTCTCACCGGCGACGGTGATGTACTCCGGCTCCAGCAGCGCCAGCACCGGGTCGGCGCCGTCGGCGGTGGGGCCGGCCAGGTGCAGCCCGTCGGGCAGCGTGACGTCGGCGAAGTCGGCGGTGCGGACGTCGTCCTGACCGGGGGCCTCCAGGTCGTCGGGCAGCGCGACCACGCTGATGGTGCCCTCGGGGTCGACGGAGTAGTCCTCGGCCGGCTCGCCCTCGTTGGCGACCAGCGCGTAGCCGCCATCGGGGGCGATCGTCACCATGTCGGGCAGCGCGCCGGCCTCGACCACGCCGAGCGGCTCGCCGTCGCCGGCGGCGTCGAAGAAGACGACCCAGCCGGTCTCGGTCTTCTCCGGGGCCTCCACAGCCACGGCGACCAGGCCGTCCGCGCGCACCGCGACCGAGTTGGCCGAGGCGCCGTCGGCGGTGACCGGGGTGGCGTCCAGCTCGCCCACCTTCGTCGGCGTGGTGGGGTCGGACACGTCGAGGACGTCGACCGAGCCCTGGGCCGCGTTGACCACGAGCACCCGCTGCGTGGCCGGGTGGTGGGCCACGATCTCCGAGGCGCCCTCGTCGATGGTGCCGGTCTGGTACTGCCCGATCGGGGTCAGCTCGAAGGCGGCGCCGTCGGCGCTGCTGCTGATCGGCTCGGCGACCAGGTCGGCCTGCGCGGGCAGCGCCGCGAGGCAGGTGCAGGCCAGCACCGCGGCGGCCGACAGGGTGCCGATCCGGGTGGCCCGAGGACGGGTGCGCATGGGTGTCTCCGCTCGCTCGACGTGTGCGGCGACAGCCCACCGCCCGCCGGTGAACCCCCGGCGCTGCCGAGGTGAACATCTCGCGCCTCGGACCGGGCGACGGCCGGGCTCAGAGCTCGAGCTTGAACCCCAGGTGGCTGTCGACGAAGCCCAGCCGCTCGTAGAAGTGGTGCGCCTCGGCCCGGCGGCGGTCGGTGGTCAGCTGCAGCAGGGTGGCGCCGCGCTCGCGGGCGTACTCGATGGCCCACTGGAAGACCGCGGTGCCGATCCCGGTGCCGCGCAGCGGCTCGGCGACCCGGACCGCCTCCAGCTGCGCCCGCAGCGCGCCGCGCCGCGACAGCCCGGGGATGAAGACGATCTGCAGGGTGACCACCGGCTCGTCGCCCACCAGCCCCGCCACCTGCAGCTGGCGCGGGTCGGCGTCGACGGCGTCGAAGGCCTTGCGGTAGGCCTCCTCCTCGCCGGCGTCCTCGCGGTCGACGGCGATCTCGTCGTCGGCCAGCAGCCGCGCGATCGCCGGCACGTGCTCCCGTCTGGCGCGCACCAGCCGGATGTCGCCCGCCACGGAGTGCAGGCGGCCGAGGACGTCCTCGGTGGCGGGACGGTCGGGGACCAGCTCGGGATGGGTCATCATGCGGCCTCGTCGGGGGTGGGTCGGGCAGGCGCCGGGGCGCCTGGCACGACCCTAGGACCTCCGGGGCCCGGTGGGCAGGGGGACTAGCGGCGGTGACGACGGTGTTGCCAGAACGTGACCGATCTCGATCCCGCCCTGCTGTCGCTTCTCGACCAGTCCTCCAAGAGCGTGCTGGTGACGCTGCGCCGCAACGGCCGTCCCCAGCTGTCCAACGTGATGCACGCCTTCGACGCCGCGACCGCCACCGCGCGCATCTCCGTCACCGCCGACCGGGCCAAGACCCGCAACGCCGCCCGGGACCCGCGGGTGTCGTTGCACGTCAGCAGCGACGACTTCTGGTCCTACGCGGTGCTGGAGGGCACCGCCGAGCTGGGACCGGTGGCCGAGCACCCCGACGACGAGGGGGTGCGCCAGCTGGTCCAGCTCTACCGCGACGTCAGCGGCCGGGAGCACCCCGACTGGGACGACTACGCCCGTGCCATGGTCGCCGAGCGGCGCCAGGTGCTGACGGTCCGCGGCGAGCACGTCTACGGGATGACCCGGGGCTGATCGGCCGCCGTCGCCCGGCGGCGGACGGTGCGGTCGCGTCGGGGGGCGACCACGCCGGTGCGAGCGTTCCGTGCGACCACCGGGTGCTCGCGCTTCGACAGGCTCAGCGCGCTCCGGCTGGGTCAGCGACGGTACGGCGCCGCGGCTCGGCAACGCTACGGGCTGGGCGACCCGCTCGGGCTCGGCGTCCCGGGCGGGCTCGGGCTCGGCGTCCCGGACGCGCTCGGGCTCGGCGTCCCGGACGCGCTCGGGCTCGGCGTC
>NZ_QPKK01000210.1 GCF_003344635.1 Desertihabitans aurantiacus
CGCCGCCGGAGCAGCCCACCACCACCGGCCGCGGACGCCCGGGGTCGGCCCGGTCCGCGCCGTGGCGTCCGAGTGCGCGCACCACCGCACCGGCCACCTCCAGGGCGGCAGATCCGAGGGCCCGGCGGGCCACGGTTCAGACCCCCACCCGCTGCACCCAGCGGGTCGGCTGGTGGATCTCGGCGAGCGTGGGCAGCATCTCCGGTCCGGTGAACACGGTGTTGAAGCCGTCCACGCCGCGCCGCCGGACGACGTGACGGACGAAGGCGGCGCCGTCGCGGTACTGGGCCAGCTTGGCCTCCAGCCCGAGCAGCCGGCGGACCACCAGGTCGAGCCCGCGACGGGAGCGGCGACCGGTGAAGCGGGCCCGGATCTGGCGGACGCTCGGCACCACCGCCGGGCCGACCCGGTCCATCATCACGTCGGCGTGCCCCTCCAGCAGCGACATCACCGCGGTCACCTGGTCGACCAGCTCGCGCTGCTCCGGGGTGGCCAGCAGCACCGCCAGGGAGCCCTCGGCCGCCGACCCCGTCCGACGTCCGCGGCGGCGACCGATCTGGCTGGCGAGCCTGGCCAGGGTCTCGGCGCCGCCCAGGTCGGCAGTGCGCAGCAGCCGGCCGGCGATCCCGCGCAGGTGCTCGGCCAGCCACGGGGCGTGGCCGAACTGCACCCGGTGGGTCTCCTCGTGCAGGCAGACCCAGAGCCGGAAGTCCTCCGGAGGCACCCGCAGCTCGCGCTCCACGTGCACCACGTTGGGGGCGACCAGCAGCAGCCGGCCGCCGTCGGCGTCGAACGGGTCGAACTGGCCGAGCACCCGCTGGGCCAGGACGGCCAGCAGGGCGCCGAGCTGGACGCTGGTGGCGGCGGTCTGCACCGGCCGCCGCCGGGGGTCGCCGTCCAGGTCGGCCAGGACGCGGCTGTAGGTGGCGGCGTTGGCCTCGATCCAGCGGGCCCGGTCGACCACCAGGGTCGGACGCGCCACCGGGGCCTCCAGCCGGGTGGTCTCACGGATGTGCTGCTCGGCCGCCCGCGCGTGCCGGCGCAGGGCGTCCACCACCTGCGCGGCCTCGGCCGGGGAGACCCGGGGCCCGGGTCGGACCAGCCGCGCACCCGTCCGGCTGGCGAGGGCGGCGTCCAGCTGCGGCAGCCGGCCGTCGGGCCCCTCTCCGGTCATGACCGGCACTCTACGGGCGGCCGGCGAACCGGTGGCGTCCTGCACGTTCTCCGCCAGAACCTGTCGATGGTGGCGCAACAGGCGCCCTACGGCGCTGATGGGCCGCTATGGACAGGGTGTGGCGAGGCCGTCCTGCTCGCCGGGTTCCGAGTCCTTCGACAGGCTCAGGACGCTGGCGGCGGGTCAGCAGCCGCAGGCGGCGACGGCGGCGGAGGCGCGGTCGAGCCAGACCCGGGCGGCGTAGTCGTTGGCGGCGTCGTTGACGAGGAAGGCGAACACCAGCAGCCGCCCGTCGGCGGTGCGGGTGTAGCCGGCCAGGCTGTGGGTGCCGCGCAGGGTGCCGGTCTTGCCGTGCACCTGCCCCAACCCGGCCTCCGAGCCGGCGTCGGCGTAGCGGGTGGTGAGGCTGCCGGTGCCGCCGGCCAGCGGCAGACCGGTGACCAGGGCCCGCAGCCCGGGGTGGTCGTCGGACAGCGCCAGTCGCAGCAGCACCGACAGGGTGGGCGCGCCGAGCCGGTTCTCCCGCGACAGCCCGGACCCGTCGCGGGTCACCACGCCGTCGGTGGGGACGCCGAGGTCGGCCAGCGCCCCGGCGACCGCGGTCGCGCCGCCCTCGAAGGTGGCCGGTTCGCCGGCCGCGACCGCCGCCTGGCGGAGGAGGATCTCGGCGATGTCGTTGTCGCTGTGCTGCAGCATCTGCTCGACCAGCACCGAGACCGGCGGCGAGCTGACCTCGGCCACCGTCTCGCCCTCGCCGTCGGCGGCGGCGCCGCCCCGCTGCACCGAGACCCCGGCCTCCTCCAGCAGCCCGGTGAACCGGTCCGCGGCGGCGGTCACGGGGTCGGCCTCGCGGGGGCCGGGGCTGGTCCCGCGGAGCTGTCCCTGGTCGTGCACCAGGGCCACCACCGGGGTGACCTGGTCGCGGTAGTTCTCCGGCCAGGTCGGGCTCCAGTCCGGGCCCTCGAACAGGTCGGCGTCCACCGTCAGCGTGATGGTGCCCAGGCCGGCCGCCTCGGCGGCGTCGCGGGTCTGCTCGGCCAGCCGCTGCAGGCTGGCCCGCTCGGGGTAGCCCCGCTCCTGCACCAGGGTGAGCAGCGGGTCGCCGCCGCCGACCAGCACCCACTGATCGCCGCGACGCTCCACCGTGGTGGTGAAGCGGTGGTCGGGGCCGAGCAGGTGCAACGCCGCCGCCCCGGTCAGCAGCTTCAGCGTGGACGCCGGGATGCCCGGCTGCGCGCCCTCGCGGTGGAGCGTGGTGCCGGTGGCCACGTCGTCCACCTGCAGGTCGAGCCGGCCGCCGACGTCGGTGCGCGGGACGCGTCGCAGCGCCTCGGACAGCGCGGCGGCATCCACCGGCGTCCCCTCCTCCGGCGCCGGCAGCAGGGTGGGTTCGACCACCACCGGGGTCGGCTCGGGGTCCAGCGCGGACGGGTCGACGGTGGGCTGCCCGCCGTCGACCAGCAGGCCGGTGGCGTACAGCGCCGAGCGGCCCCACAGGGTGGCCGCGCCGACCGCGACCGCGAGCACCACGACGAGCGCCACCAGCCCGGTGAGCACCCCGCGGGGACCGGTGCTCAGCCGTCGGGCGGTGTGGTCGCCGTCACGCGGGCGATCGTCGGAGGAAGGCGTCTCCGCGGTCAAGAGCAGGTCGTCCTCACGCTAGAGTCTGCGTCCACGAACCAGTGGCGCCACTGGACTGGTTCTCGTCGACGCACAGGGGAGTCACAGTGACTGAAGAGTATGCCGAGCCGGATCGTCAGCTGGGACGCGATTCCCGTCCCCCGGTCGGCATCGTCTTCGACGTCACCATCGAGATCCCCAAGGGCGGCAAGAACAAGTACGAGATGGACCACGAGACCGGCCGGATCCGGCTCGACCGGACCCTGTTCACCTCGACCCAGTACCCCTCGGACTACGGCTTCATCGAGCAGACCCTCGGCCAGGACAGCGACCCGCTGGACGCGCTGGTGCTGGTGCCCGAGCCCACCTTCCCCGGCTGCCTGATCGAGTGCCGGGCGATCGGCATGTTCCGGATGACCGACGAGGCCGGCGGTGACGACAAGGTGGTCTGCGTGCCGCTGGCCGACCCCCGCCGCGACCACTGGCACGACATCTCCGACGTCCCGGTGATGATGGTCAGGGAGATCGAGCACTTCTTCACCGTCTACAAGGACCTCGAGCCGGGCAAGTCCGTCGAGGGCGCCACCTGGGTGGGCCGTGAGGAGGCCGAGGCGGAGATCCGGGCCAGCCTGGAGCGCGCCAGGGGCACCGTCTTCGAGAAGAAGAACGTCAACCTCCACTGAGGTGACCACCCCGCCGCCGACCGGCACGCACGTGCTGCTGGTCGCGGCCGGCAGCGCGGTCGGGGCCGTCCTGCGGTTCCTCCTGGACACCGCCGCCGGCGGCGGGTGGGCGCTGTGGACGCTCAACCTCACCGGGGCGGCGCTGCTCGGTCTGCTCACCGGTCTGCTGCGCGGACACCGGTCCGGGCGCTGGCTCACACCGCTGCTCGGCCCCGGGCTGCTCGGCGGGTTCACCACCTTCTCCGCCGTGGTGGTGCTGGTGGTCGGCTCGGCCGGGCCGGTCGTGGCGGTCGCCCAGCTGGCAGCGATGACGCTGCTCGGAGCGCTGGCCGCCTGGGCCGGGCTGGTGCTCGCCCGCCTGCTGCGCCGCGACCGGGACGTCCGGGCGGAGGTGCGGCGGTGACGGGCTGGACGCTGCTCGCGGTGGCCCTCGGCGGGTTCGCCGGCGGGGCGCTGCGCGGCTGGCTGACCACGGTGCTGGGTCCCACCCGGGACGGGTTCCCGCGCGGGGTGCTGGCCGCCAACGTCGCCGGTTCGCTGGCCCTCGGCACGGCGGTGACCGCGCTGCCGGCGGGGTCGGCCGCGCTCGCGCTGGCCGGCGCCGGGTTCTGCGGGGCGCTGACCACCTGGTCGGCGTTCAGCCTCGACCTGGTGGTGCTGCTGGAGCACCGGCGCCACCGCACCGCCGCCGGCTACGCCCTGCTCAGCCTGGGCGCCGGGCTGCTCGCGGCGGCCCTCGGCTTGCTGCTGGGCACCTGGCTGCAGGAGAGTCTGACCCCATGACCGGACCGCAGGAGCACACCCACCTGATGCTGGTCGCGCCGTCGGCCAACCGGGTCTACACCGCCGGCGCGGCGCCGCTGGCCGCCGCGGAGCTCGAGCTCTGCGGACCCTTCACCGACGTCCGGCCCGTCACCCTCGCCGGGGTCGACTACCTCGGCTTCGAGGTGCCGGAGCTGGACGCCGACGCGCTGCGGGTGCTGGCCGGGCACTCCACCCACCTGGCCACGTTCGAGCGCGCCGGGACCGCCGAGGACCCGCTGCTGCGCCCGGTCGAGGTGCCCTCCACCGACGTCCTCGACGACGACCTGGTGACCATCCCCAAGTACCAGGGCAAGACCAACGAGCTGTTCACCCGGCTGCTGCTCAACGTCACCCTGGCGCAGGTGCGCACCCGCACCGAGGGCCCGCTGACGGTGCTCGACCCGCTCTGCGGCCGCGGCACCACGCTGACCACGGCCTGGCTGGCCGGGCACCACGCCGCCGGGGTGGAGGCCGATGTGAAGGCGCTGGAGCAGATGGCGGCCTTCCTCAAGACCTGGCTGCGGCGCAAGCGGCTCAAGCACACCGCCGACGTCAGCCCGGTCCGCCGCGACGGCAAGAGCCTGGGCCGCCGCCTCGACGTCGAGGTGCGCCCGGCCGACGGTCCGGTGCTGCGGCTGACCGCGTTCAGCGGCGACACCCGGCAGTCGGCCGAGCTGTACGGGCGCCGGACATTCGACGCGGTCGTCACCGACGCGCCCTACGGCGTGGTGCACGGCAGCCGGAGCGACGTCCGCGGCGTCAGCGGACGCCGGGACCGCTCGGCGGCCGCGCTGCTGCGGGAGGCGGTGCCGGTCTGGGCCGGGCAGCTCAAGGACGGCGGCGCGCTCGGCATCTCCTGGAACACCCTCCAGATGACCCGGGAGGAGCTCGCCGAGGTGCTGACGGCGGCCGGGCTGGAGCCGTTCGACGGCGGCCCGTGGCTGCAGCTCGCCCACCGCGTCGACGCCTCCATCCAGCGCGACCTGATGGTGGCCCGCAAGGTCTGAGCACGCGCGCCCCGGCCGGGAACGGCCGGAGGCGTTGACAACCGGCGTCCGGCGGGCGTCTGCTGGGACAACCCCGTCCTCGCCCAGCACCGCTGCTGGCACCACCCGGAGGTCTCGGGGTCGCACCCCGAGGAGCCCCGATGCCCGAACGCCCGTCCCGTGCCCGCCTGCTGGTCGGCGGCGCGGTCGCCCTGACCCTCACCTGCTCCGGCCTGGTCGCCGGCAGCTCCGCCTCGGCCGAACCGGTCACCCCCGGGGGCGGCCTCGGCCCGGCACTGGCGCCGGCCGCCGAGGAGCTGCCCACCCCGTTCGAGGAGGCGGGCGGCAGCGAGTGGACCACCTTCGAGGAGTCCGTCGCCTTCTACCGCGAGCTGACCACGGCCAGCCAGCGGGTCTCGGTGCGCACCATCGGACGCAGCGTGGAGCGGCGTCCGCTGCAGCTGGTCGCCGTCGGCGAGCCCGGCCCGAAGTCGCAGCAGGAGGCCGCCGAGGGCTCGGTGGCGTTCTTCGTCTGCTCCGTGCACGGTGACGAGCCGTCGGGACGGGAGTCCTGCATGGCCCTGGCCCGCGACCTCGCGCTCAGCACCGACGCCGCGGTCGCCGACTTCCTCGAGGGCACCACGGTGCTGTTCATCAACGCCAACCCCGACGGCTGGGTGGCCGACACCCGGCAGAACGCGCAGGACGTCGACGTCAACCGCGACTACCTGGCGCTGGAGACCCCCGAGGCCCGGGCGGTGGTCGACGTCATCCGGGAGTGGAAGCCCGACATCCTCAACGACCTGCACGAGTACGGGCCGCGGGAGTACTACGAGACCGACCTGCTGCACCTGTGGCCGCGCAACCGCAACGTCGACGACGAGCTGCGCGACCTGGCCCAGGAGATGAGCGCCGAGCACGCGGCCGGACGGGTCACCGCGGAGGGCTACACCGCCGGCGTGTACGGCCAGCTGGTCAAGGACGGCGAGCCGTTCCTGCAGGTCGCCGGTGACGACCAGGGCCGGATCCTGCGCAACTACGCCGGGCTGGTCAACGTCGTCGGGATGCTGAGCGAGACCGCCAACGACCCGCTGGACGAGGCCGAGGAGGCCGACGAGTCGCTGATGAACCGCCGCCGGGTGGAGGTCAACTACCTCAGCGCGCTGGGCTCGCTGGAGCTGGTGCAGGAGGACCCGCAGCGCCTGGCCGAGGCGACCGCGGCCGCCGCGGAGCGCCAGACCACCGCGGGGGCCGAGCAGTCCGGAGTCATCTACTTCGGCGGCCAGGACGACATGATCCCGACCGACCCCGACCTGGTCGAGCCCGAGCCGATGTGCGGCTACCAGCTCGACGACGACCAGGTGCGCAGCCTGGGCCGCACCCTGGCCCGGCACGGGATCGAGGTCACCCGCACCGAGGACGGCGACCGGGTGGTCGAGCTGGCCCAGCCGACCCGCGGGCTGATCCCGCTGCTGCTGGACGAGCGTTCGCAGTACCGCCTCACCGAGGCCACCCCGCTGGCCACCTGCTGACCCGCGCCTCCCCTCCCCCG
>NZ_QPKK01000211.1 GCF_003344635.1 Desertihabitans aurantiacus
GTGGCGCTCGGTGTCGGCGTCGGGGCCGAGGACGGCGTCGGGGCCGGGTCGGAGGGCGTCGGGCTGCTGCTGCGCACCACCGGGGTGGCCGGTGCCGAGCTCGGGCTGGGGGCGGCGCTCACCCCGGGCGCGCAGGCGGCCAGGCCGGTGGCGAGCACGGCAGCCACCAGGGCCAGCACGGCCGAGGACGCTCGATCTCCACGCACGACGGGACACTCCTTCTGGACACAGATGGGCGGGAACACCCTAACGGCTGCCTGCGCCGGGCACCTCCCGACGCGGGCGCTGTGACCAAGCCGTCGCATTCTCAGCAGCCTGTCAGGTTCCGACGGCGCTGCCCCGGCGGGCGGGGGCGGGAGCCCACCCGGGGCGGAGCGGGAGGCGTTCGACTCCGACCGTGGTCGTCGGTCCCCGGCCCGTCCTGCGCCTCTGGTCGCCGAGGGCTCGCCCGCCGCCGGGAGCGTCCCGAGGATGAGGCCATGACCTCGCAGATCATCCGCACCGACCCCTTCCCCTACCCGAACCCGCCGAGGATCGTCCCCGTGCTGCGCGTCGGGGACGCCGAACGCACCCGCACCTGCGAGCTGCTCAGCAGCCACTACAGCCAGGGACGTCTGGAGCCCGCGGAGCTGGAGGACCGGCTGGCCGCCGCGATGGCCGCCCGGACCCAGGCCGACCTGGCCCGCCTGCTGGCCGACCTCCCCCGCCTGGACGCCCCGGCCGCGCAGCCGCCGGTCAGACGACCCGCCCAGCCCGCCTCCGCGGTGACCGTGGTGGCCGGCATGGTGCTGGCGGGCAGCCTGCTCGTCTGCCTGATGATGATCTTCGTCGCGATGGCCGTCGCCCCGGCCTGGGGCTTCTCCGCGCTGGTCGGCGGGACGATCGCGGCCGTCGGCGGGGTGGCGCTGGGGGTGCTGTGGACGCGGCGCCACACCGCCCCGGCTCAGCCGCCGAGCACGCGGGAGAGGATGCCCTGGGCGAAGTAGACACCGAAGGCGGCCGCCACCACGTACATCAGCCAGTGCACCTGGCGGGCCTTGCCGCGGACGACCTTGAGCAGCAGGTAGCTGAGGATCCCGGCGCCGATCCCCACCGTGATGGAGTAGGTGAACGGCATCAGCACCATGGTGAGGAAGGCCGGGATGCCCTGCTCGGGGTCGTCCCACTGGATCTTCAGCACCTGGCTGATCATCAGGAAGCCGACGAAGACCAGGGCGGGGGTGGCCGCCTCGCTGGGGATGATGCTGATCAGCGGCGCCAGGAACATCGCCAGCAGGAAGGCCACCCCGGTGACGACCGAGGCCAGCCCGGTGCGCGCCCCGTCGCCGACCCCGGCCGCGGACTCGATGTAGGACGTGTTGGACGACACCGAGCCGACGCCGCCGGCGGCCGCGGCGGCGGAGTCGACCAGCAGGATCGGGGTCAGGTGCGGCGGGTTGCCCTTATCGTCGAGCAGGTCGCCCTCCGCACCGATCGCCACGACGGTGCCCATGGTGTCGAAGAAGTCGGCCAGCAGCAGGGCGAACACCAGCAGCGCCAGGCCGAAGAACAGGTTGGCGCGGAAGCCACCGTCGAAGGTGGCGGCGAAGGCGCCGAACACGTCCACCTGGCCGATCAGGGACAGGTCGGGCAGCGAGGCCACCCCGTCCAGGGTGGGCACGTTGAGCAGCCAGCCCTCCGGGTTCTCCTCCCCCACCTTCGGCCCGATCTGCGCGACGGCCTCGATGATGACCGCGACCACGGTGGCCGTGGCGATGGCGATGAGCATCGCGCCGCGCACTCGCAGCACGTGCAGCACCAGCAGCAGCGCCAGCCCGAGCACGAAGATCAGCACCGGCCAGCCCGACAGCGACCCACCGATGCCCAGCTGCACCGGGGTGCCCGAGCCCGGGCGGACGATGCCGCCGTCGACCAGGCCGACGAAGGTGATGAACAGCCCGATGCCGACCGAGATGCCGGTGCGCAGCGAGCGCGGGATGGCGCGGAACACGGCGGTGCGGAAGCCGGTCAGCACCAGCACCGCGATGATGACGCCCTCGATGACGACCAGCCCCATCGCCTGCGGCCAGGTCATCTGCGGGGCGATCAGCACCGCCAGGAAGGCGTTCAGCCCCAGCCCGGTGGCCAGCCCGACCGGGAAGCGTCCGACCACGCCCATGAGGATGGTCATCACCCCGGCGACCAGCGCGGTGGCGGCAGCCACCATGGCGATGGCGGCGTCCACGTTGGCCCCGATCACCTGCCCGGCCGCGTCGGTGTAGGGCAGCCCGCCGAGCAGGTTGCCCTCGGCGTCGGGCTTGGTGCCGATGATCAGCGGGTTGAGCGCCAGGATGTAGGACATCGTGACGAAGGTGACCAGCCCGCCGCGGACCTCACGACCAACCGTGGAGCCGCGCGCGGTGATCTCGAACCACCGGTCCAGGGCACCCAGCCGGGAGCCGGACGGGCCGGAGGGACGCTTGGCGGCACGGGGCGAGGAGGTCACCATGGGCGACATCGTAGGGTCGCCGGCGCCCCCGTCCCGCCCGCACCGCGACGCGGACGCCGCTCAGCCGCCGGCGCCCTCCAGCCGGGTGGCGATCAGACCAGCACCACCACGGCGAGGACGCCGAGCACGGCGTGCAGGGTGACGCTGACCAGCGCCGGGACGGTCCACCGCGGGCGCGCCCTGCCGTCGCCGCCGGCCGGGGCCGTCCACGGCAGGCTCGCACCGCGCCAGACGGCCCGCGCCACCGTGACCGCGACCCCGGCGGCCAGGGCGACCCACAGCCAGGACAGCACTCCCGGCATCGGCGTGATCGCCCGCCCGAGCAGCAGCACGACGAGGGCCGACACCCCGTCCGAGACCAGCGAGCGCCGGTCAGCAGCGGCGAGCCGGGGCACCCAGGTGCGGACGGCGAACCACCCGGCCAGGCCGACCATCACGACCCATCCGACCATCGTCGCCATCCTCAGACCCCCTGCTCGAGCAGTGCGAGGCCGGCCCGGTCGACCGACGCGCTGGTGGCCGACAGCACCACCACCGCGGTGCCGGCCTCGCGGTCCACGCCGAGCCAGGAGGAGAACCCTCCCGTCCCGCCGTTGTGCCAGGTGATGGTGCGCCCGTCGTCGGTGGTGCTGGTGATCCAGGCCCAGCCGATCCGGTCGTCGCCGAAGGAGGCCTCCGGTCGGGTGGCCGCGATCCCCGGCGCCTGCTCGGTGAGCAGCGCCTGCGCCAGCCGGGCCATGTCCTCGACGCCCGCGCGGACGCCGCCCGCCGGCGCCATCGCCTCCCCCGCCCACGGCTCCATCCGCCGGCCGTTGGCGTTCTGACCGACCAGGTCGTGCCCGTCCAGCTGCGCCGGTCCGGTCGGCACGGTCGTCCCGCCCATCCCCAGTGGTTCGAGCACCCGCTCGCGGAGCAGCTCGGGGTAGGGCCGTCCGGCGGCCGCGGCCAGCGCGTGCCCGAGCAGCTCGAAGCCGAGGTTGGAGTAGGTCCCGGGCGGGGCGTCCAGCGGCAGCCCGCGCACCTCCGCCAGCTCCTGCTCCAGCGTGTTCGCGTAGGGGTTGGCCCCCGACATCGTGTGCCAGATGTTCTTGCCGGCCTGGCGCAGCGACAGCGGCTGCACCGGCAGCCCGGAGGTGTGGGTGGCGAGCTGCTGCAGGGTGACGTCGGCCACCGGGGCGCCCTCCAGCGGCAGCAGCTCGCCCACCGTGGTCTGCTCGGTGACCTCGCCCCGCTCGATCGCCTGGGCCAGCAGCAGCCCGGTCAGCCCCTTGCTGATGCTCCCGATCTCGAACCGGTCGGTGGGCTGGGCGCCGATGGTGGCCGTCCGGGTGCCGTCGGCGGTGACCACCGCGACCGCGACGGCCGGACGCTCCTCCCCGACCACGGCCCGCACCCGCTCGGCCAGCGCCTGGTCACCTCCCGCCGTCTCCGGCAGCGGGGTGGGCGCGGGTCGCAGCGCCACCGCCCCCACCAGCACGACCAGCCCGCTCAGCACGGCGGCCACCGTCCTCCCGATCCGCATCCCGTCCCCTCTCACTCGGCCGCCAGCACGGCCACCAGCAGCGGCACCACCCGGTCGGGCGGCACGCCGACCCGTCCGCGTCCGGTGCTGCGCAGCCAGCCGGCGGCGGTCAGGCTGCGGATGTGGTGGTAGATCTGCCCGGAGGTGCCCATCTCCTCCAGCTCGGTCAGCTCGGCCACGGTGGTGCGGCCGCGGAGCACCGCGAGCACCAGCCGGAGCCGCACCGGCGAGCCGAGCGCGGCCAGCCGGGTGGCGACGTGGTCGACGGCGTCGGCGTCCGGGTCGGACAGCACCGCCGCGGGCCGGGCCCACTGCCAGGCGACCGGCCCGGCGTCGGTGGCGACCTCGCCGGCCATCAGCACTAGGTCGGCGACCTCGGCCCCGGCGCGCTGCCGCAGGCCCTCGATCGCCCAGAGGTCGACCTCCACCGGGCCGCTCCCGGCCGGGGTCGCGGTCTCCAGGGCGTCCAGACGCTCGGTCAGCCGCTGCACCTGCTCGGCCAGCTCCTGCCACCGCTCGTCGCTCATGCCTCACAAACTACGTAAGTTCGTATGAACGGTCAAGGGACCGGGGTGAACTGGTACCTACGGTCGCGTAGGCTGCGACGTCGTGATCGGTTCGCGTGTGGTGTCCCTGGGTCACTTCCAGCCGGCTCGGGTGGTGCCGAACTCCGAGCTCGAGCAGCTGGTGGAGACCACTGATGAGTGGATCAGCCGCCGGGTCGGCATCCGCGAGCGGCGCTGGGCCGGGCCCGAGGACACCGTGGTGACGATGGCCACCGCGGCGGCGAAGGACGCGCTGGCGGTCGGGCGGTGGGACGCCGCCGACGTCGACCTGGTGCTGGTGGCCACCTGCACGAACGCGGTCCGCTCCCCCAACACCGCCGCCGCCGTGGCGCACGCGCTGGGCATGGAGCACCGGCCGGCGACGCTCGACGTCAACGTCGCGTGCTCGGGCTTCCCGCACGCGCTGGCGCTGGCCCAGCAGGCGATCGCGGTCGGCTCGGCGCGCACCGCCCTGGTGATCGGCTCGGAGAAGCTCACCGACTTCACCGACTTCACCGACCGCACCACCTGCGTGCTCACCGCCGACGGGGCCGGGGCGATGCTGGTGACGGCGAGTGAGGAGCAGCAGATCTCCCCGGTGCTGTGGGGCTCGGTGCCCGAGCTCGGGCAGGCGGTGCGGATCAACCCCGAGGAGGGCGACAAGTTCGCCCAGGACGGCCGGGCGGTGTTCCGCTGGACCACCTTCGAGCTGCCCACGATCGCCCAGCAGGTGGTCGAGCGGGCCGGGATCGCGCCGTCGGACCTGGCCGCGATCGTGCTGCACCAGGCCAACCTGCGCATCATCGAGCCGCTGGCGGCCAAGATCGGCGCCGAGCAGGCGGTGGTGGCCACCGACGTCACCGAGTCGGGCAACACCTCGGCCGCCTCGATCCCGCTGGCGCTGTCGAAGCTGCTGCGCCAGAGCCCCCTGCCGCCCGGCGCCCCGGTCCTGCTCTTCGCCTTCGGCGGCGGGCTGGCCTACGCCGGGCAGGTGGTCGGGGCGCCGGAGCACCAGTCGCTCAGCTGAAGGCGCGCTCCAGCAGCTCCCGGACGCGGGCGGCGACGGCGTCGTCCCAGCGGGTGACCGCGAAGGACGTCGGCCACATCGGCCCGTCGTCGAGGTTCGCCGCGCCGTCGAAGGCGACGGTGGAGTAGCGGGTCTGCATCTTGGTGGCGCTCTGGAAGAAGACGATCGTGCGCCCGTCGCGCTGGTAGGCCGGCATCCCGTACCAGGTCTTGCAGGTCGAGGCGGGGTGCACCTCCTTGACCAGGGCGTGCAGGCCCTCGGCCATCGCGCGCTCCTCGGCCGGCATCTCGGCGATCTTGGCCAGCACGTCGGCCTCGCCGTCCTTCGTCCCACGGCGCCGCGACTGGGCCTTGAGCTCGGCGGCGCGCTCCTTCATCGCCTCCTTCTCGTAGTCGGAGAAGACCTCGCTGCTGCGGGCTCCGGTGCTCTCGCTGGTGGTCATGGCTGCCTCCCTCGGTCGGTGTGCTCCCCACGCTAGGGACGCGCACCGCCGCGGCGCTTCTCGATTCCTGACCGGCTCGGGCGGGGTCAGCGGGTGTGGGCGGTGAGCAGCCGGGCGGCCGCCTCCTCCAGCCAGCGGGCCGCCTCGGTGAGCGCCGCCTCACGGGTCGGGGCCACCTCCACCAGCGCCGCCGAGCCGACCACGCCGCGGGCCGCCAGCTCCTCCGCACCAGCGCTGACCACCCCGGCCAGCGCGAGCGCGTCGATACCGTGCGCGCGGGCCAGCTCGGCCACCCCGATCGGGCCCTTGCCCCGCAGCGACTGGGCGTCCAGGGAGCCCTCCCCGGTGAGCACGAGGTCGGCGCCGGCGACCGCGTCGGTCAGGCCGACCAGCTCGGCGACGAGGTCGAAGCCGTTGACCAGCCGGGTCGGGGTGGTGGCGAGGAAGGCGGCGGGGAAGCCGCCGGCGGCCCCGGAGCCGGGGACGACCACGTCGACGCCGGTGGTGGCCCGCAGCAGCTCGGCCCAGCGGGTCAGGGCGTCGTCGAGCAGCCGGACGGTCGCCGGGTCGGCGCCCTTCTGCGGGCCGAACACGGCCGCGGCGCCCTCGGGCCCGGTGAGCGGGTTGTCGACGTCGCAGGCGATGGAGATCCGGGTGCTGGCGAGCCGGGGGTCGAGCCCGCTCAGGTCGAGGGTGGCGGCCCGGCCCAGGGCGGCCCCGCCCAGCGGGACGTCCGCGCCGTCGGCGTCCAGCAGCCGGGCCCCGAGCGCCCGCAGCG
>NZ_QPKK01000212.1 GCF_003344635.1 Desertihabitans aurantiacus
CGCCCCGGCGGCGGGCAGGTCGTCGACCGTGCCCGCCACCGCGCCCGGGTCGACCCCGGGCTCGGGCTGGGCCTCGGGCGCCCCCGGGCCGGGAGCCGCAGCGGCCTGCGGCTCCCGCACCTCACCCGTCTCCGGGTCGAGCCGGCGCCGGTCGCGGATGGTCGGCCCCTGCTCGGGGTCGACGGGTCCGTGATCGGGATCGGTCACTTGTTCTCGCCCTTCTCCTCGTCGACGATCTCGGCGTCCACCACGTCGTCGTCACCGGCGGTCGAGCCCGCGTCGGCGCCGTCGGTGCTGCCGGCCTCGGAGGTCCCGGCCGACTGCTGCTGCTGGGCGGCGGCGTAGACGGCCTGGCCCATCGCGGCGGCGGCGGAGTTCAGCTTGTCCATGCCGGCCTTGATCGCGGCGTCGTCCTCGCCCTCGAGCGCGGTCTTCAGCTCCGCGACCGCCTCCTCGACCGGCTTCTTGACGTCGTCGGTCAGGGTCTCGGCGTTGTCGGCCAGCAGCTTCTCGGTGCGGAACACCAGGGCGTCGGCCTCGTTGCGCTGCTCGACGGCCTCGCGGCGGCGGCGGTCCTCCTCGGCGTGGGCCTCGGCCTCCTTGACCATGCGGTCGATGTCCTCCTTGCCGAGGGCCGACCCGCCAGTCACCGTCATCGACTGCTCCTTGCCGGTGGCGGTGTCCTTGGCGTGCACGTGGACGATGCCGTTGGCGTCGATGTCGAAGGCGACCTCGATCTGCGGCATGCCGCGCGGGGCCGGCATCAGGCCGGTCAGCTCGAAGTTGCCGAGCGACTTGTTGTCGCGGGCGAAGTCGCGCTCGCCCTGGTAGACCTGGATCATCACCGACGGCTGGTTGTCCTCGGCGGTGGTGAAGATCTCCGAGCGCTTGGTCGGGATCGTCGTGTTGCGCTCGATGATCTTGGTCATCACGCCGCCCTTGGTCTCGATGCCGAGGCTCAGCGGGGTGACGTCGAGCAGCAGCACGTCCTTGACCTCACCCTTCAGCACACCGGCCTGCAGGCTGGCGCCGAGGGCGACGACCTCGTCCGGGTTCACGCCCTTGTTGGGCTCCTTGCCGCCGGTGAGCTCCTTGACCAGCTCGGCGACGGCGGGCATCCGGGTGGAGCCACCGACGAGGATGACGTGGTCGATCGAGCCGACCGAGGTCTTGGCGTCCTCGATCACGGAGTGGAACGGGGCGCGGCAGCGGTCGAGCAGGTCCTGGGTCATCCGCTGGAACTCGGCGCGGGTGAGCCGCTCCTCCAGGTGCAGCGGGCCCGACTCGCCCAGGGTGATGTAGGGCAGGTTGATGCTGGTCTCCGAGGCCGAGGAGAGCTCGATCTTGGCCTTCTCGGCGGCCTCCTGCAGACGCTGGCGGGCGATCTTGTCCGCACCCAGGTCGGTGCCGTTCTTGTTCTTGAACTGCTTGACCAGCCACTCCACGATGCGGGTGTCCCAGTCGTCACCACCGAGGCGGTTGTCGCCCTTGGTGGCCTTCACCTCGAACACACCCTCGCTGATCTCCAGCAGGGAGACGTCGAAGGTGCCACCACCGAGGTCGAAGACGAGGATGGTCTGCTCGGTCTCGCCCTTGTCCAGGCCGTAGGCCAGCGCGGCGGCGGTCGGCTCGTTGATGATCCGGTCGACCTTCAGGCCGGCGATCTCACCGGCCTCCTTGGTGGCCTGGCGCTCGGCGTCGGAGAAGTAGGCGGGGACGGTGATGACCGCGTTGGTGACGGTCTCACCGAGGTAGGCCTCGGCGTCGCGCTTCAGCTTCTGCAGCACGAAGGCGCTGACCTGCTGGGGACGGTAGGACTTGTCGTCGATGTCGACCTTCCAGTCCGTGCCCATGTGGCGCTTGACGGAGCGGATGGTCCGGTCGACGTTGGTGACGGCCTGGCGCTTGGCGACCTCACCGACCAGCACCTCACCACCCTTGGCGAAGGCCACGACCGACGGCGTCGTCCTGGCGCCCTCGGCGTTGGGGATGACGGTGGGTTCGCCACCCTCGAGAACAGCGACCACCGAGTTGGTGGTGCCCAGGTCGATTCCGACTGAACGTGCCATGTGTCTGTCTTCCTCCAGTGGTTCTGACCCGCCACGGGTCGTGTCTGAGTCATGACGGCTCAACTTCGTCCTTGAGCCCGACGGACTCAACTATGCACGCCACCTCCCCATTCCGCCAATCAGGGTTGAGCCTGGTTCGCTCAAGGCGACGCTCAGGGTCGGCGGGGACGGCGCCGGCGGCCCGTTACGCTCGGCCGGTGCTCGTCCTGCTGCCGCCCTCGGAGTCCAAGCACGTCCGCACCCGGGGACGTCCGATGGACCTGGGGTCGCTCAGCTGGCCCGAGCTCACCACGACCCGGGAGCGTCTGCTGGACGCCCTGGCCGAGGCCAGCAGCCGGCCGGACGCCGTCGAGCTGCTCAAGGTCAGCCCCGGGCTGGGCGAGGAGGTCGCCCGCAACACCCGGCTGCGGACCGCACCGGCCGTCCCGGTGGCCGAGCTGTACACCGGGGTGCTCTACGACGCGCTGTCGCTGGCCACCCTGAGCAGCGCCGGACGCCGGCGGGCCACCCGGACGCTCGTGGTCGCCTCCGCGCTGCACGGGGCGCTGCGGCTGGGTGACCGGGTCAGCCCCTACCGGTTGTCGATGTCGGCCCGGCTGCCCGGGCTCGGCCCGCTCGCGGCGTGCTGGCGCCCGGTGCTGGGTCCGGTGCTGGACGCGGCGGCCGGGGACGGGCTGGTGGTCGACTGCCGCAGCGGCAGCTACGCCGCGGCCTGGACGCCCGCGCGCACCGAGCGGTGGGTGCGGGTCGAGGTGCCCGGCGCCACCCACCTGGCCAAGCACACCCGCGGGCTGGTCGCCCGGGCGCTGTGCGAGCACCCGGGACGTCCGCGCGGCGCCGAGCAGCTGGCCGACGCGCTGGCCGGCGAGTTCACCGTCGCGCTGCAGCGGACGGCCAAGGGCTGGGCGCTGCAGGTCGGGCGCTGAGGGTCCCGCTCCCCCGACCCTGAGAACCTGTTCGCCGGGACGCCGGGACGCACCGGTCGTGACGGCGATGACGTACACGGTCCCATCGCGGGCCGGCGGAAGGGCTGCCAGGGCTGGTCGGCTCGCCTACGATGGCGGGGCCGTACCACTGAGCGAGGGACAGCCGATGACCGCCACCGCCAAGGGCTCCGACCGCGAGCTGCGCGACGTCGACCCCGCCGTCGACGACCTCGACGCCAGCGAGGACCTCGACGACCTCGAGGACGACCTGTCGACCGAGGCGCCGACCAGGGCCTGGGGGCTGCTGCTGATCATCACCTCGGCGCTGGGCTTCCTCGCCTCGATGGTGCTGACCATCGACCGGATCACCATCGCGGGCAACCCCGACGCCACCTTCGCCTGCGACATCAGCCCGTTCGTGGCCTGCGGACCGGCGATGACCTCGGAGGCCGGGGCGATCTTCGGCTTCCCCAACCCGCTGCTCGGCATCGCCGGGTACGCGATCACGGGGACCACCGGCGTGCTGCTGGCCAGCGGGCTGCGACCGCCGCGGTGGTACCTGCTCAGCCTGCAGGCCGGGGTGATCGGCGCGGCGGTGCTGATCACCTTCCTGCAGTACCAGATCATCAACGTGGTCAACGCGCTGTGCCTGTGGTGCTTCCTGGTCTGGCTGGTGACCATCCCGATCGTCGTCACCACGACGATCACCAACCTGCGGGTGGGCACCTTCGGCGCCGGTCTGCAGCGCATCGGCCGGGAGCTGGCGCACTGGCAGGTGCTGGTGGTGACCATCTGGTACGTGGCGCTGCTGGTCGCCCTGGGCCTGCGCTTCTACGCCGAGTTCGCCCGGTACTGGTTCGGCGTCAGCCTCTGACCTCCCCGGGCACCACCGCGCCCGAGGTGCTTGGCAGGATGCCGGGCATGGACACCACCCGCCTCGGTCCCACCGGTCTGCGCGTCAGCCGGGTCGCGCTCGGCTGCATGAGCTACGGCGACGCCTCCCGCGGGGGTCACCCGTGGGTGCTGGACGAGGAGGCGGCCCAGCCGTTCTTCCGCCAGGCGGTGGAGCTCGGCATCACCTTCTGGGACACCGCCAACGTCTACAGCCTCGGCTCCTCGGAGGAGTTCACCGGACGGGCGCTGCGCCGCTACAGCCGGCGCGAGGACATCGTGCTGGCCACCAAGCTCAACGGCCGGATGCACGACGGCCCGGGCGGGTCCGGGTTGTCCCGGCGCGCGGTGATGGAGCAGGTGGACGCCTCGCTGACCCGGCTCGGCACCGACTTCATCGACCTCTACCAGATCCACCGCTTCGACCCCCAGACGCCGGTCGAGGAGACGATGGAGGCCCTGCACGACGTGGTGCGGGCGGGCAAGGTCCGCTACCTGGGGGCGTCCTCGATGTATGCCTGGCAGTTCGCCAAGATGCAGCACGCCGCCGACCTCGGCGGCTGGACCCGCTTCGTCACCATGCAGGACCAGTACAGCCTGCTGATGCGCGAGGAGGAGCGGGAGATGTTCGGCCTGCTCGCCGACAGCGGCGTCGGCTCGCTGCCGTGGAGCCCGTTGGCCCGCGGTCGGCTGGCCCGGCCGTGGGGCGAGCAGACCAACCGCTCCGGCACCGACGAGTTCGGCAAGAAGCTGTTCCAGGAGTCCGACCAGGCCATCGTCGAGGCCGTCGAGCGGGTGGCCTCGGGCCGCGGGGTGCCGATGGCGCAGGTGGCGCTGGCGTGGGTGCTGCGCAACCCGGTGGTGGACGCCCCGATCGTCGGCGCGACCAAGGCGCACCACCTCGACGACGCGGTCGGCGCGCTCGAGCTGGAGCTGACCGAGGACGAGGTCGCCATCCTGGAGGCGCCCTACACCCCGCGGGAGCCCGTCGGGTTCTGAGCCCGCTACCGGCCGTCGGTGGCGTAGCCGGCCGCGCGCAGCTCGATCAGGTACTCGCTGTCGGCGGGCTGCAGGTAGTACGCCTCGGAGTGGTCGTCGGTCGAGCCCCGGCGGACGGGCAGGCCGCCCGCGGTGATGACCGCGTCGAAGGAGTGCTCGTTCAGGGCAGCGTGCGGGTTGCTCAGCAGCCAGTCCTGCACGCGCTTCTCGCAGCGGGTGAACCAGTGCCGGACGTCGCTCGTCGTCATGGCGCCCATCACACACCCTGTCCCAGGTACACGGTCAAGGCTCCCGGCGGGCTCGTGACGCGGTCGCCCCGCGGTCAGTCACCGACGGCGCTGCGGCCGCGCCGGACCACCAGGCCGTCGGGCGGGCGGACCACGTCGGTGTCCTTGCCGGCGTAGTCGAACTGGGAGAGGAAGAAGCGCATCGCGTTGATCCGGGCGCGCTTCTTGTCGTTGCTCTTGATCGTGGTCCACTGCGCGTGGTCGGTGTCGGTGCGCAGGAACATCGCCTCCTTGGCGGCGGTGTAGTCGTCCCACCGGTCCAGCGACTCCACGTCCATCGGCGAGAGCTTCCACTGCCGGACCGGGTCGAGCTGGCGGATCGCGAAGCGGGTGCGCTGCTCGGTCTGGGTGACCGAGAACCACAGCTTGGTCAGCGAGATGCCGGCGTCGACCAGCATCTGCTCGAACTGCGGCGCCTGGTGCATGAAGAGCTCGTACTCCTCGGGCGTGCAGAAGCCCATCACCCGCTCCACCCCGGCGCGGTTGTACCAGGAGCGGTCGAACAGCACGATCTCCCCGGCGGTGGGCAGGTGCTGCACGTAGCGCTGGAAGTACCACTGGCCCTGCTCGGTGGTGGTCGGCTTGGTCAGGGCCACCACGCGGGCGGAGCGGGGGTTGAGGTGCTCGGTGAAGCGCTTGATGGTGCCGCCCTTGCCGGCGGCGTCGCGGCCCTCGAAGAGCACCACGTGCTTGCGGCCGGTGTCCTGGGTCCAGTACTGGAACTTCAGCAGCTCGATCTGCAGCAGGTACTTCTCCGCCTCGTACTCGTCGCGGCTCATCCGCTCGTCGTAGGGGTACTGCTCGCGCCAGCTCTCCACGGCATTGCCGCCCGGGTCGATGAGGTCGGGGTCGGAGCCGTGCTCGTCGTGGCGGACGCTGAACCCGTCCTCCTGGAGCGAGTCCAGGTACTGCCGGAAGTCCATGGTGCTCATCTGTCTCCCCTCGCCGCGACCGCAGTGCTCTGCCGACCAGTCACCCGGAACGGCCGGCGGGGCCGATCCTGACCGGTGCCGGTGAACGCCGGGTGACACCCGGTGGCCCGGCAGCGGCCCGTACGGGCGGTGCTACCGTCCCCAGGACGTCCGGTCCACCACCTCCCTCGCCGGAGGGTCACCAGACCAGCACCACGGCGTCGTCGCCGCCGGTGCAGGTGATCAGGCCGCCGCTGGCGGAGCAGGCCAGGTCGTAGGTCTGCTCGGTGACGGGGCTGGTGACGTCGACGCGCTGGGCCGCGAACGGGTCGGGGGTGCCGGCCAGCACCACCCGGGCCGCCTCGGCGAAACCGCAGGAGGTGTTCGCGTTGCCCGACGCCGACCGCGAGAGCCCGCCGGCCGGTCCGGTCACGGCCTCGCAGACGGTCGCCCCGGCGGGGAGCGCGGGCGGAGCGGCGCTGCCGCTCGGCGTCGGTGTCGGAGCCGAGCTCGGGGTGGTGGCGTCCTGGCTGGGGCTCGCCACGGCCGTGGGCGGCCTCGTCGGTGCCGCCGCGCGCGGCGGGTCGGGGCGGAGCAGCAGGTAGCCGAGCAGACCGAGCAGCCC
>NZ_QPKK01000213.1 GCF_003344635.1 Desertihabitans aurantiacus
GCGAGGTGTCGGCGCGGGCCGGGCGGAAGTCGCGGGCGTAGGCGGCCAGGGCGGCGGCGTCGTCCAGCAGCGGCCCGCCGGCGACGGCGGGCAGCCCCCGTTCGGCCGCCAGCCGCAGCCCGCCGGCGATGGCGAGCAGGTACACCGGTGGGGCGGGCACCCGCGGCCGGACGGTGAGCTCGGCCCGTCCGTCGAGAAGGGCCAGCACGGCGTCGAGCTCGGCGGCGTACTCGCCCTCCCCCAGCACGGTGCGCCCCAGCGCCCGCCGGATCGGCGCGGTGAAGCCGAGGGAGCCGCCGAGGCCGAGATCGACCCGGCCCGGGTGCAACGCCTCCAGCAGCAGCGCCTGCTCGGCCACCACCAGCGGGCGGTGGTTGGGCAGCATGATCCCGCCGGTGCCGATCCGGATCCGGCTGGTGCGGGCTCCGATCGCGGCCAGCAGCACCGCCGGCGCCGCACTGGCCACCCCCGGCACGGCGTGGTGCTCAGCGGTCCAGAAGCGGTGGAAGCCGAGCCGGTCGGCCCGGACGGCGCGCTCGACGGTGGTGGCGACGGCCTCGGCGTCGGACTCACCGGCCCGCGTCCGGGAACGGTCCAGCAGGGAGATCAGCATCACCGGCGGCAACGTCCGGCGCGGGCCGCCCGATTCCCCGGCTGGCCGCGCGCCCGCCGTAGGCTGCGCAGGTGCCTGCCGCCCCGAAGCCCCCGGCCCCGCCTCGGCTGGACGACCTGACTCCCGCACCGCAGGACTGGGACGTCCCCGCCGACGACCTGGTCGCCGGCACCCTGCTCGGGGCGCTCGACCTGTCGGAGCGCGAGCTGGACCTGGTGGACGTCCAGGGCTGCCGGCTGGCCGGCACCAGGGTGGCCGGCTCGCACTGGTACCGCACCGGCTGGCGCGACGTCGAGATCGACCAGGCCGACCTGTCCAACGCCCGCTTCACCGACTCCGGGTGGACGCGGGTGCGCGCCCGCGGCAGCCGGCTCACCGGGATCTCCCTCGCCGGCGCCGCGGTGGAGGACCTGGAGGTGACCGACTCGGCGATGGGTCTGGTCAACCTGCGGCAGGCGCGCATCCGACGGGCCCGGTTCACCGACACCGCGCTGGTCGAGGCCGACCTGGACGCCGCCTCCCTGGAGGACGTGGTGTTCGAGGGCTGCGACCTCACCTCGGCCCGTCTCACCTCGGTCCGGGTGCGCCGGGTGGTGTTCCGGCACTGCCGGCTGGACGGCCTGCAGGGGCTGGAGAGCCTGCGCGGGTCGACCATCGAGCCGCTCGACCTCACCGGGCTGACCGCCCAGCTGGCCGCGGCGCTCGGCATCACCCTGGCCTGACGGTGGTCAGCCCCGGCCGCGCACCCGCCGGTCGGCCTCACGGAGCAGCTGCTCCGACGGTCCGGCCAGGATGGTCGGTGCGGCGACGTCGGTGAGCGCCACGAACCGCAGTGTGCTGCCCCGGGTCTTCTTGTCCAGCCGCATCCCGGCCAGCAGCTCCTCGAACGGCGCGCCGTCGTAGCGGGTGGGCAGGTCGAGCGATTCGAGCACCGCGCGGTGCCGGTCGCGGACCGCACCGTCCAGCAGCCCGGCGGCCTCGGCCAGCTCGGCGACGTAGACCATCCCGACGCTGACGGCGTCGCCGTGGCGCCAGCGGTAGCGCTCGGCCCGCTCCACCGCGTGGCCGTAGGTGTGGCCGTAGTTGACCAGCTCCCGCCCGATCCGGGTGCCGGTGGAGGTGGACTCGCGCAGGTCGGCCGAGACCACCGCGGCCTTCACCGCGATCCCCCGCCGCACCAGCTCGACCAGCCGGTCGGCGGTGACGTCGACCGACTCCTCCGGACTCTCCTCCACCAGCCGCAGGATCTCCGGGTCGGCCACGAACCCGCACTTGACCACCTCGGCCAGCCCGGCGCGGACGTCGGCGGCCGGCAGCCCGGCGAGGAGCTCGGGGTCGCAGAGCACCCCCAGCGGTTCGTGGAAGGCACCGACGAGGTTCTTGCCGGCGTCGAGGTTGATGCCGGTCTTGCCGCCGACCGCGGCGTCCACCATGCCGAGCACGGTGGTGGGCACGGTGACGAAGCCGATCCCGCGCAGCATCGTCGCGGCGACGAACCCGGCCAGGTCGGTGGTGGCCCCGCCGCCCAGCCCGACCACCACGTCGGAGCGGGTGAACCCGGCCTCGGCCAGCGTGCTCCAGCAGTGCGCGAGGACGTCGACCGTCTTGGCCTGCTCGGCCTCGGGCAGCGGCAGGTAGCTGACCTCGGCGTCGAGCCGCCCGCCGAGCCGGCGTGCCTCGTCGGCCAGCACCTCCGGGTGCAGCACCGCCACCCGGGACGCCTCGCCCACCAGCGTGCCGAGCTCGTGGCGCACCCCGGCCCCGACCCGCACCCGGTAGGGGCGTTCGGCCCGCACCTCGACGGTCCGGGCGGCGGGCGTGTTCACCGGCCCGCCACCGCGGCCGCGACCTGCTCGGCCACCTGCGCGGGGTCGAGCCCGTCGGTGTCGACGGTGTGGGTGGCCAGGGAGCGGTACACCGGGGTGCGCTGCTCCAGCAGCTTCATCAGCCGGCCGCGCACGTTGCCCAGCAGCAGCGGGCGGGCGACGTTGAGCCCGACCCGGCCGGCCGCCACCGGCACCGACACCTGCAGCCAGACGACGACCTCACCGGCCAGCGCCTGCTGGGTGGCCGGGGCCAGCGGGGCGCCGCCGCCGAGGGAGACCACCCCGGTCCGGCGCAGGGTGGCCGCGGTGGTCTCGATCTCGACCCGGCGGAACCACTCCTCGCCGTGGGTGGCGAAGACCTCGGCGATGGTGGTGCCGACCCGGGCCTCGATCAGGGCGTCCACGTCGTGGTGGGGCACCCCCCACCGCTCGGCCAGCAGCGCACCGACCGCGCTCTTGCCCGAACCGGGCGCACCGATCAGCACCACCCGCTCCGGCACGCCCGTCGGCTGCGCGGCCGCCTCCGGGGTCACGACCCCAGACCCAGCCCGCGGGCGGTGACGTCGTCGAGGTAGGCCCGGGCGTTGCGGCCCACCTCGGCCACCGAGTCGCCGCCGAACTTCTCCAGCGCCGCCTCGGCCAGCACCAGCGCCACCATCGCCTCCGCGACCACCCCGGCCGCCGGCACCGCGCACACGTCGGAGCGCTGGTGGTGGGCCACGGCGGGCTCACCGGTGGCGGTGTCGAGGGTGCGCAGCGCACGCGGCACGGTGGCGATCGGCTTCATCGCCGCCCGCACCCGCAGCACCTCACCCGTGCTCATCCCGCCCTCGGTGCCGCCGGAGCGCCCGCTGGTGCGGCGGATGCCGTCCGCGCCGGCGGTGATCTCGTCGTGGGCGAGGCTGCCCCGGGTGCGGGCCAGCTCGAAACCGTCGCCCAGCTCGACGCCCTTGATCGCCTGGATGCCCATCAGCGCTCCGGCGAGCCGGGCGTCCAGCCGGCGGTCGCCGTGCACGTGCGAGCCGAGACCCGGCGGGACGCCCCAGGCCACCACCTCGACCACACCGCCGAGGGTGTCGCCGGCCTTCTGGCAGGCCTCCACCTCCGCGACCATCGCCGCGCTGCCCTCGGCGGAGAAGCAGCGCACCGGGTCGGCGTCGATGGCGGGCAGGTCGTCGATGGTGGGCAGCGGGCCGGCCGGGGCGCGCACCGGACCGAGCTCGGTGACGTGGCTGAGCAGGGTGATGCCCAGCGCCTGCTCCAGGAAGGCCTTGGCCACCGCGCCGATCGCGACCCGGGCGGCGGTCTCGCGTGCGGAGGCGCGTTCCAGCACCGGGCGGGCCTCGTCGAAGTCGTACTTCTGCATGCCGACCAGGTCGGCGTGGCCCGGGCGCGGGCGGGTGAGGGCGGCGTTGCGGGCCAGGCCCTCCAGCACCGACGGATCGACCGGGTCGGCCGACATCACCTGCTCCCACTTGGGCCACTCGGTGTTGCCGACCTGGATCGCCACCGGCGACCCGAGCGTCTCGCCGTGCCGGACACCGCCGAGGATCGTCACCTGGTCGGCCTCGAACTTCATCCGGGCGCCGCGGCCGAAACCGAGCCGGCGCCGGGCCAGCGCGCCGGCGATCTCGTCACTGGTGATCCGCACGTGGGCGGGCAGACCGTCGATGGTGGCCACCAGGGCCGGGCCGTGGGACTCGCCTGCGGTCAGGTAGCGGAGCATGGGCGGCAGTCTGTCACCCCGGCGAAGGCCGGCCGACGGCTTCCCGGCCAGCAGACAGCAGCAGCCCGGGGTCGACGGTGCGCCCGGTCATCAGCTCGACCTGCAGCACCGCCTGGTGCACCAGCAGGTCGAGCCCGTCCACCACGGTGCCGCCGGTGCGGGCCGCGGTCTCGGCCAGCACGGTCGGCCACGGGTCGTAGATGACGTCGAAGACCACCGGTGCGGCGCCGGCGACCTGGGGGGCCAGCGCGTCGGCGGCCCCGGCGACCACCGTGGAGACGGCGACGTCGACCGGGTCGAGGGATCCGGCGGCGACCGCCTCGGCCCAGGGCCGCACCTCCACCTCACCCGCTGCTCCGGCGGCCATCGCCACCAGCGGTTCGGCCCGCTCCGGACGCCGGGCGAGCACGGTGATCCGGGCCGCCCCCATCCCGAGCAGCGCCGCCACCGCCGAGCGGGCGGTGGCACCGGTGCCCAGTACCAGGGCCGTCCCCACCGTTCCCGTACCGGCGGCGCCCAGCGCGCGCTGCAGCCCGCCGACGTCGGTGTTGCGGACCTGGCGCGGCTCGTCCAGCAGCAGGGTGTTCGCCGCCCCGACGGCCAGCACGGTCGCGTCCGGCTCGCCGAGGGCCAGCGCGGCCTCCTTGAGCGGCATGGTCAGCGACAGCCCGCGCCAGCGACCGTCCAGACCGGCGACGAAGGCGGGCAGCCCGGCGGCGTCCACCCGGTGGCGCTGGTACTCCCAGCCCAGCCCGAGGGCCCGGTAGGCGGTCTGGTGCAGCAGCGGTGAGAGCGAGTGCCCGATCGGGTCGCCGAGCACCGCGCAGATCCGCTCCGTCCGGTCGTCCACGGGGCTCAGCAGCCCGCCGGGTTGCCGTTGCTGACGCACCACTGGTTGAACGCCTCGACGTTGCGCTGGTGCTCGGACTCGCTGTCGGTGAACCGGGTCTCACCGGTCTGCAGGTTGACCGTGACGAAGTACAGCCAGTTGCCCTCGGCCGGGTCGATCGCGGCCTCCAGGGCGGCCCGACCGGGTGCGGAGATCGGGCCCGCGGGCAGCCCTTCCACCTTGTAGGTGTTGTACGGGCTCTCCGGCGGACCGGTCGGGGCGAACGCCTCGCCGGGGATGGCGTCGGGCGGGTAGGTGCCGAGGGCGTAGTAGACGGTGGAGTCGAACTGCAGGCGCTGGCCCGCCTCCAGCCGGTTGTAGATCACCCGGGCCACCTTGGGACGGTCCTCGGGGATGAAGACCTCCTTCTCGATGATGCTGGCCACGATGGCGATGTCGCGCTCGGAGACGCCCAGGTCGTCGGCGGCACCGGCGATGTCGAGGTCCTCGGCGACCGTGCCGTAGCGCTCACCCATCTGGCGCAGCAGGTCGGTGGCGGTGTCGTCGTCGGAGTAGTCGTAGGTGTCGGGGAAGAGGAAGCCGGCGGGCTCGCCGTCGGCGAAGTCCACCAGGCCGAGGTCCTCCGGCTTCTCAAGCGCCCGCTCGAACTCCTCGGCGGGGATACCGGTCGCGGTCAGCGCCTCGACCTGCTGCTCCAACCGCAGCCCCTCGGCCACGGTCACCCGCTGGACCACCCGGCGGGACGGGTCGAGCAACCACTGCAGCGCGGTGGCGGCGGGGATCTGGGTACGCAGCCGGTAGGTGCCGGTCTGGATCGAGCTGGCCTCGGGGTTGGCCGACACCGCGGCCTGCCAGGCCTCGGTGGAGGCGACCACGTCGAGCTCGACCAGGGTCTCGCCGATGTCGGTGGCGGTCTGGCCCTCCTCCACCTCCACCTCGACGTCCTTGATCCCGGTGCCCTGGTAGTCGGCGGCGACGATCGAGCTGAAGACGCCACGCACGTTGGTGTTGACGAAGTCGAAGGCGAGGTATCCACCGGTGCCGAGCACCGCCAGCGAGACCAGCACCGCGAGGTAGCCCTTGACGCGGTGCCAGATCTCTCGACGCCGGCTGCGCTCGGTGTCCAACATGCTCACGGGTGGGTGTCCTCCTGGGTGTCGCCCGCCGCTCGGTCGGCTGCAGCCTACCTGCCGGACCGCCGCCGAACCGGGATCAGCGCGGGTGCAGCCGGCCCGGCGGGCGCCCGCTGCGGCGCTCGGCGTCCAGGGCGCGTTCCAGGATCTCCACCGCCGCCGCCTGGTCGATCACCGAGCGCTGCCGACGGGTGTCCCGGCCGCTGGCGTGCAGACCGCGGGACGCGCTGACCGTGCTCAGCCGTTCGTCCACCAGCCGGACGTCGACCGGCAGCAGCCGCACCAGCCGGTCGGCGTGGCGGCGCACCTCGATCGCGGCCGGGCCCTCGGTGCCGTCGAGGGCGAGCGGCAGGCCGAGCACGACCTCGAGCGGTTCGTGCTCGGCCACCAGGTCGGCGACCGCGCGGTAGGCGTCGGGCCCGGAGCGCAGCGTGGTGAGCGGGAAGGCCAGGGTGGCCGCCGCGTCGCAGCGGGCCACCCCGATCCGCGCCCGCCCCCAGTCGAGCGCGAGCCGGACGCCCGTCCTCACGAGCCGGCGGCCTCCGCCCGGACCG
>NZ_QPKK01000214.1 GCF_003344635.1 Desertihabitans aurantiacus
CGGCGACCGCGGCCTCGTCCACCTGCCCGAGCCGGGCCAGCTGGGTGATCAGCAGCCAGCGCAGGTCGGTGTCGACCTCCAGGCCCTCGGGCACCTCCTCCCCGGCGAGCCAGCCCTGCAGCACCTGCACCCCGGCGTCGGTGCGGATCGCGCGGGCCAGCGCCTGGGCCAGCGCGAGCTGGTGGTCCGAGCCGGGGGCGGCCGCGGCCAGCAGCGAGGCCAGTCCGGACGTCCAGCGCCGGGCCAGCGTCTCGCGCTGGTCGCGCGGGGTGTACTGGTGCACCGCGAGCTGGGCCTGGCCCAGCGTCCGCTGGACGGCGGCCAGGTCGGACTCGGTGGCGATCCCGCGCAGCACCAGCTCGACGTAGTCGTCGGATCCCATCTCCGCGTCGCGGCACATGTCCCAGGCCGCGCCCCAGCACAGCGCGCGGGCCAGCGGGCTCTCCAGGTGGTGGATGTGCCCGGTCAGCGTCGCCAGCGACCGCTCGTCCAGCCGCACCTTGGCGTAGGTGAGGTCGTCGTCGTTGAGCAGCACGAGGTCGGGACGCTGCTGGCCGACCAGGTCGGCCACCTCCGTGCGCTCGCCGTCGACGTCCACCTCGACCCGGTGGCTGCGGCGCAGCACCTCACCGTCGAGGGTGTACAGCCCGATCGCGAGGCGGTGCGCCCGCAGCGTCGGGTGCTGCTCGGTGGCGCCCTGCAGCACCGCGAACCGGGTGAAGCGGCCGTCGGCGTCGGTCTCGAAGTCAGCCCGCAGGGTGTTCACCCCGGCCTGCTCCAGCCACTGGCCCGACCAGCCGGACAGGTCACGGCCCGACGCCTCGGTGAGGCAGGTGAGCAGGTCGCTGAGCCGGGTGGAGCCGAAGGCGTGACGCCGGAAGTAGGCGCGCACCCCCTCCAGGAAGTGGTCGCGGCCGACGAAGGCCACCAGCTGGCGCAGCGCCGAGGCGCCCTTGGCGTAGGTGATGCCGTCGAAGTTCAGCTCCACCGCCTCGAGGTCGACCATGTCGGCCGCGATCGGGTGGGTCGAGGGCAGCTGGTCCTGGCGGTAGGCCCAGATCTTGCGGCTGTTGGCGAAGGTGGCCCACGGCTCGTGCGGGTCGCCGGTCTCGGCCTGGGCGAAGTGGGAGGCCCACTCGGCGAAGGACTCGTTGAGCCACAGGTCGTCCCACCAGCTCATCGTCACCAGGTCGCCGAACCACATGTGGGCCAGCTCGTGCAGGATCGTGTTGTCGCGGCTGTCGTACTGGGCCTTGGTCACCCGGGAGCGGAACAGGTACTCGTCGCGCAGGGTGACGCAGCCCGCGTTCTCCATCGCGCCCATGTTGTACTCGGGGACGAAGGCCTGGTCGTAGGTGCCGAAGGGGTACGGCGTCCCGAAGTGCTGCTCGAAGACGTCGAAGCCGGCCTTCGTGGTGGCGAGGATCCGCTCGGTGTCGAGGTCGGCCACCTTGGACTGGCGGCACAGCAGCGACAGCGGCACGTCGCCGTGGACGCCGGTGTAGGTGTCGGTGACCCGGTGGTAGCTGCCGGCCACCAGCGCGGTGATGTAGGTGGAGATCCGCAGCGTCGGGGTGAAGTCCCAGCGCTGCAGCCCCTCGGCGACGTCGGTCGGCTCCACCGAGGGCGCGTTGGAGGCGACCGTCCAGCCGGCCGGGCCGATCACCGACAGCTCGAAGGTGGCCTTGAGGTCGGGCTGCTCGAAGCAGGCGTAGACGCGGCGGGCCTCCGACACCTCGAACTGGGTGTAGAGGTAGACCAGCCCGTCGGCCGGGTCGACGAAGCGGTGCAGGCCGAGGCCGGAGCGGCTGTAGCGGTGCATGGCCACCACTACCAGCTCGTGGTCGCCCTCGGTGAGCTCCAGCGGCAGCCGGGAGTCGGCGAAGGCGGCGACGTCCAGGGCAGCGCCGTCGAGGGTGGCGGAGTAGAGGTGGTCGGCGATGAGGTCGATGTGGGTCCGGCCCGCCCGCGAGCTGAAGCGGACGGTCGACGTCGTCACGAAGTTGTGCTCCGGAGCCGACAGCGCGCTGCCGTCGGGGGCGTTGCCGGAGAGGTCGACGAGCACCTGGTAGGAGTCGGTGCTCAGCAGCTCCGACCGCTGGCGGGCCTCGTCGCGCGTCAGGTTGTCAGGGAACACGGCACCACCTGTCATCAGCACAGCAGGGCACGCCCCGGACGGCGGTGGGCAGGCGCGACCGGGCGAGCCGGTTCTGCGCTGCACCCAGCCCCCGCGGGGACGCACCACTGGCCCGGGGCATGCCCCCGGGCCCGCGAGACGTTACACGAAGTGGGCCGCCCGGAGCCTGCCGCTGCGGCACGACGGACCGGCACCGGCCGCCGGTCGACCCGTCCGCAGGTGCTTGGGGCCACCGTCCTAGGGTTCGGGACATGGCTGAGACCGAGATGAAGCAGGTCGACTTCTGGTTCGACCCCGCGTGCCCCTGGGCCTGGATGACGTCGCGCTGGATGCTGGAGGTCGAGAAGGTGCGCGACGTGCGCACCACCTTCCACGTGATGAGCCTGGGAGTGCTCAACGAGGACAAGGACATCCCCGAGGACTACCGGGAGGGGATGAAGCGGACCTGGGCCAACGTGCGGGTCTGCATCGGCATCGAGGAGCGCTACGGCTCGGAGAAGCTGCGCGAGTACTACACCGCCGTCGGCACGCTGATCCACCCCGGCGGGCAGCCGAACAACCGGGCCACCATCGAGCAGGCGCTGGAGCAGGTCGGCCTGCCGCGTGAGCTGGCCGACCTCGGTGAGACCGACGAGAACGACGACAAGCTGCGCGCCTCCCACCACGAGGGGATGGACGCGGTCGGCTCGGAGGTCGGCACCCCGGTGGTGCGGATCAACGGCAAGTCGCTGTTCGGCCCGGTGATCTCCCCGGCGCCCAAGGGCGAGGAGGCCGGCCAGCTCTTCGACGGGTTCGAGAAGGTCACCGCCTACCCCGGCTTCTTCGAGCTCAAGCGCACCCGCGACGTCGGCCCGATCTTCGACTGAGCCACGTCGGGACCGCACCGGCCCCGCACCACCACGAGGACGGTCCCGCGCCACCGCGGGGCCGTCCTCGTGCCGGTCGGTGCCTCAGTCGTCCTGCTCCTCCAGCCGCAGACCCACGCCGATCGCGAAGAAGGTCGGGGCCCAGTGGCCGATGAAGATGCCCCACCGGTCGGCCTGCGGCTTGTTGTCCCGGGAGGCTCGGCGGCTGCTGAGCCACGCGATCAGCGACAGCACGATGCTGCCGAGACCGGCCAGGTAGGCGTGGTCGCTGCGGACGCCCATCTCGTGCAGGGCTTTCAACATGGTGTGCTCCTTCGTCCGAACTGGGTGTGTGCTGGCGGTACCCCGTCCTGGCGTCCGCACACGCGTCCGCCCCGGACGGCGCCCCACCCTCGATGACGAGCCCTCAGCAGGGAGGGTTCTGCACCGAACTGGGTGCAGAACCCTCCCTGCTGCTCACACGACGCGCCGGCACTGGTTGCACCGGGTGGGCAGCCCGGGCCAGCCGCGGGCGACGAGCAGCTCGGCGACCTGCTGGGCGGTCCGGCACGGCGACCCGACGACGTGGGGCCAGCCGTAGCGCAGGGTGATCTCGTCGCTCAGCCGTGCCACGTCGTCCCGCCACATGTCGTCGAAGCGGATCCGCCCGTCGTGCCAGCGGCTGTCCAGCTCGACGACGACGCCCAGCCCGCGATAGACCACGTCCCGCCGCATCCCGTGTGAGCGGTGCTGCCGCACGCCGCGGGGGAGCCCGTGCGCCCGCTCCACCGCGTGCAGGTAGGCGCGCTCCAGCGGTGACTCCACCCCGTCGGTGACGTCGCCGAGCAGGCCGTCGAGGACACGCCGGTGCCGCAGCCGCCCCCGTTCGCGTGCCGCCAAGCCCAGGCGGCGGACGGTGCTGCGCCGACGCTGCACGGTGGTGATGACCAAGGCCGCCCAGTCGTCCTCGGCGAGGTCGGCGGCGGCGTCGAGGACGGCGTCCTCCACGGCCAGCCGCGGTGGCCCGCCGACGGTGGCACCGCTGTGGGTCGCCGGGGTCTCGCGTCGGAAGCGCCAGGGGCCGCGGTCGCCCGGTCGCTGCTCGCGGGGCACCCACACGTCGATCTGCTCGGGTGGCTCCGCGACGAGACCGTGCAGGTGCAGGGCGGCGGTGCCGCCGATCCGGCTGCGGTCACCGCCGAGCAGCGTGCCGGCCCAGGCACGGCTCACCCAGGTCAGTGGCTCCACGCCGTAGATGCCGCGGCAGAGGTGCACCCAGCGCCGCTGCGCCACCAGCCGCTGCAGGGACCGGCGGGGCAGCCCCAGCCCCGTCACCTGCTCGATCGATGCGACCCCGCCCTGCAGCGCGATCAGGTCCGTGAGCGCGGGCGGGGGGTCGGTGCGTGTCCTCATGCTCCCCACGTGCGCACGCCCCCGCCCGCCTGCCGCCGCTCTCCGGCTGCCTGTGGACAACGGGGAGGGACGTGCACCGAACTCGGTGCAGAACCCTCCCCACTCCGGGTCGGTACGCCTCAGGCGCCCACGGAGGCGGTGCAGAAGGCGTCCCAGGCGGCCTCGTCGGTGAGGTCACCGGAGCGGCCGAGCGGTTCGAGCACGGCATCGGCGGCGCGGCGGGTGGCGCGGTCCCAGTCGCCGGTGATCTCGACCCCGGCGCCCCACACCTCCCGCAGCACGGCCTGCAGGTTGCGGTTCTGGATGTCGGAGCGCCCGGTGAACACCGCCGGGGCGTTCCCGGAGCGGCCGTTGTCGACGTGCACGTGGTTGCGGTGCGCCTCGTCGAACAGCGAGGTCAGCACGTCGGCGAAGTGCCGCGACAGCCCGGCCACCAGCTGCCAGTAGCGGCGTCGGGCCGCGGGCTGCTCGGTGGCGGGCAGGGCGTCCACCCGGTCCATCCGCCCCGGTGCCTGGACGTCGCCGTCGCGGCGCAGGCTGGTGACGTCGAAGGCGCGGCCGGCGTGGTGCCAGGAGTCGCAGCGCCCGCCGCCGTCGATCCAGGTGCCGAAGGTCCACAGCTGGTCGGGGGCGGGGAGCCCGGAGTGCTCCACCCACCAGTCCAGCCAACCACCGAGCTGGTCGGCGAAACCGGGGTCGAGGAGGAAGGGCTGGGCGCGTCCGTTCTCCTCGTAGACCAGCTCGGCACCGCCGATGGCGGCAACGCGGCGCAACGAGGCGCGCGGCACGCAGGACGCCCGCGGGCGCGGCAGCGGCAACGGCCCGCCGGATCCGCACCCGGCGAGCAGCCCGGCCCCAGTGGCGGCCGCGGCGCCGGTCAGCAGCGTCCGCCGGGAGAGCACGGGACCCGATGCTACCCAGCGCCCCGTCGGGTGCCGGGTGTCCGCCGGTGCTGCCAGACTGACGCCCATGCGCGTGCACATCGCCACCGACCACGCGGCCTACGAGCTCAAGGAGCACCTGGTCGCCCGCCTCGTCGACGCCGGCCACGAGGTGGTCGACCACGGCGCCGAGAGCTTCGACGCCGCCGACGACTACCCGACCTACATCATCCCCTGCGCCGAGGCGGTGGTGGCCGATCCCGGCTCGCTGGGCATCGTGCTCGGCGGGTCGGGCAACGGGGAGCAGATGGCTGCCAACAAGGTCACCGGCGTGCGGGCCGCGCTGGCCTGGAGCACCGAGCTCGCCACGCTGGCCCGCCAGCACAACAACGCCAACGTGGTCTCGATCGGCGGCCGGATGCACAGCGAGGACGAGGCCTGGCAGATCGTCAGCGCCTTCCTCGCCACCCCGTTCAGCGGCGAGGAGCGCCACGCCCGGCGGATCGCGCAGATGGACGCCTACGAGACCAGCGGCAAGCTGCCGACGGTGTGAGCCCGGTCCGCTCCCGCGCCCGGTGGGGCGCCCTCGAGGTCACCGCCGACGACGGCGGGATCGCGCTGGCCCGCGCCGGGGAGACGCTGCTGCGCTGCACGCTGCGACCCGACGGCGCACCCGCGCACGGCGTCGAGGTCGAGCCCGACGAGATCACCCTGACCGGTGCGGACGCCGGTCTGCGGTGGACCGTGCGGCACACCTTCACCGACACCTGGCACACCCGGGTGGTGCTGGTGGCCGAACGCGACCACCGGGTCGACCGGCTGCGCTGGCAGCTCGACGGACCCGCCCCGCAGTGGCACTTCCCGGCCGGGGAGATCGGGTTCACCGCCGTCCTCGGGCTCGCCGACGACGTCCTCGCCACCCGGCCCGGTCCGGGGCGGCTGGGCGACGGCGCCGACCTCGGGCCGGTGGAGCTGCGGGCCGGTGAGCGGCGGGTGCTGCGGCTGCGCACCCGGTGGGAGTCCCTGGCCGAGCTGGTCGGGGCGCTGCCGGTCTGGCTGCCGCCGCTGGAGCTCGAGCTGGACGACGTCCTCGAGATCGAGCACCCCGACGCCGCCCTGGTCGAGCACCCCGCCGAGCGCACCTGCCCCTGGGCGGAGCAGTGGCCGGTCATCCTGTCCGGACCCGAGGGGGAGGTGTGGCTGCGGCCGTGCCGGGCCGACACCGTGGACGCCGCCGTCTGGCACCGGGCGGCCACGGTGCTGGCCGACGCCCCGCGACGTCAGGACGTCCCCCGGCTCGGCTCGGCCGCCGAGGCGCTGCTGGTCGCCCGCGGCGAGCCCGGCGCTGAGGCGGAGGAGGCGGTCGCCGCCGTCCTGGCCGGTGCCGGGTGGTCG
>NZ_QPKK01000215.1 GCF_003344635.1 Desertihabitans aurantiacus
CGGTGGCCGGTGCCGCCGCGGCCGACGCGCCCGGGCACCTGGGGTGGTGGGTCTCCGACGCGCCCGCGCCGCAGGTCCGGACGTCCCGGGTGGCCGGGTCGGTGGTGCTCACCCGCGGCCCGGCGCCCGCCCTGGTGGCCCGGCCGGGCTCCGCCCTGGTCGAGGTGGTGCTGGAGGACCCGCTGGCCGGCGTCCCGGTGGCCGTCGGCCCGTCCGCGGTGGACGCGCTGGCCCGCTTCGGCGTCGACGTCGTCGCGCTGCAGCAGCCGGGGGTGGGCCGGTGAGCAAGTGCCCGATGTGCTTCTTCGCCATCCCCGAGGACGTCGCCTCCTACGCCTGCCGGGCGTGCCCGCCGGAGCACAACCAGCGTCAGGCCGCCTGCGCCGGGCTGACCTCGGTGACCTGGCCGGTGGTGACCGAGCTGGTCCGCGACCGCCAGCAGTCCGGGGTCTTCTCCCGGCGCTGGCCGCCGACCTCGGTGGCCTGCCACCAGTGCCAGCGGCCCGCCACCGAGCAGGTGTGCCCGACCTGCCACTACCTGCTGCCCGAGGACTGGCGCGACAGCGACACCCTGTGCGTCGCACTGGCCGGGGCCCGCAACACCGGCAAGTCGCTCTACCTCGGGGTGGCGGTGCAGCAGCTCGGGCTGATGCTGCAGAGCCAGGGGGTGGCGCTGCAGCACGGCACCGTCTTCTCCCAGCAGAGCTACGAGCGGCACTACGAGGAGCCGCTGTTCTCGATCCGGCAGATGCCCCAGGCCACCCCGCGGGCCCAGACCGAGGACGCCGCCCAGCGGCACCCGCTCGTGCTCAGCCTCGGCACCCGGCACCGCCGCCGGCGCTACCTGGTGCTGCGCGACGCCGCGGGGGAGGAGCTGCAGAACCCGCCGGAGCGGGCGCTGCACCTGTCCTACTTCGACCGGGCCGACGCCGTCCTGTTCATGTTCGACCCGGCCGCCGACCCGGCGATCGCCGCGCTGCTGCCCGACGTGGTGCAGCGCGGGGTGGACCAGGGCAGCGCGGCGCGGGTGCTGGCCAACGTGCTGCGGCTCAGCGGGGAGCACCGTCCGCCGGTCGGGGTGGTGGTGTCGAAGTTCGACCTGCTGCAGCGGCTGACCCGGGTGGAGGCGCCGCAGTGGCAGGCGATCATGGGCAACGCCGGCGCGGCGATGCAGCGCGACCCCGGCGTGGAGGTGATGGCCTACCAGCGCGACGACGCCGAGCTGCTCAGTGCCGAGGTGCACTCGCTGCTCACCGCGATGCGGGCCCGCGACGTCATCAACCAGCTCGCCAACCCGCACGACGGACGGCTGCGGACCAGCCAGTTCTTCGCCGTCTCCGCCCTCGGCGCCTCCGCGGTGGACTCCGGCGTGCACCCGCACGGGATCGCCAGCTTCCGCTGCCTGGACCCGCTGCGCTGGGCGCTGGCCCAGGCCGACCTGGTCGACGTCGCCTGACCGGCGGGGGTCATTGACAGCACCGCGGTTCGGTGGTGGAGTCGGGCCAACTCGTGACGACGACGTCGGGAGCAGGGAGCGACCACCGCGTGGCCGCCGACCTCGCCGTCGTCCGGGCGGGGGCCGGAGGTCGGCGGATCGAGAAGGATTCCATGACGCAACCTGGGAGTCGGTGCAACGACGCACCGTGCCACCTCGGGGTCGTCACCCGACCACGTCCGGCCCTCAGCACGCCACCCACCACCGGTCGCGCGGCTGACACGCCCGCGCGCACCCCTCTGAGGACGGACGACACATGTCAGACCTGATCGACGACCCGCAGGTGCGGGTGGATGCAGCCGGTGCCTTCGTGCCCACGCGGCGACGGTTCCTCACCATGGCCGGGATCACCGCCGGCGCCCTCGCGGTCGGCGTCGGCGGAACCGCCTGCGGCACCGCCCAGACCGGCGGCGGCGGGGCCACCGGCCGCAGCGGCGCCGCCGGCGACACCTTCTTCGTGGCCGGCTTCCAGTGGGGCGCACCGACCAGCTTCAACCCGTTGAGCGCCTCGCCCGCCTGGCCCACCGGCGGTGACCAGAGCCAGCTGATCTACGAGACCCTGCTCCGGTTCAACCTGCTGGACGGCTCCCTGACCCCCGGTCTCGGTCGTGAGCTGCAGGAGTCGGACCGGACCTTCACCGTGCCGCTGCAGGAGGGGACCACCTGGAGCGACGGCACCGAGCTGACCGCCGACGACGTCGTGTTCACCTTCGAGATCGCCCGGGACAACGCGCTGTCCTACTCCACGATCTGGGAGTACATCGACTCGGTGGAGGCCACCGACGCGCGCACCGTGGTGTTCACCGCCAAGGAGGAGCCCTTCAACCCGGGCAACATCCGGGCCGCCATCGCCGAGACCTACATCCTGCCCCAGCACCTGTGGGAGGGGTTCGCCGAGGACGGCTCGCTGCTGGAGCAGACCAACATGGACCCGGTCGGCTCCGGGCCGTTCCTGCTCGACCACTCCGACCAGCAGCAGATCGCGCTGACCCGCCACGACGGCTACTGGGGCGCCGCCGCCTTCGGCACCCCGCCGATGACCGCGATCAACCACCCCATCTTCAAGGCCAACCAGGACGGCGACCTCAAGCTGGCCAGCGGCGAGATCGACGCCAGCCAGCAGTTCACCTCCCAGATCTGGAAGATGTGGGAGGACCAGCAGCGCCCGGTCGGCACCTGGCTGAAGGAGGCCCCGTACCACCTGCCGGGCAACATCCCGCTGCTGATCTTCAACACCACCAAGCCCGGCCTGGACAACCCCCAGGTGCGCCGGGCCATCGCCTACTCCATCGACTTCGCCAACATCGCCCAGACGGCGATGTCGAGCTACTCCGACACCGTCAGCGCCTCGCTGGTGCTGCCCACCGGCTTCGAGAGCGCCTACTTCGACCAGGCCGCGGTGGAGTCCGAGGGCTGGACCCACGACCCGGAGCGGGCCCGGGCGATCCTGGAGGACGAGCTCGGCGCGGAGAAGGGCGACGACGGCATCTACGTGCTGCCCGACGGCACCAAGCTCGGCGGCTGGAAGGTGATCTGCCCCAGCGGGTGGAGCGACTGGAACACCGCGCTGGAGATCGTGGCCAACAACGCCACCGCGGCCGGGATCGGGATCCAGACCGAGTTCCCGCAGGCGCCGCAGGTCACCCAGGCCGAGCAGAACGGCGACTTCGACCTCTGCATGAACACCTACGCGGGGGTGTCGCCGGCGAGCCCGTGGGCCCGGTTCCGCGACGCCCTGGACAGCCGCGGGCTGCCCGACGTCGGCGAGCAGGCCTACCGCAACTACGGGCGCTACCACAACGAGGAGGTGGGGGCGCTGCTCGACACCGCCGGTGCGGGCACCGACGAGGCCGCCACGGCCGCGGCCTACGCCGAGCTGGACGCGATCGTGCGCGCCGACGTCCCGGTGGTGCCGCTGATGTACCGCCCGCTGGAGTTCTACGAGTTCAACAGCAGCACCTGGACCAACTTCCCGACCAGCGACAACCCCTACGCCCCGCCGATGTGGCAGGGCGCCGGCATCCAGTGGTTGTTCCAGCTGGAGAAGGCCCAGGCCTGACGCCCGGACGGGAGGACTCCGATGCCACCACTCGCCCGCTACCTGCTGCGCAGGACCCTCTGGCTGCTGGTCACCTTCCTCGCGGCGATGCTGCTCGTCTTCGTGCTGGTGCGTCTGGTGCCCGGCAACCCGGTGGACGCCATCGTCGCCCAGATGACCCGGGGCGGAGGCGGTAGCGGTGAGCAGGTCGAGGCGATCTACGACAACTACATGCGCGAGTTCGGGCTCGACCAGCCGATCTGGCAGCAGTTCCTGGTCTTCGTCCAGAACGTGCTGCAGGGCGACCTGGGCACCTCCTTCGCCCAGTACCCGGCCTCGGTGAACTCGATGATCGCCCAGGCCCTGCCCTGGAGCGTGGCCATCCAGCTGCCGGCCATCATCGTCGGCTGGGTGGTCGGCAACGCGCTCGGGGCGATCGCGGCCTTCCGCGGCGGCTGGTTCGACAAGGGGGCCTTCCTCGGCTCGATCTTCGCCACCTCGGTGCCGTACTACTGCCTGGCGATCATCCTGCTCTTCGTGGTGGCGGTGCGTATGCAGGCGCTGCCTGCCGGCGGTGGCTACTCCTTCGGGCTCTCCCCGGAGGCCACGCTGGCCTTCTTCGGCGACGCGATCACCTACTTCTGGCTGCCGTTCTGGTCGCTGGTGGTCGTCTTCATCGGCGGGCAGGCGGTCGGGATGCGCTCGATGGCGATCTACGAGCTGGGCTCGGACTACGTCAACTACGCCCGCGGCCTGGGCATCAGCGACAACCGGATCACCCGCTACATCTTCCGCAACGCGATGCTGCCCCAGCTGACCGGGCTGGCGCTGTCGATCGGGGCGATGATCGGCGGCGCCCTGGTCACCGAGCTGGTGTTCAACTACCCGGGCCTGGGCACGCTGCTGTTCACCGCGATCAGCGCCAACGACTACCCGGTGATCCAGGCGATCGTGCTGCTCATCACCATCGCGGTGCTGGTGGCCAACTTCCTGGTGGACGTGCTCAACGGCCTGATCGACCCGCGCATCCGCGCGGCACAGGGAGGAGACCGCTGATGAGGGGTGCCAACCTCAGCCCCCGGTTCTGGGTGGCCTCGACCATGATCGTGCTGCTGGTGCTGGTGGCCGTCCTCGGACCGCTGGTGGTCGCCACCGGCCCCCGCGAGGTGATCGGCGGGCTCTACGACCGGCCCAGCACCGAGAGCCTCGCGCTGGTGCTCGGCACCGACAACCAGGGCCAGAGCGTGCTGGCCAACCTGGTGCACGGGCTGCGCACCTCGCTGCTGGTCGGGCTGCTGGCCGGGGCGATCGCGACCGTGATCGGGCTCGTGCTCGGGCTCATCGCCGGCTTCCAGGGCGGGCTGGTCGACGACATCATCAACGCCGTCACCAACATCGCGCTGGCGATCCCCACGATCGTGGTGATCATCCTGCTCGGTGTGGCGCTGGGGTCGAGGTCGTCGGTGGCGCTGGCGGTGATCATCGGGGTGACCGCCTGGCCGTGGCTGGCCCGGGCCGTCCGGGCGCAGTCCAGCAGCATCCGCGCCCGCGAGCACATCGAGGTGGCCCGGCTGTCGGGGGCGCGCTGGGTCAGCATCCTCGGCTGGGACGTGCTGCCCTACCTGCTGAGCTACGTGGTGATGGCTTTCGTGCTGCAGTGCTCGGGGGCGATCCTGGCCGAGGCGACGCTGAGCCTGCTCGGGCTGGGCCCCTCGGGCAGCACCTCCATCGGCACGATGCTCTACTGGGCCCAGGTCTGGGGCTCGGTGCGGGTGGGCGCGCTGTGGGCCTTCCTGCCCCCGACGATCGTGCTCACCCTCATCTCGTTCTCGCTGCTGCTGCTGAACTCCGCCGGCGACGAGCTGTTCAACCCGCGTCTGCGCAAGGGTCGCCGGGCGCGTCGTCGCGGCCGGGCCGAGGGGCTGGTCACGCCGACCGTCGCCGACCCGGTCGCCCGTCCCGGAGGAGCCGCACGATGACGAGGTTGCTCGACGCCCGGAACCTGCGCGCCGCCTACCGCACCCCCGACGGCCGGCTGGTGCGTGCCGTGGACGACGTGACACTGCACGTCGACGAGGGCGAGGTGCTCGGGGTGGCGGGGGAGTCCGGCTCCGGCAAGTCCACCCTGGGCGCGGTCCTCTCCCTCAACGTCCGGGCCCCGCTGGAGGTCGAGTCCGGTGAGCTGGACGTCGAGGGCAAGCGGCAGGATTTCGGCGCCTCGGCCCGGATCCCGCGGACCTGGCGCGGATCGGTGGTCTCCTTGCTGCCGCAGGGCGCGATGAACTCGATCAGCCCGACGATGCGGGTCCGCGAGCTCTGCTTCGACGTCATCCGGGCCCATGACCGGCGCGCCCGCTACGCCGAGTCGATGGACCGGGTGCGGGAGCGGCTCACCGACCTGGGGCTGCCGCCGCGGGTGCTGGACGCCTACCCCCACCAGCTGTCGGGGGGTATGAAGCAGCGGGTGGTGACGGTCATCTCGACGCTGCTGAACCCGCGGCTGCTGATCGCCGACGAGCCGACCTCCGCCCTTGACGTCTCGTCCCAGCGGGCGCTGATGGACATGCTCAAGGAGATGCTGTCGGCGGGGATCATGGGCGGGGTCATCTTCATCACCCACGACCTGCCGGTGCTGCGGGCGGTGAGCGACCGGATCGCGGTGATGTACGCGGGCAAGGTGGTGGAGGTGGCCGACGCCGCCGACCTCGCCGAGCGGCCGCGCCACCCCTACTCGGCCGCGCTGCTGGCCTCGGTGCTGGTGCCCGAGCCGCGCTACCGGACCCTGCGGGTCACGGGCATCCCCGGTGCGCCGCCGAGCCTGGCCGACCCGCCGAGCGGGTGCCGGTTCCACCCCCGCTGCGAGCTGGTGATGGCGCAGTGCCGGACCCAGGCGCCACCGGTCGTCGGCACCGAGCTGCGCCACTCCGCCTGCTTCTGGGCCGCCGAGCACCCCGGTGAGCCGGTGCCGGTGGGCTCGGCCACCCGCAGCAGCGCCCCCGACCCGGCGCCCGACCCGGTGTCCGAGCCGGCGCCCGATCCCGCGGGGAGCACCCGGTGACGGCCCCGGCGACGCCGGCGCGGCCGGTCCGCGAGGGGGGCCGGGAGCTC
>NZ_QPKK01000216.1 GCF_003344635.1 Desertihabitans aurantiacus
CGAGCGGGAAGCGGGCGCGGACCTCGAACCCGCCCTCGGGGTGCGGCCCGGTGCGCACCTGGCCGCCGACCAGGTGGACCCGCTCGTGCATGCCGCGCAGGCCGTGGCCGCGGCCGTCCGTGCCGGCCCGGGCGCCGACGCCGTCGTCGCGGACCACCAGCTCGACCGCCGACGGGGAGGTGCAGTCGAGCAGCACCCGGGCGCGGGCGTCCGGCCCGGCGTGCTTGAGCATGTTGGTCAGCGCCTCCTGCACGACCCGGTAGACCGTCAGCCCGACGGTCTGGCTGACCTGCGGCAACGTGCCGCGGACCTCCAGGGTCGCCCGGTCCGACGTCCGCTGGACCAGGTCGGCCAGGTCGCCCAGCCCGGGGGCGGGCTTCCAGTCGGCGGGGGCGTTGTCGGGGCCGTGCCGCAGCACGCCGACGATCCGACGCATCTCGGTGAGCGCGTCCCGGGAGGTCTCGGCGATGGTGTCGAGGACGTCGCCGGCCAGCTCGGGCTTCTTGGCCGCCAGCGCGCGTCCGCCCTCGGCCTGGACGACGATCACCGACAGCGAGTGGGCGACGATGTCGTGCAGCTCCCGGGCGATCCGGTTGCGCTCGTTCACCTCGGCGGCCCGGGCCCGCTGCTCGCTGGCGGCCAGCTGCATCCGCAGCGTGGTCTCCTCGGCCTGGCGCCGCTCGTCGACCGACCGGATCGACTCGTGCCGGCGGCGTCCGAACACGTAGGCGGCGAGCACGCAGACCAGGCAGGTGAAGGCGTAGACGGCCAGCAGCGACGGCCCGCCGTAGTAGGAGTCGTCGGTGGTCCAGCGGGCCGGGCCGAGGATCGAGCCGATCAGCCCGACGATCACCGACAGTCGGGCAGCCGCGGGCGGTGCCACCCAGCGGGCCACGTTGTAGACCACGAACGGCACCACCACGACGCTGGCCTGGATGTTCGGCAGCAGGAGCTGCACCAGCGCGCCGAAGGTGCTGCCGTAGAGCATCAGCATCGGGTAGTGCCGACGGAACACCAGCGGCAGCGCGATCAGCATCGAGAGCAACCCGGCGCCGAGGCCGAAGCCGACCCCGGTGACGTAGGCGAACAGCACGAACACCAGCGTGATCACGGCGTCACGCGACCACGCGTTCTCCGGTGCCGGCTCCCGTGGGGCCTGCAGCGGGTGGTAGACGCCGAGCTGGCTCACGCCCCTCTCCTGCACCCGCGCCTCCTGAACCGTCCCGGCCGCACGCCGCGGCCACCGGCCCACAGCCTAGGAGCGCCGCCCCGGCCGCCCATGGGGCCGTGGTCCCATCGTCGACGGTCCGGGCCCCGACCCTGGTGGCAGCCGCCCGGTCGGTGAGCGGAACGAGCCAGGGGTCGGACGGTGCGCGGACGCCCTCGACCGTTCCTCTCGGCGGGCGGTGGGCCGGTCGGAGGACCTCCGACCCCTGTCGCGGTGTCGGTGGTCGGGCTTAGCCTGTCGGCACCCCACCACCTCCTCACCCCAGGAGCACCCGATGAACCTCCGTCCCCTGCTGCCGGTGCTGGCCGGCGCGGCGCTGGTCGGCGCCACCCTGGTGCCGGCCCCCGCCACGGCCGCCCCGATCCCCACCCCCGACGACCCCGTCACCTCCGAGGAGAACCCGCGGGTGCCGGAGGGCGCGGCCTGGACCGAGCACTACCTGCCGTCGACCGACGGCGTCGAGCTGCACGCCGACGTGCTGCGCCCGGCCGACCTGCCCGCCGACGCCGAGACGCCGGTGATCCTGTCGGTCGGGCCCTACTTCGCCCACGCCGGCCAGACCGGTGACGACGGCTTCGAGCACACCGGCCCGTCCGAGCGCTTCTTCGACCTCGTCGAGGGCGCGGACCTGATGGCCGAGGGCTACACCTTCGTGATGGTCGACCTGCGCGGCTTCGGCGGCAGCACCGGCTGCCTGGACTGGGTCGGCCCCGGTGAGCAGGCCGACGTCGAGGCGGCTGTGGAATGGGCCGCCAGCCAGCCGTGGTCGAACGGGCGGGTGGGGCTGTACGGCAAGTCCTACGACGCCTCCACCGGGCTGGTCGGGGCCAACCTCGAGCCCGAGGGCCTGGACGCCGTGGTGGCCCAGGAGCCGGTCTGGGACATGTACAACTACCTCTTCTCCAACGGTGTGCGCCGGCCCAACTACCTCGGCACGCCGCGCGCCTACAACTCGATCGCCTCCATCCAGGGGATGGCCGACGACTCCGAGCGGTACCGGGCCAACGCCGCCTACGAGCGGTCGCACCCCGAGTGCTTCGCCGACAACCTCAGCGACACCCAGGACCCCGACGAGGAGTCGGCCTACTGGCAGGCCCGCGACCTGGCCGCCCAGGCCGAGGGCTCTGAGGTGCCGGTCTTCGTCACCCAGGGCTTCATCGAGCCGAACACCAAGCCCGAGGACATGCAGGCCTACCTGGAGAACCACGACGGCGAGCAGCGCGGCTGGCTCGGCCAGTGGGAGCACGTGCGTGGCAACGACCGCGGCCCCGACGGCGTCCTGCGGATGGGGCGTGAGGGCTGGTTCGAGGAGGTGCTGCGCTTCTACGACGAGCACCTCAAGGACGTCGAGCCCGAGGTCGAGGACCCGGCGTTCGTGGTCGAGGACAACACCGGGCAGTGGCGGGCCGAGGACACCTGGCCGGTGGTGACGCGCTCCACCACGGTCCGCCTGCAGCGCGACGACTACGTCGACGACGGCGGCGCGAGCGACGCCCGGCTGGCGGCGGCCGGCGCGGACACGGCGTGGGACATGGAGAACGCCCCCGACCCGGTGGTGCAGAGCCGGGTCGCCCGCGGTCCGCGCAGCACCGAGGACGCCGACGGCTACCAGACCTGGTCGCGCCCGGTCCGCGTCGACACCCGGGTCACCGGCACCCCGCGGGTGCTGCTGGACGTCGAGGGCAGCGGCAACGTGCTGGTGCGGCTGTGGGACGTCGCCCCCGACGGCACCGCGGTGATGTTCGACGAGCAGATGTCGCTGGTCGAGGACGGCTCGGTCGCCTTCGACCTCAAGTCGACCGACTGGACCCTCCGGAAGGGCCACCAGCTCGCCGTCGGCATCGGCACCAACACCTCGTGGTCGTGGGCCGACACCCCGTCGGGGGAGACGATCACCGTCACCCGCGCCCGGCTCGAGCTCGACCTGCAGAACACCGACGACGAGCCCACCGACGGTGCCCGCTCGCCCTACCTCGACGACTACCTGGCCGCCTACACCACCAGCTGGGACGACCGCGCCGACGGCACCTTCACCCTGACGGTCCCGCCCCGCGGCTGACCCGACGGCCCCGGCGCGCCACCACCCGGGCGCGCTGGGGTCGCCCGTCCCGCGGCGTTCCCCGTCCACCAAATGGTTGAACATTCACGTGAATGCTGCGAGGGTGTGGCCGTCCCGCACGGCCGGCCGAGGAGACCCATGACCACCACCGACGTCACGACCACCTCCCCGACCTGGCCCGCGCTGCGGGTCGAGGACTGGACCGCGACCCGCGACACTCTGCACATGTGGACCCAGGTGGTCGGCAAGATCCGCATGGCCCACGCACCGCTGCTCAACCACTGGTGGCAGGTCACGCTGTACGTGAACCCGCGCGGGCTGACCACCGGCAGCATCGCCGCGGGGGAGCGGCTGGTCGACCTCGAGCTCGACTTCGTCGACCACCAGCTGCGGATCCGCACCAGCGACGGCGGCACCCGCAGCGTCCGGCTCGAGCCGAAGTCGGTGGCCCGGTTCCACGCCGAGACGCTGCAGGCGCTGCGCGAGCTGGGCGTCGAGGCCGAGATCTCGGCACTCCCCAACGAGGTGCACCCGGCCATCCCCTTCGCCGAGGACCACGAGCACGCCTCCTACGATCCCGACGCGGTCCAGGCGTTCTGGCGCCAGCTGGTGCAGGCCGACCGGCTGATCAACGAGTTCCGCTCCCACTTCGTCGGCAAGGTCAGCCCCGTGCACTTCTTCTGGGGCTCCTTCGACCTGGCCTGCACCCGCTTCTCCGGCCGGCCCGCCCCCGAGCACCCCGGCGGGGCGCCCAACTGCGGGGACTGGGTGATGGTCGAGGGCTACTCCCGCGAGCTGAGCAGCTGCGGCTTCTGGCCCGGCGGCGGTGAGGAGGGCGCGTTCTACGCCTACGCCTACCCCGAGCCCGCCGGGTTCGCCGAGCACCCGGTGCGCCCGGAGGCCGCCTACTACGACAGCGCGCTGCGCCAGTTCCTGCTGCCCTACGAGGCGGTGCGGACGTCGGCCGACCCGGACCGGACCGTGCTGGACTTCCTGCAGAGCACCTACGAGGCCGCAGCCGACCACGGCGGCTGGGACCGGGTCTCGCTGGAGGACGACCCGACCCGCTGGGACCACGTCCGCTGAGCGGACCCGCCCCAGGACCGGCGCCGGAGCCGGGCTCCTCGGTGCCGCCGGCACGGGTGGGCGCGGTTAGGGTCGGGGTCGTGCGTGCGACGGTGGAGGGGACGGCAGGAGCGGGGACGACGGCGACCCGGGAGACGCTGCTGGCCGAGCTGGCCGGCGCCGTCACCGAACCGGCGCGGATCCGCTCCCGGGCCCTGGACGTCCACGCCCTCGGCCCGGACGCCTCGCACTTCCAGCTCACCCCGCAGGCCGTCGTGGTGGCCCGCGACGCCGCCGAGGTGGGTGCGCTGTTCCGCACCAGCGCCCGCACCGGGGTCCCGGTGACCCTGCGCAGCGGCGGCACCAGCCTGTCCGGGCAGGGCGTCACCGACGGGGTGCTGGTCGACGTCCGCAAGCACTTCACCGACCTCACCGTGCTCGACGGCGGCGCCCGGGTCCGGGTCCAGCCGGGGGTCACGGTCCGTCGGCTCAACGCCCACCTGGCCGCCTACGGGCGCAAGTTCGGCCCCGACCCCGCCAGCGAGATCGCCTGCACCGTCGGCGGCGTCATCGCCGACAACTCCTCCGGCATGGCCTGCGGCACCACCGAGAACAGCTACCGCACCCTGGAGTCGCTGGTGGTGGTGCTGGCCTCGGGCACGGTCGTCGACACCGGCGCCCCGGACGCCGATGCGTTGCTCCGCGCCCGCGAGCCGGAGCTGCACGCCGGCCTGCTGCGGCTGCGCGACCGGGTGCGCGCGAACCCGTCCTCGCTGGCCACCATCGAGCAGCAGTACGCGATGAAGAACACCATGGGCTACGGGCTCAACTCCTTCGTCGACGCCGACACCGTGCCGGAGCTGCTCACCCGGCTGCTGGTCGGCAGCGAGGGCACGCTCGGGTTCGTCGCCGAGGCCACCTTCCGCACGGTCCCGCTGCGCCCGCACGCGGCGTCGGCGCTGCTGGTCTTCGACGACCTCGCCACCGCGAACCGCTCGCTGCCCGCGCTGGTCGGCAGCGGCGCGGCGACGCTGGAGCTGATGGACGCCGTCTCGCTGCGGGTCGGCCAGTCGCTGGCCGAGGTGCCGCCCGAGCTGGCCGCCCTGGACGTCGACCGGCAGGCCGCCCTGCTGCTGGAGTACCAGGCCGACGACCCCGACCAGCTCGCCGCGCTCACCGCCGACGCCGCCCCGGTGCTGGCCGACCTGCCGCTCGCCGGCCCGGCCCCGCTGACCACCGACGCCCGCGCCCGGGCCGGGCTGTGGAAGCTGCGCAAGGGCCTGTTCACCGCGGTCTCCTGGGCGCGTCCCTCGGGCACCACCGCGCTGCTGGAGGACATCGCCGTCCCGGTGCCGGCCCTGGCCGAGACCTGCACCGCGCTGACCGGGCTGTTCGAGGAGTACCGCTACGGCGACTCGGTGATCTTCGGCCACGCCCGCGACGGCAACGTCCACTTCATGATCACCGACCGCTTCGCCGAGCCCGAGCCGCTGCGCCGCTACGCCGCCTTCACCGAGGCGATGGTCGACCTGGTGCTCGGCCACGGCGGCACGCTCAAGGCCGAGCACGGCACCGGACGGGTGATGGCCCCGTTCGTGCGGCGCCAGTTCGGCGACGAGCTGTACGAGGTGATGCGCGAGACCAAGCGGCTGCTCGACCCGGCCGGCACCCTCAACCCCGGGGTCCTGCTCACCGACGACGACGAGGTGCACCTGCGTCACATCAAGGTGACGCCGACGGTGGAGGAGGAGGTCGACCGCTGCGTGGAGTGCGGCTACTGCGAGCCGGTCTGCCCCTCCCGCGACCTCACCACCACCCCGCGGCAGCGGATCGTGGTCCGCCGGGCGCGGGCCCGCGCCCGGGCGGCCGGGGACGAGGAGCTGGTCGCCGAGCTCGACGACCAGTACACCTACGACGCGGTGCAGACCTGCGCGGCCGACGGGATGTGCCAGACCGCCTGCCCGGTTCTCATCAACACCGGCGACCTGGTCAAGCGGCTCCGCGCCGACGACCACCCCGTCCCCGAGCGGGCCGCCTGGCGCACCGCCGCCCGCCACTGGGACACGGTGGGACGCCTCGGCTCGACCGCGCTGTCGGTGGCCGACGCCTCCCCCAGCCCGGTGGTGCGCGGGCTCAACCGGGTGGCCCGGGCCGTCGCCGGCGCGGAGACCGTGCCGCTGTGGTCGCCGGAGCTGCCGGCGGGCGGGACGGCCCGCAGCACGGTGGCCGGCGAGCTCGCCCG
>NZ_QPKK01000217.1 GCF_003344635.1 Desertihabitans aurantiacus
GTCGCCGGGCTGGCCGCGTTCGGCGCCGCCGGCGCGCCGCCGGCCCGCGCCGACGGGCACGGCTGGCAGGCCGACCCGGCCGTGGTGGCCCGCAACGAGGCCGAGCGGCCCGGGTTCATCTACGACGAGGCGGACGTGCCGCCCTACACGCTGCCCGACCCGCTGCGGAGGCTGGACGGCCGCCGCGTCACCTCCGCCGGTGAGTGGCCCGCACGTCGGGCCGAGCTGCTCGAGCTCTTCCGCGGACACGTCTACGGACGCCGGCCGGCCGCCGCCTCCCACGCCCGGCACCGGTTCCGCGTGCTCGAGGAGGACCCCTCGGCGATGGACGGCGCCGCCACCCTCAAGCGGGTGCGGATCAGCACCGACCACGGCGGCCGCACGCACGCGTTCGAGGTCGTCCTCTTCGTGCCCAACGCCGTCGCGGGTCCGGCGCCGGTGTTCCTGCTGCTCAACAACCGCGGCCCGGAGAACACCGACCCCACCCGCGCGACGATCTCCCCGTTCTGGCCGGCCGAGCAGGTGGTGGCCCGCGGCTACGCCATCGCCGCCCTGCAGGTCCGCGACCTCGCCCCCGACGACCCCGCCACCTTCACCGACGGCGTGATCGGGCTGTTCGAGCGCGAGGGGCGCACCCGTCCGGCCGACGCCTGGGCGGCGCTCTCGGCCTGGGGCTGGGGCGGCAGCCGCGCGCTCGACTACGTCGAGACCGACGACGACCTCGACGCCACCCGGGTCGCCGTGGTCGGGCACTCCCGCGGCGGCAAGGCGGCGCTCTGGGCGGGCGCGGAGGACGAGCGGTTCGCCCTGGTCGTCTCCAACGACTCCGGTGCCGGCGGTGCGGCGCTGAGCCGACGGATCTTCGGCGAGACGGTGGCCGAGGTCAACACCACGTTCCCGCACTGGTTCTGCCGCGGCTTCCAGCGCTTCAACGGGGCCGAGGACGAGCTGCCGGTCGACCAGCACGAGCTGATCGCGCTGCTGGCCCCGCGCGCGGTCGCCGTCGGCAGCGCCGACGAGGACCTGTGGGCCGACCCGCGCGGGGAGTTCCTCTCCCTGGCCCACGCCTCCCCGGTGTACGCCCTGTTCGGCGGCGAGCCGATCCCCACCGACGCCATGCCGGCCCTGGACGACCCGCTACGCGTCCTGCCGCGGCAGTACCACATCCGCCGCGGCGGCCACGACCTCACCACCCAGGACTGGGGCTACTACACCGACCTCGCCGACCGGCTCTGGGGCTGAGCCGACCGCCGGGGCAGCGGACCCTCCGGTGGCTCAGGCGTTGGCGGGCACGTCCTCCCAGTGCCCGCGCGCGTACGGCTCGGGGTAGCCGGCCTCGCGCCACGGCACCCCCAGCTCCGCGGCGGCCCGCAGCGGCCAGGACGGCTCGCGCAGCGCGACCCGGGCCAGCAGCACGACGTCGGCGTCGCCGTCGGTGAGCACCTGCTCGGCCTGGGCCGGGGTGGTGATGAGCCCGACCGCGCCGCTGGCCACCTCGGCCTGCTCGCGCACCTGGCGGGCGAAGGGCACCTGGTAGCCCGGGCCGACGGGGATGTCGGCGAGCACGTTGCCGCCGCTGGACACGTCGACCAGGTCGACCCCGCGCTGGCGCAGCTGCCGGGAGACGGCGACGGTCTGCTCGGCGTCCCAGCCGCCCTCGGTCCAGTCGGTGGCCGACAGGCGCACCAGCACCGGCTTGTCGGTAGGCCAGACGGCGCGGACGGCGTCGACCACCTCCAGCAGCAGCCGGCTGCGGCCGGCCAGGTCGCCGCCGTAGCCGTCGGTGCGGGTGTTGGTCAGCGGGCTGAGGAACTGGTGCAGCAGGTAGCCGTGGGCGGCGTGCACCTCGACGGTGTCGAAACCGGCCTGGTCGGCGCGGCGGGCGGCGTCGGCGAAGGCGGTCACCACCTCGGTGAGCTCGTCGGTGCCCAGCGCCTTCGGGGCGGTGTAGCCGGGGAAGGGCTGGTCGGTGGCCGAGCCGGTGGTCCAGCCGCCCTCGGTGGCAGGGACGCTGCCGGTGGGCTCGCCGGCGAAGCCACGGTAGGTCGAGGCCTTGCGCCCGGCGTGGGCCAGCTGGACGCCGATCGCCGCGCCCTGCTCGTGCACGAAGTCGACGACCCGGCGCCAGGCGTCGCGCTGCCGGTCGTCCCACAGCCCGGTGTCCTGGGGGCTGATCCGCCCCTCCGGGGTGACCGCGGTGGCCTCGGTGAGGATGAGACCGAACCCGCCGGTGGCGCGGGCGCCGAGGTGGACGAGGTGCCAGTCGGTCGGCACGCCGTCCTCGGCCTCCACCGAGTACTGGCACATCGGGGCCAGCCAGATGCGGTTGCGGACCGTCAGTCCGCGCAGGGTCAGGGGCTCGAAGAGTGCGCTCACGACCAGCGGCAACCGCCCGTCCCGGACGCCGATTCCGGGCCGCCGCGTCAGGTGCGTCACAGCCCCCGGGGTGCGAAGGGTCAGGTGGGGCGGGGGCCGGTGTAGACGCCGCGGAGCCGGAACCGCAGCGCCGGCTCGGCGTACTCCTCGAGCACGTGGGCGGTCCAGCCGGCCATCCGGGCGTGCAGGAAGATCGTCTCGGGCAGGTCGGCGTCCCCGCCGAGCAGGTGGGCGCCGAGGGCGAGGGCGAGGTCGACCGTGCGCGGCAGGCCGCGGCGCTGCCAGAGCCGGTCGCTGAGCCGCTCGGTGGCGGCCAGCAGCGGGTGGTCCACGGTGCGGGCGAGGTGCTCGACCAGCAGCTCGGCCCGCGGGTCCAGCGTCTCGTAGACGACGTGGCCGAAACCCGGCACGGCCTCGGCGTGCAGGCAGTGCGCCAGCGTGCCGGCCGGGTCGTCGAGCAGCCCGCCGAGCAGCGCGTGCACCCGGCGTCCGGCCGTCCCGTGCAGCGGGCTGTCGAAGGCGGCGAGTGCGGCGGTGAGGGCGCCGAAGGGGTCGGCGCGGACGCTGGCCGCCACCCGGGCGGCGGTGGTGGAGCCGGCCATGTCGTGGTCGGCCAGCAGGATGCAGGCCTGCTCGACCCAACGGGTGTCGGAGACCCCGAGGGCGGCGGCCAGCGCGGCGGGCAGGTCGCTGCCGGGCGGGTCCACCGGGGGCCGGCACACACCCTCGTGCGGCGGCACACCGGTTGCAGCATGGGTGCGGTCGCGCGGAGGTGCGTGCGGGGTGCCTCCCGGGCCCGGCACGAGGCAGGCGACGCTGGTCGCCATCACCCGTCCCACCGCGGCGGTGACGACCGACGGGTCGAGGTCGTGGCGGTCGGGGCTGTCGGCGGCCAGCACGCTGAGCAGCACCCGGACGCGGTCGGCCAGCGTGGCGGTGCCCGGCAGCAGGGCCAGCGCCCGGCGGACGGCGTCCACCGTCTGGGTATCGGTCTCGAACCGGGGCTCGACGCCCCAGAGCAGCGCGACCACCTCGGCGAAGGTGGACTCCCGGGCCAGCCGGACCACGTCGTACCCGCGGTAGCTCAACCGGTCGTGCTCGACCAGGGTCAGCGCGGTGCGGACGTCCTCGCTCAGCCCGGGCGGACGGCGCCGGGTGCCGCCGCCGGACGTCAGCGCCTCCACCTCCGCGAGTGGGAAGTAGCTCTCCCGGCGTCCCGGCAGGCGGCGTCGGCGCAGCACGCCGCGGCTGGCGTAGGCGTAGACGGTCTGCACCTTCACGCCCAGCCGCCGGGCCACCTGCTCGGCGCTGAGGTGGTCCACGCCGTCGATCCGCAGAGCGTCCACGGGGCTCATGCTGCCACCGCGCGGCCATCCGTCGACGTTGATCCGGTCAACGTTGACCACGGATCAACCTGGGCGGACGCTGACGGCATGACCGAGACACTGATCGCCCCGCCCGGGCTCAAGGGCGTCGTGGTGGCCGACACCGAGATCGGCGAGGTGCGCGGCGCCGAGGGCTTCTTCCACTACCGCGAGCACGACGCCGCCCGGCTGGCCGGCGAGCGGGGCTTCGAGGAGATCTGGCACCTGCTGGTGGACGGCCACCTGCCCGACCCGGCCGAGCTGGACGCCTTCACCGCCGAGGTCGCCCCGCTCCGGGCGCTGCCGCCGGAGCTGGCCGAGCTGGTGCCGGTGGTGGCCGGGTCCGGGCAGGAGCGCGACCTGATGCCCAGGCTGCGCACCTGCCTGTCCCAGCTCGGGGCGGTCGAGGGTTTCGCCCCGGTGTGGGGCGCGGACCGGGCGTCCGTGCGCGCCGACGTGCTGCGGGTGGCCGCGGTGGTGCCGACGCTGCTGGCCGCCCTGCACCGCACCCGGCAGGGGCTGGACCCGGTGGCGCCGGACCCAGGGCTGTCCGCCGGGGCGAACTGGCTGCGGATGGTCACCGGGGAGACGCCGACGGCGGAGGTGGAGCGGGCGATCGGCACCTACCTCGGGCTGACGGTGGACCACGGCTTCAACGCCTCCACCTTCACCGCCCGCGTGATCACCTCCACCGGCGCCGACGTGGTGGCCGCGGTGTGCGGGGCGATCGGCAGCTTCACCGGCCCGCTGCACGGCGGGGCGCCGGACCGGGCGCTGGACGCCCTGGACGAGATCGGCACCCCGGACCGGGTGGAGCCGTGGGTGCGCGAGCAGGTGGCCGCCGGACGCCGGATCATGGGCTTCGGCCACGGCGTCTACACCACCGAGGACCCGCGCGCCCGGGTGCTGCGCGGGATCGCCGCCGAGCGCGGGGGCGAGCTGTACGAGTTCGCCGCCGCCACCGAGCGGACCGTGCTGGCGACCCTGGCCGAGCTGAAACCGGGCCGCCGGCTGGATGTCAACGTCGAGTTCTGGGCGGGCGTGGTGATGGAGCAGTGCGGGCTGCCGCGCTCGATGTTCACCCCCACCTTCACCTGCGCCCGGGTGGTCGGCTGGGGCGCCCACATCCTCGAGCAGGCCGCCGGCACCAAGATCTACCGCCCGCTCGCCCGCTACACCGGCCCCGAACCCCGCCGCTGACCGCGCTGCAACCGACCCCAGCGCCCGAGGCAACACCAACGCCCTGAGCCTGTCGAAGGGCCAGGTCCCCGCGCTTCGACAGGCTCAGCGCGCTGTGGTGGGGTCCGCGCTCGATTGAGGTGCGCGTCGTGGTCGCGCTCGAGGTGACCTGAGCGCTCGACCTGACCCCAACGCCCTGAGCCTGTCGAAGGGCGATCTCCCAGCGGGCACCCGCAGGTCAGCGACGGCGGCGTCGCTCCCGCCACGGCCGGAGGACGACGGCGAGCAGGGCACCGAGCACACCACCGAGGCCCGCCCCGAGGACGTTGTCGACGATGTCGGTGACGTCGCAGGCGCGTCCGATCCGGGACAGCTCGAGCTGGGTGATCTCGATCCCCACGGAGTAGGCGGCCAGCACCCCCAGCCCGAGCAGCGCCAGCAGCCAGCCGGCCCGCCAGCGGGTGGCGACCAGCACCAGGAACGCCCCGGCGGGCACGAAGAGGACGGTGTTGAGCATCCGCTGGCCGCCGGAGAAGAAGAGGAACCTGTCCGGCGCCGGACCGCCGTAGTCCAGCGAGCACACCTGCTGGGCCGTCTCCACCGGACGCTCCAGGTCGATGCCGTCCAGCGGCACCAGCGTGACGAGGGCGATCACCAGCAGCGACCAGAGCAGACCCGACCGGGCGAAGGCGGCCACCGTCCCGACCCGTCGGCGGGCCGCCACCGCGACCAGCAGCAGCACGACGCCGAGCACCAGGGCGCCGAGCACCATGGTCGCCGTCCCCGCGAAGCGCTCGATCACGCCGGTGAGCGTATCTGCGGGGGCGCCGGCCCCGGCGCCCCCGACCGGGACGACCGACCCCGGGCCGGACGTCCACGACCGGGGGCCGAGAGCCGGCGCCCAGCCGTGGCCCCGGGTCAGACCGGCTCGGGCTCGACCACCACCAGCTGCTGGGTGGCGCGGGTCATCGCCACGTAGCGGTCGACCGTGCCGGCCACGTCGCAGCCGAAGGAGGCCGGGTCGAGCAGCACCACCAGGTCGAACTCCAGACCCTTGACCTGGTCCGGCGCGAGCGCGCGCACCCGGTCCCGCGCCCGGGCCGGCACCTCCACGCCGTCGGTCCCGATCAGGCAGCCGGCGCCCTCGGGGTGCTCGGCCAGCCAGCGGTCGAGGACGTCGGTCAGCTCGGCGGGGGTGGCGTGCCGCACCGGCAGTCCGCTGCTGCGGATCGAGGTCGGCACGTTGGCGTCGGGCAGCACCGTGCGGATCACCGGCTCGGCCTCGGCCATCACCTCCTGCGGTGTGCGGTAGTTGACGCCGAGGGGGGCCCGCCGGACGTCGTCGAAACCGACCCGCCGCAGCCGCTCCTCCCACGACTCGGCGAACCCGTTCCGGGCCTGGGCCCGGTCGCCCACGACGGTGAAGCTGCGCGACGGGCAGCGGCGCAGCAGCATCTGCCACTCGGCGTCGGTCAGCTCCTGCGCCTCGTCGACGACCACGTGGGCGAACGGCCCGGCGAGCCGGTCGGGCCCGGCCTCCGGCACCGCGCCGTCGTCGACGAGGGCGTCGCGCAGGTCCTGCCCGCGCAGCATGATGAGGCTGCTCTCGGGGTCGTCGTCGGCCTCGAGGATGTCCTCGACGACCCGGTCCATGACGGCGCGGTCGGCGG
>NZ_QPKK01000218.1 GCF_003344635.1 Desertihabitans aurantiacus
CGGTCGGACTCCGCCCGGGCCAGCGCCACCCGGTGCTCGCCGCGGCGCAGGTAGAAGGTGGTGGACTCCCCCAGCGAGCGGGTCAGCGCGCCCATCCGCTCGGTCACCGCCGCCGGGAGCGGGGGCAGCTCGGCCGCGAGACCCGCCCAGCGCAGCAGCTCCAGCCCCGGGCCGTAGCCGCCGTCGGGGTCGCGAGCCAGCAGACCCTCCTGCTCGAGCGTCCCGAGCAGCCGGGTCAGCGTGCTCTTGGCCAGCCCGGTGGCGCTGGCCAGCTCGGCCAGCCCTAACCGGCGTCCGGGGTCGTCGAAGCGGCGGAGCACGGCGACGGCCCGGCTGACCGCGCGCACCGACTCCGGTGAGCGGTCCGCGCCCTCCCGGTCAGCGCTGCCCCGGTCCGCCGTCGTCACGGGGACGGGTCGGCCTTCACCGCCAGCACCGGCACCGTGGAGTCGAGGATGACCCGTTGCACCAGCGAGCCCATGAGGAACTTGCCGACCGGGCTGCGTCGCCGCACACCGATGACCAGCACCTCGGCGTGCTCGTAGCTGGCGGCGTCGATCAGTGCGGCCTCGGGGTCCTGGTGCTCGGGCCGCACCACCTCCCGGGCGCCGTCGGGCACCCAGGACGGGTCGACGGCCCGCGGGCCGACGTTGAGCCAGACCAGCTCCGCCCCCCGCCGTCGGGCCTCCTCGGCGCCGGCGCGGAGCGCGGCCCTGCCCTCGGGGGAGTCGTTGGTGCCGACGAGCACGACCATGGCGTCCACCTTCCGTCACGTACCGCTGTGCGGAACATGTTGACAGCAAAACGGAACGGATGCCAGGGTCGGGAGCACCTCGTCCCGCGACGGCCCGACCCCCGGCTCGTCGCTCGGCAACGACGCGAGCACCCGTGGGAGGTCCCGTGCAGAACCGACGACTGGTCACCGTCCTCGTCTTCGTGGTGGCGGTGCCGCTGCTGGTCGCGGCGGTGCTGCAGGCCCGCGCGGCCGGCGGCATCTCCAACGCCCGCAGCGGCCTCACCCTGCTGGTCCCCGCGGCCCCCGGCGGCGGCTGGGACACGGTGGCCCGCGAGCTGCAGCGGGCGATGCGGGAGAACGGCGTGGTGACCAACCCGCGGGTGGTCAACGTGCCCGGCGCCGGCGGCACCATCGGGCTCTCCCAGCTGGACCAGATGCAGGGCCGCGACGACGTGCTGATGGTGATGGGCACGGTGATGATCGGCGGCATCGTCGTCAACGACTCCGCCCTCACGCTGGCCGACACCACCCCGGTGGCCGAGCTCGCCGAGGACTACGAGGCGATGGTCGTCCCGGCCGACTCCCCCTTCCAGAGCGTCGACGACGTCGCCGCGGCGCTGCGCGAGGACCCGGGCGCGGTCGCCATCGGCGGCGGCTCCCTCGGCGGCACCGACCACCTGACCGCCGGGCTGCTGGCCCAGGACGTCGGCGCAGACCCGGCCGCAGTCAACTACATCCCCTTCGCCGGCGGCGGCGAGGCCGTCAACGCCCTGCTCTCCAGCAGCGTCGACGTCGGCATCAGCGGCTACGTCGAGTTCGCCGACCAGGTGGAGACCGGCGCGCTGCGGCTGCTGGCCCTCAGCGCCCCCGAGCCGCAGCCCGGCATCGACGCGCCCACCTTCATCGACGCCGGCTACGACGTCTACCTGCCGAACTTCCGCGGCGTGGTCGCCCCGCGCGGGCTGGACGAGGAGCAGGTGGGCGAGCTGACCGCGATCGTGGAGGAGACCGTGGCGACCCCGGAGTGGCAGGACGCCCTGCAGCGCAACCAGTGGATCGGTGCGGTGAAGACCGGCCCGGAGTACCAGGAGTTCCTCGACGCCGAGGTCGAGCGGACCACCGCGCTGGCCGAGGAGCTCGGGCTGTGAGCGCCACCACCGCCGGCCCCGCCCGCCGGCACGTCGACACCGCCGCGCTGCCCGTCGCCCTGGTGGTGCTCGGGGTGGCGGTCGTGCTCACCGTCGGGCTGGTGACCATGGAGGTGCCCTCGACCGCGAACGCGCCCGGCCCCCGCGTCTTCCCGATCGGCATCACCGTGCTGGCCTACGTCGTCGGCGCGGTGCTGCTGGTGCAGGCGCTGCTCGGCCGGACGTCCGGACCGTCTCACCCCCAGCGCCCTGAGCCCACCCACCACCAGCGCCCTGAGCCTGTCGAAGGGCCGCCTGAGACGCACGACGACGAGACGGGCCTCCGACGAGCTCAGGCCGCTGGGGTCACGGAGCCGGCAGCCGCTGAGGTCGAGGCGTCCGCGAGCCGCGAGGTGTCCTGGCCGCGGGTGGCGCTGCTGCTCGGGCTGCTGCTCGTCTTCGCCCTGGTCCTGGAACCGCTGGGCTGGCTGCTCAGCGCCACCGGGCTGTTCTTCGGCGTCACCGTCGCCCTCGGCGCGCGGCCCCGGCTGCGCACGCTGGGGATCGCCATCATCCTGGCCGCCGGCATCCAGCTCGTCTTCGCCGGCCTGCTCGGCCTCGCCCTGCTCACCGGCTTCATCGGAGGTCTGTGAATGGACGTCCTCGCCTCGCTCGCGGACGGCTTCGCCACCGCGTTCAGCCCGATCAACCTGCTCTGGGTGGTCGTCGGCGCCCTGCTCGGCACCGCCGTCGGCGTGCTGCCGGGGCTCGGCTCGGCGATGGCCGTCGCGCTGCTGCTGCCGGTCACCTACAGCCTCGACCCGACCGGCGCCTTCATCATGTTCGCCGGCATCTACTACGGCGGGCTGTTCGGCGACTCGATCTCGGCGATCCTGCTCAACACCCCCGGCAACTCCTCCGCCATCGCCTCCACCTTCGAGGGGCACAAGATGGCGCTCACCGGACGGGCCCCGCAGGCGCTGGCGACGGCCGCCCTGGGCGCCTTCACCGGCGGTCTGCTGGCCACCGTGCTGGTGGCCTTCCTCGCGCCGTCGATGGCGGTGCTGGCGACCTACTTCGGGCCGGCGGAGTTCTTCGCGCTCGCCCTCTTCGCCTTCGTCGCCACCTCCGCGGTGGTCGCCGACTCCCTGGTCAAGGGCCTGGCCTCGCTGGTCATCGGGCTGGCGGTGGCGGTGGTCGGCATCGAGACCCAGTCCGGGACGTCCCGGTTCACCTTCGGGGTGCCGGACTTCCTCGACGGCATCGACGTGGTGGTGGTGACGGTCGGGCTGCTGGCGCTGGGCGAGGTGTTCCACCGCGCCTCGCTGGCCCACCGGCCCGAGGCCGAGACCCTGATCCGCTCCGGCGGACGGCCCTTCCTCAGCCGCGGCGAGCTGCGCAAGGCACTGCCCGCGTGGCTGCGCGGCACCGCCTTCGGGCTGCCGTTCGGCGTCATCCCGGTCGGCGGCTCGGAGATCCCCACCTTCCTCGCCTACGGCAACGAGCGCCGGATCGACCGCCGTTCCCGCAAGCCCGAGTTCGGCCAGGGCGCCATCCGCGGGCTCGCCGCCCCCGAGGCCGCCGGCAACGCCACCTCCGGCACGGCGATGGGGGCCCTGCTCACCCTCGGCCTGCCCACCTCGGCGACCGCGGCGATCATGCTGGCCGCCTTCCAGCAGTTCGGGCTGCAGCCGGGTCCGCTGCTGTTCGAGCGCGACAGCGAGCTGGCCTGGGCGCTGATCGCCTCGCTGTTCGTCGGTCTGGTGGTGCTGCTGGTGCTCAACCTGCCGTTCGCGCCGCTGTGGGCCAAGCTGCTGCTGATCCCGCGGCCGTTCCTCTACGCCGGCATCACGCTGTTCTGCGTGATGGGGGTCTACTCCAGCTCCGGCTCGGTGGTCGACGTGGTGCTGCTGCTCGCCTTCGGCCTGCTCGGCATGCTGATGCGCCGCGCCGACGTCCCGGTCGCGCCGGTGCTGATCGCGGTCATCCTCGGCCCGCTCGCCGAGACCGAGCTCACCCGCACGCTGACCATCAGCGAGGGCGACCCGTCGGCGCTGGTCGCCAGCCCGATCTCGATCGCCCTCTACGCCGTGCTCGCCCTCACCCTGGTCATCACGGCCGTCAACCGGATCCGCACCCGCAGGAGCATCGACGCGTGACCCCTCCCCCCGCACTCCTCGAGGGCGTCCGCGTCCTCGACCTCACCAACGTGCTGGCCGGGCCCTACGCCTGCTACCAGCTCGCCCTGCTCGGCGCCGACGTCGTCAAGGTGGAGGTGCCCGGCCAGGGCGACCTGGCCCGCCAGCTCGGCGCCGACCCGGCCCGCAACGCCGACCGCATGGGCACCTCCTTCATCGCCCAGAACTCGGGCAAGCGCTCGATCGAGGTCGACCTCAAGTCCGAGGACGGCCGGGCCACCCTGCGCCGGCTGGTGGCCGGGGCCGACGTGCTGTGCGAGAACTTCCGACCCGGGGTGCTGGAGCGGCTCGGCTTCGGCTGGGAGGAGCTGCGGGCGATCAACCCGCGGCTGGTCTACTGCGCGATCAGCGGGTTCGGCCAGGACGGGCCGCTGCGCGACCGCCCGGCCTACGACCAGATCATCCAGGGGCTGTCGGGGATGATGGCGACCACCGGCGACCCCTCGACCGGGCCGCTGCGGGCCGGCTACCCGGTGGCCGACACCCTGGGCGGGATGGCGGCGGCGATGGCGGTCGCGGCTGCGCTGGTGCGGGCCCGCCGTGACGGCGTCGGCGCCCGGCTGGACGTCTCGATGCTGGAGACCGCGATCACCGCGATGGGCTGGGTGGTCTCCAACCAGCTGATCGCCGGGGTGCAGCACGAGCCGATCGGCAACGAGAACATGACCGCCGCCCCCTCGGGCACCTTCGCCACCGGCGACGGGCTCATCAACATCGCCGCCAACAAGGCCGAGCAGTTCGCCGCGCTCTGCGTCGCGGTGGGACGCCCTGACCTCGTCACCGACGAGCGGTTCGCCGAGCGGGAGACCCGCAAACGCCACCGCGCCGCCCTGCGGGCCGAGCTGGAGGCGGCACTCGCCGCCCGGTCGGCCGCTGACTGGGAGGAGCGCCTGGCCGCGGTCGGCGTCCCGGCCGGACGGGTGCTGTCGGTGGCGGACGCGCTGGCCGCCGAGCAGGTGGTGGCCCGCGGGCTGGTGCAGCAGGTCGAGGTGGACGGCGAGCCGGTGCCGGTGCTGGGTCACGGCGTCCGCGTCGACGGCCAGGTGTCGCGGCCCCGCAGCGGACCGCCCCGACTGGGCGCGCACACCGCCGAGGTGCTGGCCGAGCTGGACGCCTCGGAGCCGACCCGCGCCGAGGTGACCGCCGGGGAGGGACGCCGGTGAGCGCCGAGGACTGGTGGGCCACCGCGGTCAGCCGGGTCGAACCCGATGTCATCGAGTTCCGCGGCTACCCCGTCCAGGAGCTGATCGGACGGGCCTCCTTCGCCCAGGTGGCCGCGCTGCTGGTGCTCGGCGAGCTCCCCTCCCCCGGACGGGCCGCGCTGCTGGAGGCCGCCCTGGTCGCGCCGGCCGACCACGGCCCGCAGGCCCCCTCGATCGCCGCGGCGCGGATGGCCGCCACCTGCGGGGTGGGGCTGAACAGCGCGGTGGCCACCGGCGTCGGCATGCTCGGCGACACCCACGGCGGCGCCGGCCAGCAGTGCGTGGCGCTGCTGCACGCGATGCGGGCGGAGGTCGACGCCGGCCGCGACGTCACGGAGGTGGCGCGGGAGGTGGTCGCCGACCACCGGGCGCGCCGGGCCTTCGTCCCGGGGTTCGGCCACCGCTTCCACCGCCGCGACCCCCGTCGGGACCCGCTGATGGGTCTGGTCGAGGACGCCGTCGCGCGCGGCGACGTCGAGGGCGGGTTCCTGGCCTGCGGGCTGGCGCTGGAGGGGGCGCTGGCCGAGGGTCGGGAGCGTCCGGTGCCGATGAACATCGACGGCGCCACCGCGGTGATCTACGCCGAGCTGGGGTGTGCCCCGGAGCTGGCGCGGGGGTTCTTCGTGCTCTCGCGCAGCATCGGCATCCTCGCCCACGCCTGGGAGGAGAGCGGCAGCGGACGTCGGATCAAGGGCCCGATGGCGCCGCCGGCCACCGCCCCCTACACCGGACCCGACACCCGCCACCTGTCCTGACGCGGGGCCGCCGCCCCGTCCGCGGATCAGCCGGCGGGATCGCCGCCCGGCCGCAGGTCCGCCAGCAGGCGCCGGGCCGGCCCCAGCTCGTCCTCGGTGAGGGCGCCCGCCTGGTCGGCGAGGAAGAACTCCAGCCCCCAGCGTCGGGCGTCGTCCCCGAGGGCGGAGAACCCGGCCGCCTCGGCCCAGCCGTCGAGGAAGGCCGCCCCCGCGGCGGAGCGGCGCCACCCGGCGACGGTCGGGTGCGCGGTGAGCAGCGCCCAGGTGCGGGCGACGTCGAGGGCGGGGTCGCCGGCCCGGGCGTTGGCCCAGTCGACCACCGCGCTGACCTCGTCGTCGTCCCCGACCAGCACGTTGAGGGGGTGCAGGTCGAGGTGCAGCAGCGCCGTCCGGCTGCCCGTCGGGGCCCGCTCGACGACCCGCAGCCCGGCCGGAGCGGCGACCCCGGCGAGGACGCCGTGCACCCGCCCGCAGGCCAGCCCTCGGCGCCCGGCCCTCCCGAGGTCGACCACCGGACCCGGGCC
>NZ_QPKK01000219.1 GCF_003344635.1 Desertihabitans aurantiacus
CCGACCCGCCGGCGCGGCAGCGACTGGCCGGCGCGCTCGGCGTGCTGCCCGGTGCCCCGGCCCGGGCCCGGCTGACCGCCCTGCGGGACGACCCGGACCCGCTGGTCGCCCGCACCGCCGCCTTCTGGCTGGCCGAGCGCCCGGACGCCCGCTGACGGCGTCCTAGACTCGCCCCATGGCGTTCGAGATCCCTGACAACCTGCACCCCGACCTGATGGGACTGGCGTGGATGATCGGCCGGTGGGAGGGCACCGGGAAGGGCAAGTGGCCCGGTGAGGGGGAGTTCGAGTACGGCCAGCAGGTGGACTTCGCCCACAACGGCGGGCCCTACCTGCACTACCTCTCCCAGACCTTCGAGGTCGATCCCGAGGGCAAGGCGCTCAAGCCCCGCTCGATGGAGACCGGCTTCTGGCGCCCGAAGCCCAACGGCGAGGTCGAGGTCGTCATGTGCTCGCCCGAGGGCTGGTCGGAGGTGTGGGTCGGCAAGATCGAGGGGGCCAAGATCGAGCTGACCACCGACGCCGTCGTGCGTACCTCCAGCAGCACCGACTACACCGCCGGTCAGCGTCTCTACGGCAACGTCGAGCACGACCTGCTGTGGGCCTTCGACCGCGCCACCAGCGACCAGCCGCTGCAGCCCTACATGTGGGCCCGGCTGCAGCGCCAGCCCGCCGCCTGAGCGACCGCCGCGACCGAGGAGCACCGATGAGCTGGAACGACACGGCCGTGCTGGCCGAGGACGGCCCCGACGCCGGGGTCGCCTGGCACCACGGCGACCCGATGCGCGAGCAGCGGGCGATGGACAGCACCGCGATGGTGGACCTCTCCCACCGCGGCGTCATCTCGGTGACCGGCCCCGACCGGCTCTCCTGGCTGCACTCGCTGACCAGCCAGCACCTGGAGCAGCTCGCGCCCGGGGTGGGCACCACCGGGCTGGTGCTCTCGCCGAACGGCCACCTCGAGCACGCCTTCTACGGCGTCGACGACGGCGAGACGTTCTGGGCCCACACCGAGCCCGGGGCCGCGCCCGCGCTGGTGGAGTTCCTGGACCGGATGCGGTTCATGCTGCGGGTCGAGGTCGCCGACCGCACCGACATGCTGGCCGTGGTCTGGCAGGCCGGGCCGGCGCCGGCGGGGGAGCGGATCACCCGTGCCGGGCAGGACTCCCTGGGCGGACACGAGTCGTTCGTGCCCCGCGACCACCTCGACCACTTCCTCAGCACCCAGCTGGACGCCGGCGCCACCCCCGCCGGCACCTGGGCCCACGAGGCCCGCCGGATCGCGGCCGGCGTCCCGCGGATCGGCCTGGACACCGATCACCGCACCATCCCCAACGAGGCCGGGCTGCTCGGCGTGGCCGTCCACCTGGACAAGGGCTGCTACCGCGGCCAGGAGACGGTGGCCCGGGTGCACAACCTGGGACGTCCGCCGCGCCGGATGGTGCTGCTGCACCTCGACGGCAGCGTCGACACGCTGCCGGCCCGCGGCTCCGACCTCGCGCTGGCCGAGCCGTCGCCGGAGGGCATCGTGCCGGGCCGCACCGTCGGCGTGGTCGGCACCTCGGCCCGCCACCACGAGCTCGGCCCGATCGCGCTCGGCCTGGTCAAGCGCAACACCGACGTCACCGCGCCGCTGATCGCCGGCGGGGTGGCGGCCTCGCAGGAGGTGCTGGTCGACCCCGAGGTCGGGCTGCACGTCCGTGCCCGCCTCTGACCCACGCCGATCGACGTCCCCGCCGACCCGCCCCTCACACGGCACACACCTTCGTGCATCCGCACCCATGCTGCAGCGTGTGTGCCGTCCCGCGGAGGTGTGTGAGGGGACCGCTGCCTGCGGGGCGATCCGGGCGGCACACACCTTCGTACATCCGCACCCATGCTGCAGCGTGTGTGCCGTCCCGCGAAGGGGTGTGAGGGTGGGCGGAGGCGTCGCTGGCGCCGCTAGGGTCGTCCGGTGAGCAGCAGCGACGTGGCAGCGATCGAGGTCGTCCGCAACGGGTTCACCGAGTCGGTGCACCGCGCCCGGGTGGTGGTCACCGGCCCGGACGGCACGGTCCAGCACGCCCTCGGTGACGTCGGTGCGCCGATGTTCCCGCGCAGCAGCAACAAGCCGCTGCAGGCCGTGGCCATGGTCCGCGCCGGGCTGGACGTCGAGGGCGAGCTGCTCGCGCTGGTGGCCGCCTCGCACTCCGGTGAGGCCTTCCACCGCGACGGCGTCCGGCGGATCCTCGGCGGCTGTGGGCTGGAGGTCTCGGAGCTGCAGAACACCGTCGACCACCCCTCCGACGAGGTCGAGCGCGAGCGCTGGATCCGCGAGGGCCACCACCGCGAGGCGATCGCGATGAACTGCTCGGGCAAGCACGCCGGCATGCTGCGCACCTGCCGGCTCAACGGCTGGTCCCGCGGCGACTACCTGGACCCGCCCCACCCGCTGCAGCGGCGCTGCCGCGAGACGGTGGCCGAGCTGGCCGGTGAGGAGGTGGCGGCCGACGCCGTCGACGGCTGCGGTGCGCCGTTGCACGGGATCAGCCTGGCCGGGCTGGCCCGCGCCTTCGGCCGCATCGCCGCCGCGGACGCCGGCCCCGAGCGCACGGTCGCCGACGCCATCCGCCAGCACCCGGAGTGGACCTCGGGCACCCGCCGGGAGGAGGCCGCGATCCACCGCGCGGTCCCCGGCTCGGTGGGCAAGGCCGGCGCGGAGGCGGTGTACGCGGTCGGCCTGGCCGACGGCCGCGGGCTGGCGCTGAAGGTCGTCGACGGCGGCCCGCGCGGCGTCCCGCTGCTGATGGCCGAGCTGCTCCTCGCCCTCGGCCACGACGACCCGGCGCTGCACCGGCTGCGCACCGCGCCGGTGCTCGGCCACGGCCGTCCGGTCGGCGAGGTCCGGGTGCTGCCCGGGCTGCTGGCCGACATCGGCTGACCGTCCCGGCTGTGGCTGTCCCGTCGGATCCGACGATCCGGATGCGACGCGATGGCCACACCCGCGGCGACCGGAGGCACCGGATCGCGACCCGACGGCGACCGGCGAGCAGGTGGGCGGAGCACGCCGGACGCACCACTAGGCTCGGAGTCGTGACGACCGTGGAGTGGAGTTCGGTCGGGGCCGCGCTGTTCGACCTCGACGGAGTGCTGACCCCGACGGCCGAGGTGCACATGCGTGCCTGGTCGCGGATGTTCAACGACTACCTGAGCGCGAAGGGCGTCGCAGAGCCGTACACCGACGAGGACTACTTCGCCTACGTCGACGGCAAGCCCCGCTACTCGGGTGTGCGTGACTTCCTCGCCTCCCGCGGTCTCACCCTGCCCGAGGGTGACCCCACCGACGCCCCGGAGCGGGAGACCGTCTCCGGGCTCGGCAACCGCAAGAACGACGCCTTCGCCGCCGTGCTGGCCGAGGAGGGCGTGCAGCCCTACCCGGGATCGGTGGCGCTGCTCGACCACCTGGCCGGCACCGATGTCCGGGTCGCGGTGGTGTCGTCCTCGCGCAACGCCGTCCCGGTGCTGGAGCGGGCCGGTCTGCGCACCCGCTTCGACGTCGTGGTCGACGGCGTGGTCGCCGCCCGTGACCAGCTGTCGGGCAAGCCGCGTCCGGACACCTTCGTACGTGCCGCCGAGCTGCTCGGCGTCCCGGTCACCGCCGCGGTGGTGCTCGAGGACGCGCTGTCGGGGGTGCAGGCCGGCCGGGCCGGCGGCTTCCGCCACGTCGTCGGGGTGGACCGCGGCGCGGGCCGCGACGCCCTCACCGCGGCTGGCGCCGACATCGTCGTCGACGACCTCGCCCAGCTCGTCCCCGGGGAGGCGACCCGGTGACCGCGACCACCGACGCCACCAACCACAGCTCGCGGGTCCGTCCCGACCCGGTCGACCCGTTGGACCGCCACCGCTTCCCGGTCGACGAGTGGCGGCTGGTCGAGACGGCCTACTCCACCGAGGACCTCGGCGTCACCGAGACGCTGTTCGCCGTCGGGAACGGCTACCTCGGCATGCGCGGCTGCCCCGAGGAGGGCCGCGACACCCACAGCCACGGCACCTTCGTCAACGGCTTCCACGAGACCTACCAGATCCACCACGCCGAGGAGGCCTACGGGCTGGCCCGGGTCGGGCAGACCATCGTCAACGCCCCCGACACCGCGCTGATCAAGCTCTACGTCGACGACGAGCCGATCCTGCTCTCGGTAGCCGACCTGGAGAGCTACGAGCGCAGCCTCGACTTCGCCGACGGCATGCTGCGCCGCGAGCTGATGTGGCGCACCCCCTCGGGCAAGCGGGTGCAGATGACCAGCACCCGCTGCGTCTCCTTCGCCGAGCGCCACCTGGCGGTGATGACGATGGAGATCACCATGCTCGACTCCGACGCCCCGGTGGTGCTCTCCAGCCAGATCCTCAACCGCCAGGACGGCCAGGACGAGTACCACGTGCAGGCCGCCGCGATGGGGGAGGGCTTCGACCCCCGCCGCAGCCGCACCTTCGACCGGCGGGTGCTGCTGCCGCAGTACCACTACGCCGAGAAGGGCCGGCTGATGCTGGGTTACCGGTGCGCGGAGTCGCGGATGACGATCGCCGTCGGCGCCCACCACGTGCTCGACACCGCCAACGAGTTCACCGACCGCTACTTCGCCGACGACGACTCCGCCAAGGTCGTCTACCGGGTGAACGCCCGCGCCGGCCAGCCGATCCGGCTGGTGAAGTACGCCGCCTACCACACCTCCCGCGGTGTCCCGGTGCGCGAGCTGACCGACCGGGTGCGGCGGACCCTCGACCGGGCCACCGAGCACGGGCTGATGAACATCTGGAAGGACCACCGCGACGCCCTGACCCGCTTCTGGGAGGACTCCGACGTGGTGGTCGAGGGCCAGCCGGAGCTGCAGCAGGCGATCCGCTGGAACCTCTTCCAGCTGGCGCAGGCCTCGATGCGCGCGGAGGGCTCGGGCATCCCGGCCAAGGGCGTCACCGCGCTCGGCTACAGCGGGCACTACTTCTGGGACACCGAGGTGTACGTGCTGCCGTTCCTCACCTACACCAACCCGCGGCTGGCGCGGAACGCGTTGCGGTTCCGCCACCTGATGCTGCCCGCGGCCCGCAAACGGGCGGCCGAGGTGGCCCAGCGCGGGGCGCTGTTCCCGTGGCGGACGATCAACGGCGAGGAGGCCTCGGCCTACTACGCCGCCGGCACCGCGCAGTACCACATCGACGCCGACATCTCCTACGCCGTCAGCCGCTACCTGCACGCCACCGGCGACGTCGCCTTCCAGCTCAACCAGGGCGCGGAGATCCTCGTCGAGACCGCCCGGATGTGGGCCGACCTGGGGTTCTGGCGCAGCAACGGCGACCGCTCGTTCCACATCGACTCCGTCACCGGGCCCGACGAGTACACCACCGTCGTCAACGACAACCTCTTCACCAACGTGATGGCCCGGTTCAACCTGCGCAAGGCCGCCGAGTACGTCCGCACCATGCAGCAGTTCTGGCCCAAGGAGTACGCCCGGCTGGTGTCGCGGCTGCGGCTGGGCGAGGACGAGGTGGCCACCTGGGAGGACTGCGCCCAGGGGATGTCGATCCCCTTCGACGAGGGGATGGGCATCCACCCCCAGGACATGCACTTCCTCGAGCGGGAGGTGTGGGACCTGGAGCGGACGCCCACGGACAACTTCCCGCTGCTGCTGCACTACCACCCGCTGGTGATCTACCGGTTCCAGGTGATCAAGCAGGCCGACGTGGTGCTGGCGATGTTCCTGCAGGGCTCGCAGTTCACCAGCGAGCAGAAGCGGGCCAACTTCGAGTACTACGACCCGATCACCACCGGTGACTCCACCCTGTCGGCGGTGGTGCAGTCGATCATCGCCGCCGAGGTCGGCCACCAGGAGCTCGCGCTCAGCTACTTCTACGCCGGGCTGTTCGTCGACCTGGCCGACCGGCACCGCAACACCGCCGACGGCGTGCACGTGGCCTCGGCCGGCGGGGTGTGGAGCGCGCTGGTGTTCGGCTTCGCCGGGATGCGCGACGACAACGGGCTGATCACCTTCGACCCGCGGCTGCCGCGCAGCTGGAGCCGGCTGACCTTCCGGCTCCGGGTCGGTGGCACCCGGGTGCGGGCGGAGCTGACCGCCGACGCGCTGTCGTTCACCGTCGAGGAGGGCGGCGGGGCCTCGTTCGTGGTCCGCGGCACCCGGGTCGACGTCGGCCCGGACGCCCCGGCGACGGTGGCGCTGACCGACCAGGGCCCGCGGCTGCCGCGGTTCAGCCTGCACCCGCAGATGGTGGGCAGCCAGCGCGAGGACGGCACCCGGATCAACGCCGCCGTCCCGCGCGCCTTCGACCTGGAGCAGTTCGAGGACTGAGCCGGACCGCCGACCGGCTCGGCTGGCGCCGCGCCGCGGGCCCGGTCGGCTCAGCCGCGCTGCGGGAAGGCGCGGGCCGCGCTGCGTCCGAGGGCGGTGGTCAGGGCGGCGTCGGCGGCGCCGTTGGCGAGCCCGCCGAC
>NZ_QPKK01000022.1 GCF_003344635.1 Desertihabitans aurantiacus
CCCGTCAGCGCCCCTCCGACCCCTGGACCGGAGCGCCTCGGAGGCCTAGCGTCGGAGGACGCGCACCCTCAGGAGGACGAGATGACCCGAGCCCGACCCGTCCGGACCCGCTGGTGGACGCTGCCGGTGGCCCTCGGCCTCACCGCCGCCACCCTGGTCGCCGCCCCCGACGCCGAGGCCCGCACCCGCCCGGTGCGCCAGCCGGTCGCGGTGGGCAGCGGCGGCGCGGTCGCCACCGTCGACCCCGAGGCCAGCGCGATCGGGCTGGACGTGCTGGCCCGCGGTGGCAACGCCGTGGACGCCGCCGTCGCCTCCGCCGCCGCCCTCGGCGTCACCGAGCCCTACTCCGCCGGCATCGGCGGCGGCGGGTTCTTCGTCTTCTACGAGGCCGCCACCGGCGAGGTGCACACCCTGGACGGCCGCGAGACGGCGCCGGCGGCGATGCGCGCGGACACCTTCGCCCCCGGCGGCACCGCGATCCCGTTCGCCGAGGCCGTCACCAGCGGGCTCTCGGTGGGTGTACCTGGGACGCCGGCCACCTGGGAGGAGGCGCTGGAGCGCTGGGGCACCATCACCATGAACCGGGCGCTGGCCGGCAGCATCCAGCTGGCCCGCCGCGGGTTCGAGGTGGACGAGACCTTCCGCAGCCAGACCGAGTCCAACGCCGACCGGTTCGCCGACTTCCCCGCCACCCGCGAGCTGTTCCTGCCCGACGGGGAGGCGCCCGTGGTCGGCACCCGGTTCCGCAACCCCGACCTGGCCGACACCTACCGGCTGATCGCCCGCGAGGGTGCCGACGCCATCACCACCGGCCCGGTCGCCGAGGACATCGTCGAGACCGTGCAGCAGCCGCCGGTCGACCCGGCTGCCGACCGCGTGGTGCGACCGGGGCTGATGACCACCGCCGACCTCGCCGCCTACGAGGTGGTGGAGCGCGAGCCCACCGTCAGCGACTACCGCGGCCTGGAGGTGTACGGCATGGGGCCGCCCTCCAGCGGCGGCACCACCGTCGGTGAGGCGCTCAACGTGCTCGAGCGGTTCGACCTGTCCGCGATGGACCGCACCCAGGTGCTGCACCACTACCTGGAGGCGAGCGCGATCGCCTTCGCCGACCGCAACCGCTACGTCGGCGACCCGGCCTTCGTGGACGTCCCGGTCACCGAGCTGCTGTCGGACGGGTTCGCCGCCGAGCGCGCCTGCCTCATCGAGCCGGACGCGGTGCTGCCGCGGCCGGTCGGCCCGGGCAGCCCGGACGGCGGCTACACCGGCTGCGCGGACGGCGGCACCCCGGGCGGTTCGTCGCCGGAGGGCCCGTCGACCACCCACCTCACCACCGCCGACCGCTGGGGCAACGTCGTCTCCTACACGCTGACCATCGAGTCCACCGGCGGCAACGGCATCGTCGTCCCGGGGCGCGGGTTCCTGCTCAACAACGAGCTGACCGACTTCAGCTTCACCGACACCCAGGGCGGGAACGACCCGAACCTGCCGGGGCCGGGCAAGCGTCCGCGCAGCTCGATGTCGCCGACCATCGTGCTCCGCGACGGCGAGCCGTGGCTGGCGCTCGGGTCCCCCGGTGGGGCGACGATCATCACCACCGTGCTGCAGACCCTGGTCAACCGGGTCGACCTCGGCCAGGACCTGCCGACCGCGCTGGCCGCGCCGCGGGCCAGCCAGCGCAACGGCACCACCCAGGCCGAGCCGGGCTTCGGGACCGCCGAGCTGGAGGCCCTCGGGCACACCTTCACCCCCACCGCCGAGCTCGGCGCGGCGGCCGCGGTGGAGCTGCTCGGCGACGGCCGGTTCCAGGCGGTGGCCGAGCCGACCCGGCGCGGCGGGGGCAGCGCGCGGGTGGTCGAGGAGGACTAGCGCGGCGCGTCAGCCGAGGATGAACTTCTCCACCAGGTCGCGGGCGAAGGAGTCGTCGTACTGGGTCGGCGGGCTCTTCATCAGGTAGGCGCTGACGCTGTCGATCGGGCCGCCGACCCGGCGGTCGAGGGCGATCTTGGCCGCGCGGATGGCGTCGATGGCGACCCCTGCGGAGTTCGGGGAGTCCCACACCTCGAGCTTGTACTCGAGGTTGATCGGGGCGTCGCCGAACCCGCGGCCCTCCAGCCGGACGAAGGCGTACTTGCGGTCGGCGAGGAACGGCACGTAGTCGCTGGGGCCGATGTGGACGTCCGAGCCCGCCATCTCGTGCGGCACCTGGGAGGTGACGGCCTGGGTCTTGGACTTCTTCTTCGACTCCAGCCGGGAGCGCTCCAGCATGTTCTGGAAGTCCATGTTGCCGCCGACGTTGAGCTGGTAGGTGCGGTCGAGCTCGACGCCGCGGTCGGCGAACAGCCGCGCCAGCACGCGGTGGGTGATGGTGGCGCCGACCTGGCTCTTGATGTCGTCGCCGACGATCGGCACCTTGGCCGCGGTGAAGCGGGCCGCCCAGGCCGGGTCGGAGGCGATGAACACCGGCAGGCAGTTGACGAAGCCGACCCCGGCCTCCAGCGCGCACTCGGCGTAGAAGCGGTCGGCCTCCTCCGAGCCCACCGGCAGGTAGGACACGAGGACGTCCACCTCGGCGGCCTCGAGCGCCCGGACCACGTCCACCGGGGAGCGGTCGGACTCGGTGACCACCTGGCGGTAGTACTCCCCCAGCCCGTCGAGGGTCGGCCCGCGCTGCACGGTGACCCCGGTCGGCGGGACGTCGCAGATCTTGTGCGTGTTGTTCTGCCCGGCCTCGATCGCCTCGGCCACGTCGAGACCCACCTTGTCGGCGTCGACGTCGAAGGCGGCGACGACCTCGAGGTCGCCGACGTGGTACTCGCCGAACCGCACGTGCATCAGACCGGGGACCTGCTCGCCGTCGGGGGTGTCCCGGTAGTAGTGGATCCCCTGCACCAGCGAGGCGGCGCAGTTGCCGACCCCCACGATGCCCACACGCACTGTCGTCATGCGCGTCACTCTAGATGGGCCGCGCCGGCGATGCCGGTCGCGACCGCGCCGCCCCGTCCTGGGCAGCGGCGCGGATCTGGCGCGGTGAGGCACCCAGCACCGAGCGGCACAGCTTGTTGAGGGTCTGCAGGTCCTGGACGCCCACCGAGCCGGCCACCGCGCCGATCGAGATGGTGCTCCGCTCCAGCAGGTGGCGGGCGACCTCGGCCCGGCGCCGCCGCAGGTAGCCGACCACGGTGGTGCCGGCCCGCTGGCGGAACAGCCGGGTCAGCTGGCTGTGCGAGACCCCGACCGCGGCCGCCACCTCGGGCACCGTCACCGGCTCGGACAGCCGCGACTCGATCCAGCTCATCGCCGCCGCGACGTGGTCGGGGGCCCGCGGATCCCCGGGCGCCGGCGCCTCCGACATCCGCAGCAGCACCATCCAGACGTCCGCGCGGGTCCGCTCGGGACGGACGGTGGCGTGCCGGACCGCCGAGGTCAGCAGCCCGGTCAGCTCCGGCAGCGCCGTGCCGGCCGACACCAGCATCGGCAGCCGGGTGCCGGGCCCGCCCGCCGGCGTCCGGAAGTGGACGTAGAGGTGGCGCGACGGTCCGCGGTAGCGCATCACCGACTGCGCCCCGGGCGGGATGACGGTGAGCGTGCCCGGCGAGACCTCGAGGTCGACGCCGTCCACGGCCAGCTCGGCGGAGTAGTCGTAGAGGTGCAGCTGCCACAGGTCGGGCAGGCGGTAGCGGTCGACCTGCTGGTGCACCCCGTGCACGGCGCGGTTGGCCGTCACCACCTCCGGCGGATCCCCCAGGCTCATCAGCACCTCGTCGACCACGTGCTCATTTTCGACCACCGGAGGCCGGGTGCGCACCACGACGGGCCCAGAACCCGGCTCCTAGCGTTCGGAGGAGCCGGCGTCGAGGCCGGCCGCACCGAGGAGGAACCCATGACAGCCAGCCCCAGCACCGGCCGGGTCGACCGCAAGCACCTGATGACATCGGTCGAGATGGCCCACTTCGTCTCCCACGGCAGCTTCCGGCTCGACGGCGTGGTGCCGGAGTCGATGAACGAGCGGGCGATCGACGTCCTGGACGCCGGGATCGAGCCGCACCCCTACGGCACCCCGGTCGAGGACGCCTACCCCCAGGGCAGCTTCGTCCGCGAGCTGCTCGACCTGCCCGCGGTGGCCGGCGCCCTGCAGAGCCTGGTCGGGCCACGGCCGGCCGTCGACCACCACGCGGTGCACGTGCGTCCCCCGCACGGCGGCAGCGCCCAGGACATGCACGGCGACGCGGTGCTCGACACCCGCACCGACGCCTTCGACGTCCAGCTCATGTACTACCCGCGGGAGGTGACGCTGGAGCAGGGCGGCACGCTCAGCGTTCCCGGCACCCACCTGCGGCGGATCAACGAGGGCGCGATCGGGCGCTACCAGAACCTCCGCGGCCAGACCCGGCTCACCTGCCCCGCGGGCACCGTGGTCTTCCTGCACCACGGCATCTGGCACGGCGGACGCCGCAACGACTCGGGCCAGCCCCGCTACATGTTCAAGATCCGCTTCAACCCGACGGTGCGCCAGCTGCGGCTGTGGAACACCGACGACATCGACGACCCGCAGGTGCGCGCCACCCTGGCGACGCGCTTCCCGTGGGCCGACGGCAGCCAGGGCCGGCTGGAGCTGATCAACCGGGCCAAGCTGTGGCGGGTGCTCACCGGCGACCACGACTTCGACCTGGACTACTACCTCACCCGCGAGCGGATCCGCCCGACCACCCTGGCGCCCGGCGCCACCGACCCGCGGCTCGGCGCCGGCGGGGCCGGTGACGGCTGGGGCGCGTGACCAGCGCAGTGGATATCCACCGAACAGCACCCAGCCGAGGAGAAAAATGACCACCACCATCGAGACCGCCTTCGACGCCCCGCTGGCCGAGCCGCACCTGCGCCAGCAGCTGCTCGTGCTCTACCTCAGCTCCTCCGCCCTGACCTCCACCGTGGTCGGCTGGACGCGCTACGACGGCACCGGCGCCTCGAACCCGACCATGGGCGACAGCGACGAGCCGCCCTACGACACCGGGGTCGAGGCCCTGGTCGACGGCTGGCGGCTGCTGCAGATGTCGCAGCTGCAGCCGCACCCGCGCGGTGAGGAGTACGACACCGGCTACCTGCCCTTCGAGTTCCTCTTCGAGCGGATCGTCTCCATCTCCTGACCGAACTCCGGCACCCTGGCACGGGGATCTCGCGCCAGGGTGGCGGTCCGCCGGACGCGCCGCCGCGCCGTTGTGCGGGTGGCATCGCCGGTGGGCGTCACCCTGGCACAGGATCACTGCGGCAGCCGGACAGCCCGAGTGTGGCGAGGCGTCATCCTGGCTGGCTCCAGAGCGACGGCACGGCCACACCCGCGTGGGTTGCGCGGTTGTGAGGTGCTGGTCGTGGACGTCCGGGCGTGGCAGCCTGCGGGTGTGGCGACCCGTCCGTACACCTGGGACCAGCTGCGCCGGCTGACCCTGGGGCGGCAGTTCGGACGCGTCCGCGGTCGCGGCGCGGCGCAGGTGGCCGCCACCCTCCACCGTGCCGGGCCGGTGCAGGCACAGACGGCGCGCTCGGTCTTCCTCGGGGTGGCGGCCCGGCTGCCCGGGGTCGACCACGCCGCGATCACCGACGCCTACGAGCAGCTCGCGGTCGTCCGCGGCAGCACCCTGCGCGGCACCGTGCACGCCGCCACCCCGCAGCAGCACGTGCTCCTCGACCGGGCGACCCGCGTGGGGCTGCGGCCGCAGTGGGAACGCATCCTGAGGCTGCAGCGGGTGCCCCTCGAAGCCGTCTGGGCCGACCTGGAGGAGTTCGCGGAGACGTCCTGGCGGACCCCGGCGGAGCTGCGGATGCGGCTGCGGACCTTCCTCACCGAGCGCGGCGAGACCACCGGCGACCTGGTCGACGGGCCCGGACGCTACCTCGCGGTGAGCCACAGCGCCCTCATCCGGCGTCCGCTGCGTGGCGGCTGGGAGGGTCAGGGGGCGCCCGGCTACCGGACGGCCCGGTCCGCGCTGGCCGAGCACCGACCCGACCTCGGCGACGAGCTGCACCGGCTGCGTGCGCTGCCGGACCCCGAGGCGCTGGCGGAGCTGGTCCTGCTGCACCTGCGCAGCCACGGACCGGCCACCCGGGAGGACGTCGCCTGGTGGTCCGGGCTGCCCGCTCGCACCGTGGCGGCCGCCGTCGAGCACCTCGGCGACCGGGTCGCCGCACGTCCCGGCCCGGACGGCCTCACCTTCCTCGACGTGGCCGAGCCGACGCCCCGGGGCCGTGACGACGTCGGCACCCGCCTGCTGCCGGAGTTCGACGCCCTGCTGTGCGGCTACCAGCCCCGCACCCGCACGCGCTTCGTCACCGCCGACCAGCACGCGGTGCTGTGGAACCAGGCGAACGGCCTGCTGCGGGCCCCGCTGCTGCACGAGGGCCGGATCGCCGGCCACTGGCGCGCCGACGGCACCGGCCGACGCCGCCGCTTCACGGTCACGGTCTTCCCCGAGGCCCCGTCGCCTCCCACCGACGAGCTCGAGCCCGCCGTCCGGGACGCCGCCACCGCCATGGGCTGGACGCCCACCGACCTCGAGCTCACCCGCGCCACCTGAGCGCCGACCCGTGTGGCGGGGCGGTCCCACCCGCCCACACCCACGGACGACCCGGGTTCGACAGACCGATGACCAGACGTCACCTGCTGGCCGTCCGGGTGTCGGTTCCCGGCCGGAGGCTGAGGTGGTCCAGACCGGTAGCCCTCGAGGAGTTCCCATGCGTACCCGTGCCCTGCTGGTGGCGGCGGCGGTGACGGCGCTCACCGTGCCCACCATCGCGTTCGCCCAGCCCCCCGCCGAGGAGGACGCCGACGGCCGCTTCACCATCGCCGTGGTGCCCGACACCCAGTACCTGTTCGACTACGAGGCGGGGGTCACCCGCTCCGATCCCGAGCCCGTGGAGGACGCCTTCGAGTGGATCGTGGAGAACCGCGAGGAGCGCGACATCGTCTTCACCGCGGGCCTCGGTGACATCACCGAGCACGCCACCAGCGAGGAGATGGCCGGCGCCGACGAGGTGTACCGGATCCTCGACGAGGCCGAGATGCCCTACAGCACCCTGGCCGGCAACCACGACGCCAGCGGCACCGACGCCGACCGACCGACCTCGACGCCCTACCTGGAGTACTTCAGTCCCGACCGGGTGGCCGACCTCGGCACCCTCCGCGGCAGCGACCCCACCGGCTACAACACCTTCCACGTCTTCTCCGGCGGCGGGCGCGAGTGGCTGCTGCTGGCCCTGGACTGGCGGATGTCCGACGCCTCCTTCGACTGGGCCCAGGGTGTCATCGACGCGAATCCCGAGCTGCCGGTCATCCTCACCACCCACGAGCTGGTCCACGACGACCCCGAGGGTCAGGGTGTGGCGACCTTCTCCGGCTACGGCCAGCAGCTGTGGGACCGGCTGATCGACGACAACGACCAGGTCTTCCTCGCCATGGGCGGGCACTTCTGGCCCACCGCGCGCGGGCAGCGGGACAACGCCGCGGGCAACCCGGTCGAGCTCAACCTCGTCAACTACCAGGAGCAGTACTACGGCGGCGCGGGCATGATCCGGCTCTACACCTTCGACCTCACCGCCGACATGATCGACGTCGAGTCGTTCTCCCCGTGGGCCGAGGAGGCGGCCGCCGCGGGCAACCCGCTGGCCGCCGACGTGGTGCGCCCGACCCGTCCGGTCGACCGCGCCGTCGACCAGTTCTCGATCGAGCTGGACTTCGCCGAGCGGTTCTCCGGTTTCGCCCCCGAGCCGGGACGCCGCGAGGCCGAGCCGGTGCGGGCGTCCCTGCCGGAGGGCACGGTGGCCTACTGGCGTCTCGGCGACCTCGGGAACCGCCGCGGCCAGGACGGCCGTCCGGTGCCGGCCGGCTCTCCCGGCTTCGAGGACCTGTCCGGCAACGGCAACGACCTGCAGCTGCAGCGTCTGGACGGCGCGGCCCGCGACTCGCTGGTCTACCGCGACGACAGCGACCCGCAGCAGCCCGGTGCCGGCAGCCTGGAGTTCACCACCAACGCCGGCTCCTACCTGCGCACCATCGCCGGTGCCCCGCTGGAGACCGAGGAGTTCACCGACGGCTACACCATCGAGGCCTTCGTACGCCTGCCGGAGGACTGCTGCGGCGGCACCCGGGAGTGGATGGGCATCCTCTCCCGGCTGTCCACCGGTGCCGACCACGGCAAGACCGGCGGCTGGAGCACCGACGCCCCGATCGCCACGCTGAGCGTCTCGCCCAGCCGCCAGCTGCAGTGGGAGATGTACCCGACCAACCAGCCCGGCACCCTGACCAACTGGGGCCACGAGATGGAGGACGAGGTCTGGCGGCACGTGGCCGTGGTCAACGACGGCGGGACCACCACCGCCTACATCGACGGCGCCCCGATCGCCCGCAACCCCAGCGCCCCGAGCATCGGTGTCGACGGTGCCCCCAGCCCCTGGCTGGTCGGTGCCAGCTCCTTCGACAACACCGTGGAGAAGAGCTTCGCCGGACGCCTCGGCGACATCCGCATCGCCGACCGCGCCCTCGACCGCGAGGAGTGGCTGCTCAACGGCTGACCCCGACGACCGTGGCGGGGCACCCTTTCGAGCCGGGTGCCCCGCCACTGCCGTCCCGGACCACGAGGATGGGATGCAACTCAGCCGCGCAACCCATCCACAACCCCCTGAGCCTGTCGAAGCGCCGTCCTGAGCCTGTCGAAGGGGGCGATCAACCCGCACGCGCGAGCAGGAGCCCCACCACCGCTCCGGACCGGGAACGCCCCTCTTCAGACCGCGCCGAGCCCCCACTCCGCCCCCTCCGGCCGGCTGCTCCGACCGTCCGGCGTGAACACCTCCACCGCCTCCGGCCCGACGCTCCGCGCCGACGACCCGCTCACGACGACACCAGCACGCTCCGGGATGGCCAGCACCACCTGCTGGTGCTCCCGCGACCACGTCGTCAGGTCCTCGTCCTGCGACGGCTGGTAGTGGGGACGCACGACCGCGCCTGCGAGCAGGTCGAGCCCGCGGGTGTCCCGCACCCCGGCGTCGTTGGCGTCCTCCACCTCCGCGATCGCGATGTCGGCACCGAGCAGGATCGCGCCCGCGCTGCCGCCGTACACCGCACCGCCACGTGCGGCGAAGTCCGCCAGCGCCCCGAGCAGCCGGCGCTCGCGCAGCTGGTGCAGCAGGTCGAAGGTGTTGCCACCCGGGATCGCGACGACGTCGGTCCGGTCGAGCCGGTCGACGTCGTCCCCGGACTCCTCGACACCCCACGCCTCGACGGTGATGTCCCCACGGTCACGCAGGGCGCTGGTGAACCACTCCACGCTGCCACGCCGCGCGGGCCCGGCCGGCACCGCGAAGGGCCAGACCGCCACCCGACGCCCGGGGAGGAAGACCTCGTCCCACAGCGCCCCCTCGTCCTGCTCGCTGCCGCCGCCGCCCAGGTAGATCCGCGTCATGACGGTCACTGTGGTGCTGCGATCACCAGCGGTCCAGCGGGTTGGTCCGTCGTGGTGCATGCCAGCGCAGCCGTGAGCGTGTCGAGGGCGAGGAGTCCGCGGGTGCGGTCCGCGCCCCAGTCGGATCGCGACGACGTCGCCACTCGACCCCAACATCCTGAGCCTGTCGACGGACGAGACATCCATGGCGACCGCCTCGCCCGGCTGCCGCCGGTACTCCGCGCGCGGTCACGATGCCGCGCGGGCCCCGACTTCCGCACAGCCCATGGTCCGACGCAGCACCGACTCCGGCGCGGACTGACGGCGTCCGGCCTCCGCAAGCAGCGCCGCCTCCCCCGACCACCACCCCGGCTGCAGCGGGCGGTTACCCTCCCAGACGCGGGGTAACTGCCCGCCGACCATCACCGAGCCACGTCGTCGGAGCAGAGGGGGCCAGCCGTCACCGCATCCACCCCGACCGGGCCGGTCAACGTGGTGTCGATCGCCACGGCTGTGCCACCGACGTCCCTGCCCCAAGACGAGGTGCGCGACCTGTTCGCCGGCCAACCGGGTCTGGGTCGGCTGGCCCGCCGGCTGGTCGGGACGGTCTTCGACGCCTCCGCGATCGACCGCCGCCACACGGTCATCGGCGAGCTCGGCGGCGAACACCGGGACGCCCCGGTCTTCGTCGACGCCGCCACCCGGACCATCCTCAGTCCGTCCACCGGCACCCGGAACGCCGTCTACACCCGCGCGGTGCGGCCCCTGCTCAAGGACGCGGCCGAACAGGCGATCGCGGACGCCCCCGGTTTCGACCGCGCCGACATCACCCACGTCGTCACCGTCTCCTGCACCGGCTTCTTCGCCCCCGGCCCCGACCACCTGCTGGTCCGCGACCTCGGCCTCGCCCCCTCCACCCGTCGCCTGCACATCGGGTTCATGGGCTGCTACGGCGCCTTCCCCGCCCTCCGCGTCGCAGTGTCGACCTGCCTGGCCGAGCCGGACGCCGTCGTGCTGGTCGTCTGCGTCGAGCTCTGCACCCTGCACCTGCGGTCCTCCGACGACCAGGACACGATCGTCGCCTCCTCGGTCTTCGCCGACGGCGCCGCCGCCGCCGTCGTGTCCGCCCGCCCGACGCCGGCCGGCTCGACGGTGCTCGAGGTGCTCGCGCAGGAGACGGTGCTCACCGACGACGGCGAGGCCGACATGGCCTGGACCATCGGGGACGTCGGTTTCGAGATGGTGCTGTCCAGCTACGTCCCGCGCATCCTCGAGGCCGGGATCGCCGACGCCCTCCGCCCCCTGGCCGACCGCCTCCCCGCGCTGGGCGCCGACGGCTGGCCGCAGGTCGACCGGTGGGCGGTCCACCCCGGCGGACGGGCGATCCTCGACCGGGTGCAGCGCGCCCTCGCCCTGACCGACACGCAGCTGGCGCCCTCGCGGGAGGTGCTGCGGAGCCACGGCAACATGTCCAGCGCCACCGTCCTGTTCATCCTCGCCCGCATCCTCCACGACGCCGACGCCAGCCCGGCGACCCCCGAGCTGGTGGCCGCGATGGCGTTCGGACCGGGGCTCACCGTCGAGTCCGCCCTCCTCCGCCGGGTCACCTCGTGACCGCTCCCGACCTCGCCCGCCGCGACCCCACCCTGCGCGAGCTGATGGACGACCCGGACTGCGACCTCGTCCGGCTGGAGCGCACCTACGGCCAGTTCCGCGTCGTCAACCGCCTGCTCTCGGGCTGGCGGCGCCTCTACCGTCAGCGGATCCGCCCGCTGCTCGACACCGCCTGGCGCACCACCCTGCTCGACATCGGCTCCGGCGGCGGCGACATCGCCCGCGCCCTCGCCGGCTGGGCGGCCCGCGACGGGCTCGCACTCGACATCACCGCCATCGACCCCGACGAGCGCGCCGTCGGCTTCGCCCGCCGCTCCCCCGCCGCCGGCGTCCACTTCGAGCAGGCCGCCAGCGCCGACCTCGTCGCGCGCGGCGACCGTTACGACGTGGTCGTCTCCAACCACCTGCTGCACCACCTCGACGCCGCCCAGCTGACCGCCCTGCTCGACGACAGCCTCGCGCTCACCGGCGGGCTCGTGCTGCACAACGACCTGGCCCGGGCCCGTCCCGGCTACGCGTTCTGGGCCGCGGCGACGCGCCCCCTCGCCCGGCGCTCCTTCCTGCACGAGGACGGGCTGCTCTCGATCCGGCGCAGCTACCGGCGCGCCGAGCTGGAGGCGGTGGTGCCGCCGGGGTGGCGGGTGGAGACGATGGTCCCGCAGCGCCTGCTGCTCAGTGCGGGAAGGAGCACCCGATGAGCGAGACCCGTCCCGGCCGGACCACCCGCGCGCTGGTCACCGCGGCGGCCGCCGGCTACGCCGCCAACGTCGCCTTCGGCACCGCCGTCGCCACCGGCGTGGTCGACAACCGGCGCATCCGCTGGGTGCACCACGCCCTCTTCATCGCCACCTCCACCCTGACCGGACTCGCCCTGGCCGCCAGCGCGGTGCAGCGCCGGCCGGCCGGGCTGGCCCTGCTGCCGGCGGTCGTCCCGCTCGCCGCGCTCCCCTACGCCGGCGGACGCCTCCGCCGCCACACCGGCCTGGCCGGATCGGCCGCGCCGGCGTTCCTGTCCGCCCTCGTCCTGGTCTGGAGCCGCTGATGGAGTTCCTCGACGTCGTCCGCCGCCGCAAGACGACCAACGGTCCGTTCCTGCCCGACCCGGTGTCGGAGGAGCACCAGCGGCTGCTGATGGAGGTCGCCGGCCGGGCGCCGTCCCAGCTCAACAGCCAGCCGTGGCGGTTCGTCCTCGTCGAGGAGCGGGCCACCATCGAGGAGATCGCCCGGATCAGCGGCGAGAGCATGACCGAGGCGATGTCCAACGGCACCTTCTTCGAGCGCTACAAGCCCTACTTCCGCTTCAGCGCCGCCGAGATGGAGCGCCGCCGCGACGGCATGCTGTTCGACAAGCTGCCGGCCCCGCTGCGCCCGTTCACCTCCCAGGTGTTCACCCCGCGCGGGCAGAAGCTGATGAACGCCATGCGGGTGCCGCAGACCCTCGGCGAGGAGAACCGCAAGCTCGTCGCCGGCTCGCCGCTGCTGCTCGGCGTGATGCTCGACCGCTCGGAGTACCGCCCCGGCGAGCTCTCCTCCTTCTACTCCCTGTTCAGCATGGGCGCGGCGATGGAGAACGTCTGGCTGACCACCGTCGAGATCGGGATGGGCATCCAGTTCGTCTCCTTCCCGATGGAGGTCCCCGGACGCTGGGAGGAGATCGTCCGCCTGCTGCAGGTGCCCGACGACCTCGAGCTGATGGCCGTCTACCGGCTCGGCTACCTGCCCTCGGAGCAGCGCCGTCCTCCGATCGACTGGACCAGCAGCCAGCGCCGGCTGCCCTCCCAGTACGTCTTCCGCGGCACCTGCGCCACCCCGCAGCAGGGCTGGGACGACACCCCCTCCGGCTAGGGCAGGTCGTCGGGTCGTCGGGTCGCCCGTGCCTAGTAGCCGGCTCCCCGCTTCGCTCGACGGTAGGAGCGGTGCAGGCCGACGACGATCATCACCGTGAGGAAGATGGACACCACGCCGACGTCCTTGAGCAGGTCCCTCCTCGGTGTGGGCCACCGGTCGTTGTCGACGAACCGGCTGGCCACGAGGAGGAACACCCCGACCACCAGGAGTGAGGCGGCGACCCAGAGGAGCACCAGGACGGCTGGCTGCTGGAGGTAGGCGAGCACGTCGACCTTTCGTGGAGGACGTCCGTGGACGGGTGCACGACCGTACCGGCGCAACGGGGCACCACGACCCACCGGGCCCTGCGATGTCGGGGGTCTCGACGCGGCGGTCCGCGTCGGGCACCGTGGTGCTGGGTGCGTCCTCGCGCACCCGTCGTCCCAGCGGGGAGAAGCGACCATGGGAACCGTCCGTCTGCTCGGCGCCGTCACCGGTGCCGCCCTCACCCTCCTGCTCACCGTGGCGCCGCCCGCCACCGGCCGACCACCCACCCGGGTCGTGAACACCGTGGACGAGCTGTCCTGCGCCTTCGCCACCACCACCGGTGAGGGGCTCTTCATCCAGGCCGGCGCCGGCTCGGCCTCCGGCGAGTCCGGGTCCGGCTTCTTCCTCGAGGACGCCGACGGCGTGGTCGTCCTCGCCGGCGAGGGCGGCACCGCGCGGTTCGGTCCCGAGTTCACCGCCGAGATCGAGGCGGTCCGGCCCGGTGAGGAGCAGCCGGTGGGCACCGTCACCCTGACCGCCCGGCTCACCGCGGGCACCCCGGTGGTCGAGCAGGTCGACGAGCGCGACGGCAACATCCGCACCACCGGCACGGTGACCACCACCGAGTACGCGTTCAGCGACGTGGCCGTCGACGTGCCCGGTTACGAGGTCGTGGTCGACGAGCTCTCCTGCGACGGCTCACGGATCGACTTCGACCTCCTCAGCACCAACCCGTCGGCGCACGTGGTCCGCAGCCGCGACTTCGGCTCCGACATCTGCACCTTCGCCGGCACGGCCGACACCCAGGTGCGGCTCAGCGGCGAGGACCGCTCCGCCCCCTACGCCGAGGTGGTCGTCGACGACGGCGTCAACCCGCTGAAGGCCCAGGGCGAGATCGGCATGCGCGGGCTGCAGGGCACCCTCGTCGCCCCGCTGACCGAGATCTTCACCGGCGAGACCGTGGCCACGCTCACCCTCCGGCTGCGGCTCGTCCCCGCCGGTCCGCCCACCACCACGGTGGAGCGCGACGGCCGGGCCCTCTTCACCCGCACCGAGACCCCGTACCTGGCCGAGCTGAGCCTGACCACCACCGACGGACGCCGCGGGGAGGTCAGCTGCCCGGCGTCTGAGGTGCTCGAGGGTTCGATCACCCCGCGCCGCTGACCCGTCCCCGCAGAGGACTCAGAGGAACTCGCCGCGGCGCCGCACCTCGTAGCGGCGCTCGGCGTAGACCAGGTCGTCGACCCACAGCCTGGCCGCGGTCCGGCGCATGGCCGGACGGATCAGCGCGCCCACCCGCTGGGCCACGGCGAACCCGGGACGCTCGGAGTGCGCCACCGTCGCCTCGGTCACCATCGTGCGGGGACGCCCGTCCGCGCCGACCCCGAGCGGCGTCGCGTGGGTCTCCACCACCGATCCGGTGCCCTCGCCGTCGATGATCGTCATGACGATGGTGCGCCGGTCCGGGCAGGTGAAGGTGGCCCGCACCGGGACGCCGTAGCGCCGGCTGAGCCGGAACGTCACCTCGACCACCAGCCGCTCGTCGGTGCTGGCCGGCTCGTCCACCTCGAGGTGGCTGAACGCGTAGGGGTGGAACCAGCTGCCGTGCCACGGGTCCAGCCGGTTGGCCACCACGTCCCGCGGCTCGCACACCCCCGGCATCGCCACCACCGCGGCGATCGAGCGCTCGAGCGGCGGACGCGGCGTGATCGTCGGCGCGTCGGTGAAGGTCTCGCCCTCGGTCGGGCGCCGCACCCACAGCAGGACCCCGTCGTCGAGTGCCGGGTAGGTGCGCCAGCGGCCCCAGCCGGGACGCCCGAGCGCCAGCCCGTGCCAGCGGCAGTACACCTCCCCGCCTCTCACCTCGCAGTCGGTCAGCAGCGCGCCGAGGTGCGGGCAGGAGCCCGGACCGGCCAGCAGGGAGCCGTCGGTGTCGCGCCACAGCACGACCTCATCGCCGGCGACGTGGCGGATGATCGAGCGGTCCGGCCCGAGGTCGGTGCTCGCGCCCACCACGTACCAGCCGCCGGCCTCGGTGGCCTCGGCCACGGCCAGCGCCTTGCGGATCCGGCCCGGGCGGGCGTCCCGCCAGGACGGCAGCAGCCGGTCCCGCGGCGGCACCGGGCGCGACGCGATCGGGATCCGGGCGCGCACCTCGTCGAGCAGGCCGACACGGCCGGAGGGGGTGGTCGTGGTGGCGTTCGCGGTGTCCCGCCCTTCGACAGGCTCAGGGCGTCGGGGGTGCGGCTCAGGGCGTCGGGGGTGCGGCTCAGGGCGTCGGGGGTGCGGCTCAGGGCGTCGGGGGTGCGGCTCAGAGCGTCGTGGTGCGGTCATGCGGTCGCCTCTCCGTCCTTCGACAGGCTCAGGACGCTGCACGGGCTCACGGGGTGCTCTCGGCCAGCGCGGCGGCGCGGGTCATCCGCTGCGGACGCAGGACGGAGGTGGCGGTCACCCACAGCTTCTCCGGGCGCGGCACCCGGATCCGGGAGCTGAAGACGTCGTAGTCCGCCTCCTCGATCCGCAGCAGGATCCGCGAGTAGAGCACCCGCGCCGTGGCCACGCAGCGGGCCGAGCTCGGCGGCAGCATCGGCACCCCGCGGTCGGCCTCGGCGTAGAGCTCGCGGTTGCGGTCGATCTCGTGGGCCAGCGCGGCCCGCCACTGCGGGGTCACCCGCCGCAGCCACGGGTCGGCGCCGTAGCGGCGCAGGTCGGCCTGCGGCAGGTACACCCGGCCGCGGTCGAGGTCCTCCCCGACGTCGCGGATGAAGTTGGTCAGCTGGAAGGCGAACCCGAGCGCCCGCGCCGGACCCTTCGCCGCCGGGTCGACCGGGTCGAGGACCGGCAGCATCATCTCCCCGATGACCGCAGCCGAGCCCTCCATGTAGCCGAGCAGGTCGTCGAAGGTCTCGTAGCTGGTGGTGGTGAGGTCCATCGCCATCGCCGCGAAGAACCGCTCGAAGCACTCCCGCTCGATCCCGGCGACCACCACCGACTCCGCGATCGCGGCCAGCACCGGCTCCTGCACCGGACGCCCCTCCCGGGTGGCGGCCACCGCGTCGAAGAACCGGCGTCCGAACGCCTCGAGCTCGCGCCCGGTCGCCTCGGCCAGCGCGGGCGTAGTGGCGTCGGGGGCGTCGACGATGTCGTCGGCCAGCCGGCACAGCGCGTACACCGCGTACACCTGGCGCCGCCGGGCCGGCGGCAGCAGCTGCGCGCCCCACCAGTAGGTGGTGCCGTGCCGCCAGGTCAGCCGCGCGCACTCGCGGTAGCCCTCCGCGATCCGCTCCGACCCGCTCATCCCCACCCACCCCTCATCCCAGCCAGCCCCGCACCCGGTCGGCGGCCAGCTTGCCGCTGACCAGCACCATCGGGACACCCACCCCGGGCACCGTGCCGGAGCCGGCGAAGAACACCCCGGGACGCCGCCGCTCCACGTTGGGCGGACGGAACGGCCCGGTCTGGGCGAAGGTGTGGGCGAGCGCGAACGGGGTCCCCTGCTCCATCCCCAGGTGCTCCCAGGTGCGCGGGGTGTACATCTCCTCACACACCACATCGGTCGGGTAGCCCTCGGCGTCGAGGAAGCCCAGCAGCCGTTCGCGCATCGGCCCGGCCTCCTCGCTCCAGTCGATGCCGCTGCGGTTGTTCGGCACCGGCTCGAGCACGTACAGCGTGGAGCAGCCCTCCGGTGCCAGGGACGGGTCGGTGGCTGAGGGCACCGTGACCAGCCGGGACGGGTCCGGCATCAGCTCGTGCCGCTTGATCAGCGCGTCGAAGGCCTCGTCCCACTGCGTTCCGAAGTGGATGTTGTGGTGGGCGCGGTCGGCCGGCGCCTCGCCGCGGACGCCGACGTGCCAGACCACCGCCGACGGCGAGTACACCCCGCGCCGCACCCCCCGCGGCGGCGTCAGCTCGGGGAAGAAGGCGCGGTAGGCCACCGGCAGGTCGGGGGTGAGGACGACCGCGTCGGCGCGCAGCACCTCACCGTCGACCAGCCGGACCGCGGCCACCTTGCCGCCGCGGCCCTGGATCTGGTCGACCTCCAGCCCGTAGCGGAAGGTCACCCCGGCGCGGGCGGCGGCCTCGGCCAGCGCGGTCGGCACCGCGTGCATGCCGCCGTCGGGGGCGTACACGCCGGCGATGCTGTCCATGTAGGTGATGACGGCGTACAGCGCGAGCGCGGAGGACGGCGGCAGCCCGGCGTACATCGCCTGGAAGCTGAACAACCGCCGCAGCCGGTCGTCGTCGAAGAAGCGCCGCACGGCCGGGCCGAGTCGGCCGAACCCGCCGAGGGCCAGCAGCCGGGCCGCCGGCACGGGGCGGCTGAGCAGGTCGAGCGGGGAGTCGAAGTTGCGGTCGATGAAGTGGGCCATCTCGACCTCGTAGAGCTCGCGCAGCCACTCGACGAAGTCGTCGAACCGCTCGGCCTCGCGTGCTCCGCTGACGGCGGCGACCTCGGCCCGCATGGCCTCCGCACCGTTGCGGACGCGGATCCGTGAGCCGTCGGCGAACTGGGCCAGGTAGGCGGGGTCGAGCCGCTGCAGCGTGAGCAGGTCGTCCAGCCGGCTGCCGGCGGCGGCGACGGTGTCCTCGAGTAGGTCGACCATGGTCATCACGGTGGCGCCGGTGTCGAAGGAGAACCCGTCGCGCTCGATCCGCCCGGTCCGTCCACCGGGCTGGTGCCCGCGCTCGACCACGGTCACCTCGTAGCCGGCACCGGCCAGCCGGCAGGCGGTGGCCAGACCGGCCAGACCGGCACCGACCACCACGACGGGATGACGCATGCGATTCCTCCTCACTTCGCTGGACGTCGCCGGTGCTGCGGAGTCGACGCGGACGCCGCCATCCAACCAGCCCGTCCCCGGACGGCTCCGGTCCGGTCGGGACGGGCCGCGGGGGCCGGCCCGGAGCGGCGCCGCGGGTCAGTCGCCGCGGAAACCCGCCTCGGCCATGGCCGGCACCGCGAGCACCGCCCACGGGCTGAACACCACCGGGGCAGCCCGGACGGCGGTGACCAGGTCGTCCCAGCCGATCCAGGCCCACTCGGCCACCTCGTCGGGGTCGGGGCAGGGCTCGCCCTCGATCCGGCCCACCCAGACCGGGCAGAGCTCGTTCTCGACCAGCCCGCTGGCGTCGGTGGCGCGGTAGCGGAAGTCGGGCAGCACGCAGCGCAACCCGCGCACGCGCACCCCGAGCTCCTCACCCAGCCGCCGCTCGATGGCGCCGGACTCGTCCTCGCGGGGCTGGGGATGGCCGCAGCAGCTGTTGGTCCACACCCCGGGCCAGGTGGTCTTGGTCAGCGCCCGGCGGGTCAGCAGCGTCCGGCCCGCACCGTCGAGGAGGTGCAGGGAGAACGCCCGGTGCAGCGGGGTGTCACGGGTGTGCACCGAGCGCCGGGGCGCCGTACCGATCGCCCGACCACCGGCGTCCAGCAGCACGACATCGTCCATCGGTGTCCTCTTCTCCTCGGTCTCGCGACAGCGTCTCACGCCTGTCTGCGCCCCCACGGGGCCTCCCCGGGCGGCAGGTACCGGACGCGGCAGGGCTCGCCCTGACCCGGATCAGCCGACATACTGACCCGGTGCACGTCGACGCCACCGACCGGAGTCCTGCCACGAGCAGGGTCGGTGGCGGCGTCGTCTCGTGGCCCCTGGTGCTGTTCGTGGTGGTGGCGGTGGTGCACCTGGTCCAGCTCCTGCTCGAGCTGCCGACGAGCGGCATCACCCACGTCCTGCTGGTGCCGCCGCTGATCGCCCACCTGCTGCTGCGCACCCAGGGTCGCCACACCCCGCTGGTGCGGTGGTCGGCGGTGGCGCTGGGCTTCGGCTGGCTCGGCGACGCCGTCCCCGTCCTGCTGCCGGCCCCGGCCCAGCTGGCCGGCTCGATCCTGCTGCACGCCCTGGCGCACGTCGGCTGGATCGCGGCGTTCCTGCCCACCTGGCGACGCAGCATCGCCAGCGAGCGCCCCCCGCTGCTGGTGCCGTACGCCATCGGTGTGGTGGGGCTGATCGGGGTCTGCCTTCCCGGGTCGGGCGGGTTGTGGCCGTTCGTGGTGCTCTACGGGATGCTGCTGGTGACCATGCCGGTGCTGGCCACCGGGATCGGGATCCGGGCGACCTGGGGCGGCGTGGGCTACGTCCTCGCCTCCGGCCTGATCGCCTGGCGGGCGTTCCTCCCCGGCTTCCAGCTGCCCGCCGACGACGCGATCATCGTGGCGCTGTACCTGGTCGCCCTGGTGCTGCTGGTGAGCGGCGTGGTGCACCGTGTCGAGAACTCGTCCCGCGGGGTCCAGCCCGCCCGGTGAGGTAGGCCCGCCCGGCGTCGCGCCGGACGGGCCACCCGGGTCGGGCTGAGCTCACTTCAGGGCGTCCTTGGCCTTGCCGATCAGGCCCTTGGTCTCCTGCAGCGGGTTGGTGCCGTAGAGGCGCGGGTCGCCCGGGGCCAGCTCGGGCTCCTGGCCGTGGGCCTGCACCACCGCGGAGCGGAAGTCGCCGCGGCCGTCGGGAGCCGGGCCCGAGGCCCAGCGACCGTCGGTGGCCTGCGCACCGTCGCTGGCCTGGATGAAGGTCCGGTCGAACTCCTCGAACTCCTCACCCAGCGGGAACGCCTCGGGCACCGGGATGTCGTCCAGGCCGTCGGCCTTGAGCTCCTCGATCGCCGACAGCCACTGCATCTGGTGCATGTGGTCGCGGGTGACGAGGAAGCGGATGAGGTCCTTGACGCCCTGGTCGTCGGTCATGTGGAACAGCCGCGCGACCTGCAGGCGGCCCTGCATCTCGGCGGTGACGTTGAGGTGGAAGTCGGCCATCAGGTTGCCGCTGGCGGTGACGAAGGCGCCGCTCCACGGCACCCCGTTGCTGTCGTGGGGGTAGGCGCCGCCGCCGTTGACGATGGTGTGCTGCGGGTTCTGCGCGCCGTACTCGCTGGCCTGGGTGGAGCCGGTGGTGTCGTCGGCGGCCATCGCGCCGGGCTTGTCGAGCAGCTGGTCGATCATCGTGGTGATCATCTCGACGTGGCTGAGCTCCTCGGTGCCGATCGCCATCAGCATGTCCTTGTACTTGCCGGGCAGGCGGCAGTTCCAGCCCTGGTACAGGTACTGCAGGGCGACGGTCATCTCGCCCCACTTGCCACCGAGCACCTCCTGGAAACGACGGGCGAACGCGGGATCCGGGGCGTCCGGCTTGGCAGTGAACTGCAGGGCCTTCTGGTGGGTGAACATGGGAGACCTTCCGTTGGGGTCCGTCCGGCGTCGCGGGCTCTGGCGCCGGTCAGCGGTTGGACTGTCGAGGTACCCACCTCCGGCGGAGGTCACACGCACACCCACCCGGTCCGCGCGATCTCCGAGACACCCCGGTGGTCCGGCTCCCACGACGGCGCCGGACGTGGCAGGGTCGTGCCGGTACACAGCCGTACGCCCGCCGGCGGCGGCTCCTCATCAGGAAGGAACCACTGCAACCATGAAGATCGGCGTCATCGGCACCGGGCAGTTCGCCCGGAGCTTCATCAGCCTCTGGCAGCTGCACCCCGATGTCGAGGCGGTGTACGTGACGGACCTGATCCTGGAGCGGGCGGCGGAGCACGTCGAGCGGTACCAGATCGCCGGCAGCTTCGAGAGCGCGGAGGAGATGCTGGCCTCCGACGTCGACGCCATCGCGGTGATGACCCAGCGCTGGACGCACGGCCAGTGGGTGCTCAAGGCGCTGGAGGCGGGCAAGCACGTCTACTCCGCGGTGCCGATGGCCTCCATCGGCGCCGAGATCGAGGCGATCGTCAAGAAGGTCGAGGAGACCGGCCTCATCTACATGATGGGCGAGACCAGCTACTACAACCCCGCCGTGGTCTGGGCGCGGGAGAAGGTGGCGGCGGGCGAGCTCGGCCGGGTCTTCTACTCCGAGGGCGACTACGTCCACGACATGGACAACGGCTTCTACAACGCCTACCGCTACTCCGGCGGGGAGAACTGGAAGAGCGAGGCGTCCTACCCGCCCATGCTCTACCCGACCCACGCGATCGGCGGTGTGCTGGGCGCCCTGCCCACCCACGCCACCAGCGTCTCCTGCATCGGCATCCCCGACGACCGCGGTGACGGGGTCTTCGACGCCGAGGTCTCGAAGTGGGGCAACACCTTCTCCAACATGTCGGCGCTGTTCGAGCTGGCCGACGGCGGCGTGATGCGGACCAACGAGTTCCGCCGGGTCGGCTACTGGAAGGGCCACGAGTCCCGGTTCCGCTTCTACGGCACCGAGTCGGTCATGGAGCAGACCGGCGACGGCGCCACCTGGAGCGTCAAGACCGAGGGCGAGGACTACGCCAAGGGCGCCACGCTCGACATCTCCGACCTCTTCTACACCCACACCCACCAGGTGCCGGAGGGCTTCGGCGACGTCGACCCGGCGCTCATGCAGTCCTTCGCCAGCGGGCTGGCCAAGGTGCACGACAGGTCGCGGCTGCCCAAGGAGTTCGAGGGCGCCCACAACGGCCACGAGGGCTCCCACCACTTCCTCGCCGACGACTTCGTCCGCGCGGTGACGACCAACACGCAGCCGCCGGTCAACGCCTGGGTGGCGGCCCGCTTCACCATGCCCGGCGTGGTGGCCTACGAGTCGGCCAAGCAGGGCGGCGTCCGGCTGCCGATCCCCGACCTCGGCGACGGGCCCGCCCCGGCCTGGTGAGATCCGCGGGAGGGCGGCGCCGCACGACCGGGGCCGCCCTCCTCGGTGAGATTTAGTTGAACGTTCATGTATTGTCGGGCATCGTCACCTGCCAGCCGGCAGCGGACGGACCCGAAGTGGAGCCACGCACCCATGACCGACCTCACGATCGCCGTCATCCTCGGCAGCACCCGCCCCGGCCGTAACGGGAAGGCGGTGGCGGACTGGGTGCTCGAGCAGGCCCGCGAGCGCACCGGCGCCCGCTACGAGCTGGTCGACCTGCAGGACTTCCCGCTGCCCCACCTCGACGAGGCCGTCCCGCCGGCGATGGGCCAGTACGCCGGCGAGCACACCAAGGCGTGGGCGGAGAAGATCGCCAGCTACGACGGCTACGTCTTCGTCACCCCCGAGTACAACCACTCGACCTCCGGCGTGCTCAAGAACGCCATCGACTACCTCTACGCCGAGTGGAACAACAAGGCGGCGGGCTTCGTCTCCTACGGCTCCCTGGGCGGCGCCCGGGCGATCGAGCACCTGCGCGGCATCTGCTCCGAGCTGCAGATCGCCCACGTCCGCACCCAGCTGTCGTTCTCGCTCTTCACCGACTTCGAGAACTTCTCGGCGTTCACGCCGGGCGACCGGCACGCGGCCGGGGCGGGGAACCTCTTCGACCAGCTGGAGGCCTGGGCCGGCGCGCTGAAGCCGCTGCGCAGCGCCTGAGACCCGGACGCACGAGGGCCCGGACCGAGCGATCGGTCCGGGCCCTCGTGCTGCCGGGGGGCG
>NZ_QPKK01000220.1 GCF_003344635.1 Desertihabitans aurantiacus
ACCCGGCGCCGGCGGCCGAGCGGACGGGAGCGAGCGAGGAGCCGGACGGCACGGAGCCCGCGGACGCGCCGGCGCCGCTGCCGCCGGGGCTGGTGGTCACCAGCAGCTACCACGTGCTGCGCGCCGCGATGCTGGCCCGCCGGCTGGGCCTGCCCGCCCAGGCCGTCGGCGCCCCCACCGCCCGCTACTTCTGGCCCTCGGCGGTGCTGCGGGAGTACGTGGCGGTGCTCGCCGAGCACCTCGTCGTGCACGTCGTGCTCACCCTGCTGGTGGCCCTGCCGGCCCCGCTGCTGGTGCTCTGGCTGTCCTGAGCCCGACGGTGCGCGCGATGTCGGCCGGGTGTGCCACGATTCTCCCCACCACGCTCGACCGACCAGAGGAGCACCGACGATGAGCAACCCCTACGGCGCACCGGGCCACGCCTACAGCAGCCCGCCCCCCTCCGCGGAGAACCCGGGCCGGACCCTCGGCATCGTCGGCCTGGTGCTGGCCATCGTCGCGGCCCCGATCGGTCTCATCGTCAGCATCGTCGCGCTCGTGCAGTCGAAGAAGGCCGGGATGGGCAACGGGCTGGCCGTCGCGGGGATCATCGTCGGCGCGCTGTTCACCATCGGCATCATCCTCCTCATCGTCGGAGGCGTGGTGGCGTTCAACGTCGGCATGGAGCAGGTCTGCTCCCAGCTCGGCCCGGGCACGCACGACGTCGACGGCACCCCGATCACCTGCCCGGCGTGAGCCGACCGCGCCCGCTCGGTCGTGGCTGAGGACCTCTTCGGCTCCACCTCGGCTGCCGCCCCGGACCCGCGACCGGGTCTGGGCGGCAGCCTGAGCGACGCCACCTCCGGACAGCTCCCGCTGGCGGTGCGGATGCGCCCGCGGACGGTCGACGAGATCGTCGGCCAGCAGCACCTGCTCGGCCCCGGCTCGCCGCTGCGCCGGCTGGCCGCCGGAGAGGCCGCGATGTCGGTGTTCCTCTGGGGCCCGCCGGGCACCGGCAAGACCACCATCGCCTCGGTGGTCAGCCACTCCACCCGCTCGGAGTTCGTCGAGGTCTCCGCCGTCACCGCCGGGGTCAAGGACGTCCGCGCCGTCCTCGACACCGCCCGCAGCCGACTGGCCCGCGGCACCAGCACGGTGCTCTTCGTCGACGAGGTGCACCGCTTCTCCAAGTCCCAGCAGGACGTGCTGCTGCCGGCGGTGGAGAACCGCATCGTCACCCTGGTCGCCGCCACCACCGAGAACCCGTCGTTCTCGGTGATCTCCCCGCTGCTGTCGCGCTCCCTGCTGCTCACCCTGCGCCCGCTCACCGACGAGGACATCAGCACCCTGGTCACCCGGGCGCTGGTCGACGAACGCGGGCTGCGCACCGCCGACGGCGGTCTCTACACCCTGAGCGAGGAGGCCCGCGCCGACCTGCTGCGGCTGGCCGGCGGGGACGCCCGCCGCGCGCTCACCTACCTGGAGGAGGCGGCCGCCGGCGCCACCGCCCGCGGCAGCGACAGCATCGACGCCGAGGTGCTCGGCCAGGCGGTGGACCGCGCCGCGGTCCGCTACGACCGCGCCGGCGACCAGCACTACGACGTCATCAGCGCCTTCATCAAGTCGCTGCGCGGATCCGACGTCGACGCCGCCCTGCACTACCTGGCCCGGATGCTCGAGGCCGGCGAGGACCCCCGTTTCGTCGCCCGCCGGCTGATGGTGCTGGCCAGCGAGGACATCGGCATGGCCGACCCGACGGTGCTGCCGCTGTGCGTGGCCGCCGCCCAGGCCGTCCAGCTGATCGGCATGCCGGAGGCGCGGATCAACCTCGCCCACGCCGTCGTCGCCTGCGCGATGGCGCCCAAGTCGAACGCCGCCTACGCCGCCTACGGGGCCGCCGAGGCCGACGTCCGCGCCGGCCGGATCGGCCAGGTGCCGGCCCACCTGCGCGACGCCCACTACCCGGGCGCGCGGGCGCTCGGCCACGGCAAGGGCTACGTCTACGCCCACGACGTCGAGCCGCACGGCGTCGCCGCCCAGCAGTACCTTCCCGACGAGCTGGTCACCGCCCGCTACTACCACCCGACCCGGCACGGCGCGGAGGCCCACCTCGCCGACCGGCTGCAGCGGATCGACGAGCTGCTCGGACGCGACCGGCGCTAGCGGGCCCCGACGCAGGCTGTCACCGCATCACCCGGTCGGGGGCGATCCGCAGGTCCACGGACTGCGCGGCCTCACCGCGTCGGCACCGGCGGCTGTCGAGGGCCCTCCCGCAGCGCGCTGGCGTCAGCGAGGACGGGCGGTGCGAGGGGCGAGGGTCAGCGCCATCACCCAGCGCAGGAAGCGGACGTAGCCGGACCAGACGTGCCGCTCCGGCTCGGTGCCCGACACGACGGCCTCGGCCTGGTCGAAGGCGTCCTCGAGCAGTGCGTCGTGCAGCGGCCGGTACACCAGGGGCCAGGTGAGACGGGCACGGCCTCTCGGCCGCAGGGTCAGCACGTGCCGGATCCTGGTCCGGCCTGGACCGCACGCCTCGAGGAGGAACTCGTGCCCCCCGTCGAAGCCCGTCGGTCCGGTGAACCGGAAACGGACGTGTCGACCGGGTGCCATCTCGGCCACCGTGTAGCGGACCGGGCCGTGACCGCCTACGGCGCCGACAGCCATCCCGGGCGACAGCCGCATCGCCGGCCAGGATCGCGACGGCCACAGCCGGTCCTGCTCACCGGCGAGGTCCTCCAGCAGGTGGCCGCACCGCTCGATCGGTGCGGCCAGCAGCCGACTGTGCTCGTTGACGACGGTCATCGCGCTCATCCTGCCGCCTCCGACCCGATGGGCAACAGGTCGACGGACGGCACCCGTGTGCGGCGGGCGGACCGGGACCGGCCCACCGTCACCTCCGGCAGGCCAGCGGCCGGGCGGTCCGGGTGGTCGGCACCGCCCGCTCAACTGGTTCGGTTCCGTGTGCCGTCTGCACTAGGCTCGGCAACCGCCAGCCGAAGGTCGGGCCGGCAGGGCCCCGGAGGAAGGAAGACCATGGACGTCACCCTGGGCAGCATCGCGGGCATGATCGCTGCCATCGCCTTCGTGGTGCTGGTCGCCATCCTGGCCGTGCCGCTGTTCAAGCTGGGCCGAGTGCTGGAGGAGACCCGGCTGGCCGTGCGCGACCTCGGGCACAGCTCGGTGCCGATCCTCACCGAGCTGCAGGGCACCGTCCGCGGCGTGAACTCCGAGCTGGAGAAGGTCGGTGTCGTCACCGAGGACGCCGCCCGCGTCACCGGCCACGCCACCGTGGTCACCGAGAACGCCGCCCAGCTCGCCACCCTCTTCAGCGCCACCCTCGGCGGCCCGCTGGTGCGCACCGCCGCGATCAGCTACGGCGTCCGGCAGGCGCTCAAGGGTCAGCGCGGACGGCGGGCCAAGCGATGATCGGACGTCTCTTCGCCTTCCTGCTGGGCACCGTCCTCGGCGTCTTCGTGCTGCTCAAGGCCCGCGACCTGCTGCGCCGGGCCACCCCCGAGGCCGTCCAGGAGCGGATCGGGGAGCGGGTCGGCGAGGCACAGGCCGACCTGGGCCAGCGGGTGGCCGACTTCACCCGCGAGTTCACCCGCGCCCGTGACGAGCGCGAGGCCGAGCTGCGCGACGCGCTCGGCATGGAGGACAGCGACGCCGCCGCCGAGGCCGGCCACGTGGACGAGACCGTCCGCGACCAGCCGGTCGGCGAGCGCGCCACCGAGGACCTGGCCCGGGCCCGGCGAGCTGCCGAGCGCTGAGCCGGCCCGTCCGGCCAGCGCTCGCCCGCCCTCCCGTCCGCACCTCCACCTGTCAGGACCCCACCATGAAGACCTCTGAGATCCGCCAGCGCTTCCTCGACTTCTTCGCCGAGCGCGGCCACCTGGTGCAGCCCTCCTCCTCGCTGCTCTACAACGACCCCACCCTGCTCTTCGTCAACGCCGGCATGGTGCCGATGAAGCCGTACTTCCTCGGTGAGGAGCAGCCGCCGGCCCGCAACCTCGCCTCGGTGCAGAAGTGCGTGCGCACCCTCGACATCGAGGAGGTCGGCAAGACCACCCGGCACGGCACCTTCTTCCAGATGTGCGGCAACTTCTCCTTCGGCGAGTACTTCAAGGCCGGGGCGATCCAGCACGCCTGGGACCTCATCACCACCGCCCAGGACGCCGGCGGCCTCGGCTTCGACCCCGAGACCATCTGGGTCACCGTGCTCGAGGGCGACGACGAGGCGGCCGGGCTGTGGCGCGACGTCGCCGGCCTGCCCGCCGAGCGGATCCAGGAGCGCGGGCTGCTCGACAACTACTGGCACATGGGTGTGCCCGGTCCTGGTGGGCCGAACTCCGAGATCTACGTCGACCGCGGCCCGGCCTACGGCCCCGACGGCGGCCCGGTGGTCGACGAGGACCGCTTCCTCGAGATCTGGAACCTCGTCTTCATGCAGTACGAGCTGTCGGCCGTGCGCGCCAAGGACGACTTCGACGTGATGCGCCCGCTGCCCAAGCCGCAGATCGACACCGGCGCCGGGCTGGAGCGGATCGCCTACCTGCTGCAGGGCGTGGACAACCTCTACGAGATCGACGAGATCTACCCGGTCATCGCCCGTGCGGTGGAGCTGTCGGGGCGGCAGTACGGGGCCGACCACGACGACGACGTCCGGCTGCGGGTGGTCGCCGACCACGTGCGCTCGGCGCTGATGCTGATGGCCGACGGCGTCACCCCCGGCAACGAGGCCCGCGGCTACGTGCTGCGCCGGCTGCTGCGCCGCAGCGTCCGCGCGATGCGGCTGCTCGGCGTCACCGACCGGGTGCTGCCGGAGCTGCTGCCGGTCAGCCGAGACCTGATGGGGCTGTCCTACCCGGAGGTGCTGCAGTCCTGGGAGCGGATCAGCCAGGCCGCCTACACCGAGGAGGACGCCTTCCGGCGCACCCTGGTCGCCGGCACCCAGCTGTTCGAGGGCGCGGTCCGCACCGCCCGCAGCGAGCAGCGCGACACCCTGGCCGGGGCGCAGGTGTTCCAGCTGCACGACACCTACGGCTTCCCCTACGACCTCACCCTCGAGATGGCCGCCGAGCAGGGGCTGCAGGTCGACCGCGAGGGGTTCGCCGCGCTGATGCGCGAGCAGCGCGACCGGGCCAAGGCCGACGCCCGCGCCAAGAAGGGTGCGGGGCAGAACCTCGAGGCCTACACCATGGTCCGCGCGGACGGCGAGACACCGTTCCTCGGCTACACCGAGCTGCTCGCCGAGACCACCGTGCGGGCTGTCGTGGCCGACGGGGTCAGCCGGCCCAGCGCGGGGGAGGGCGAGACGGTCGAGCTGGTGCTGGACCGCACCCCGTTCTACCCCGAGTCCGGTGGCCAGGACGCCGACAGCGGCGAGATCATCGCCGACGGCCTGCGCGCGGAGGTGGTCGACGTGCAGCGTCCGGTGCCCGGGCTGATCACCCACCGGGTGCGGATCACCTTCGGCGAGGTCGCCGTCGGCGACACCGTCCGGGCCCAGGTCGACACCGCCGCGCGGATGGACAGCTGCCGCGCGCACTCGGCCACCCACGTGGTGCACGCCGCGTTGCGCCAGCTGCTCGGCCCGACCGCGGTCCAGGCCGGCTCCTACAACCGGCCGGGCTACCTGCGCTTCGACTTCAACGCCACCCAGGCCCTCACCCCCGGGCTGCGGGAGGAGATCGAGGGCGTCTCCAACGAGGCGATCCGCTCCGACCTGGAGGTGACGGCCACCGAGATGCCGCTGCAGCAGGCCAAGGACCTCGGTGCGATGGCGATGTTCGGCGAGAAGTACGGCGACGTCGTGCGGATGGTCGAGCTCGGCGGGCCCTGGTCGCGCGAGCTGTGCGGCGGCACCCACGTGGAGAGCAGCGCCCAGATCGGGCTGCTGACACTGACCGCGGAGTCCTCGATCGGCTCCGGCGTGCGCCGGGTGGAGGCCTTCGTCGGCGCGGACGCCTTCGACCACCTGGCCCGCGAGCGCGCCCTGGTCGCGAACCTCTCCGACCTGCTCAAGGTCCAGCCCGACCAGCTCACCGACCGGGTGGAGCGGCTGGTCGGCCAGCTGCGCACCGTCGAGAAGGAGCTGGCGGCCGTCCGCGGGCAGCAGCTGCTGGCCCGGGGTGCCGAGATCGCCGGCACGGCCACCGACGTGGCCGGCACCGCCTTCGTCGGACACACCCTGGAGGGGGTGGGTGGGGCCGACCTGCGCACCCTGGCCACCGACGTCCGCGGACGACTGGGGGAGCGCCCGGGCGTGGTCGCCCTGGCCGGCGTGGCCGACGGCAAGGTGTCGCTGGTGGTCGCCACCACCGCCGCCGCGCGCGACCGGGGGCTGCAGGCCGGGAAGCTGGTCGGCGTCGGGGCCCCCGTGGTCGGCGGCCGCGGCGGCGGCAAGGCCGACATCGCCCAGGGCGGCGGCACCGACGTGGACG
>NZ_QPKK01000221.1 GCF_003344635.1 Desertihabitans aurantiacus
CGTCTGCGCGTTGGGGGTGCGTCTGCGCGTTGGGGGTGCGTCTGCGCGTTGGGGGTGCGTCTGCGCGTTGAGGGTGCGTCTGCGCGTTGAGGGTGCGTCTGCGCGTTGAGGGTGCGTCTGCGCGTTGAGGGTGCGTGGGCGCGCTCGAGGTGCGCGGGCGCGCGCCCTAGGTGCGTCGCGCTCGGGGTGCGTGGGCGCGTTCGAGGTACGTCAGGGTGCGGCGCGGCAGCTCAGGCGGCGGCCAGGGCCAGCGCGTGCTCGGCCAGCCGGCGGCGCGCCCGGGAGCAGCGCCAGCGGACCACGTCGGTGCTCATCCGGTGGCGCTCGCCGGCCGCGGCCGAGGTGAGGCCGTCGGCGTAGACGCTGAGCAGCACCGCCGCCGTCGGCTCGTCGACCAGCCCGAGGGTGCGGGCGTGGCGCACCACCCGGTGCACGCTCAGCTCGTCAGCGGGCGGACGGCTGGAGGTCCACAGCTCGTCGAGGACGGCGTCCGGCACGGCCAGGGCCGCGGTCGGGCGCCCCTGCTCGCGCCGGACGGCCTTGCGGGTGTCCATCCACAGGTTGGCCGCGACGCTGCGCGGGCGGCGGGCCAGCGGGTAGCCGCCGATCGTGCACCACAGCTGGGCCACGTAGTCGCCCAGCTCCGCGCCGGCGTCGGCGTCGGCCAGCCGGACCAGCTTGCCGAGCATCGCCTGCACCACCACCCGTCCGGCCAGCTGGGCGTCACCGCCGCCGTGCTGGGCCCGTCCCACCAGGAACCCCAGCACGGCGTCCGGTGCCCTCCCGACCCGGTCCAGCACGTCCCCCGGCGTGCTGGCCCCGGTCAGCTCCCCGCAGCCGTCGGCCCACCCGATCACCGCCGGCGACGGCTGCGCCCCCAGCTCGGCCCACTCCTCGTCCAGCCCGTGCCGGACGTCTCGTCCCGCCGACCCCGCCGCCTGTGCCATGCCCCGCTCCTCCCGTCGCTCCGACGGGCTCCACGCTGGTCGGGCGCTGTTGCCGCAGGTGTTGTCCGAGGTGCGGCCCCTGCTGTCCGGACCCGTTCCGTGGTGGCGAGCCCGCCGCACGCCACGGCGGGAGGCGACGTAGCCTGGCTGGACCATGACCGAGCGACCACCCAGCCGCGCCGAGGCCGCCGCGCACCGGATCGCGCTCTCCGACGCCGCCTCCCGCCACGAGGCCACCCGCGCCCAGCAGCTGGTCGACGAGTTCGTCCGCGAGGCGCGCGCCCGCGGTCACGAGCCGGAGCCGCTGGTGGCGCAGCTGCTCTCGGGTCGCACCGTGCGCACCGACAAGCGCGGCTGGTACCTGCGCAAGAACCAGTCCCTGGCGATCGGTGAGGACGGCGGCTACTACGTGCTCACCGTCCCCGGCGGGATGGTGGAGCGGCTGCGCGGGGTGAAGCTGCAGCCGACCCCGCCCCCGTTGCAGGTCGGCCGCGGCGGACGCGACGGCGAGACGGGCGACCTGCGGGAGTTCCTCGCCATGACGTTGGAACGTCTCGCGCAGCGCTGAACCGCAACCCTCGGGACCGCGGCACGCGGACGACCAGCGTCAGCCCTCGCGGTCCACGCCGCCACCCTGTGCCGGTCGTGCCACCAGCTGGTGCAGCAGTGCCGCCGCACCCGGGTGCCGGTCGGCGATCTCCCCGGCGATCTGCACCCACTCCTCCGCCGGTGCCACGCTGAGCAGCTGCTGCTGCAGGGCCGCGGGCTCGGTCGTCGGCGCGGTGGTCGCCCAGGAGTCCTGCGAGGCGGCGATCCGCCCGACCTCCTCCGCCGCCTGCGCGGGCGACGTCCGGCCCGCGGCGACGTCGGCGGCGAGCTGACGCAGCTGGACGAGCCGGGCGTGCGCGAGCGGGCTGCCGATCTTGACCCGCCGGCCCGCGACCAGGTGGGACAGCATCGGGGTGGACAGACCGAGCACCCGGGCGACGGCCGTCTGGTTCATCCCCAGCGTGTCGCCGATCCCGGACACCAGGCTGGCCAACGGCTCGCCGTAGAGCTCCTCCTGGCGTCGGCGGTTGGCCGCCTGCTCCGACATGCTGTCCCCGTCCCCGACCAGTATTGACAATCGGAAACAATGGCTGTTTCCTATCGGACAGTAGCCCATTCGACCCGAGGATGCCCACCATGCAACGTCTCGCTGCTGCAGCCCTCTCGCTGATCGTCACCACCGCCGTGCTGCTGCTCCCGGCCGCACCCGCGCACGCCGACGAGCCCGGCCGGCTGCTGCTGGTGATGGACTCCTCGGGCTCCATGGCCGAACCCGCCGGCGACGGCCGCACCAAGATCGAGGCCGCCAAGACCGCCCTCGGCGAGGTGATCGACACCCTCCCCGACGACGCCGAGGTGGGGATGCGGGTGTACGGCTCGGAGGTCTTCGACCGCTCCGACCCCGGGGCGTGTGAGGACAGCCGGCTGGCGGTGGAGATCGGCACCGACAACCGCGAGCAGCTGCGGGCGGAGGTCGAGAGCTACCAGCCCTACGGCGAGACGCCGATCGCCTACGCCCTGGAGCGGGCGGCCGAGGACGTCGGCGACAGCGGTCAGCGCTCCATCCTGCTGGTCTCCGACGGCGAGGAGACCTGCGTCCCCGACCCCTGCCCGGTGGCCGAGCGGATCGCCGCCGCCGGGATCGACCTGCGGATCGACGTCGTCGGCCTGCGGGTCAGCGGCAAGGCCCGGGAGCAGCTGACCTGCATCGCCGACCGGGGCCGCGGCACCTACTACGACGCCGAGGACACCGACGAGCTCACCGAGACCCTCCGCCAGGTGCAGGAACGGGCGGTGAACGAGCTGGAGGTCAACGGCCGGCCGGTGCAGGGCACGGTGCAGGCGGCCGACGCCCCGGCGATCGGGCCGGGCAGCTGGGTGGACGAGGCGGGCGAGGGTGAGGAGCCGCGGCACTACCGGATCGAGCGGCAGATCCCCGGTTCGACGCTGTGGGCGGGGGTGTTCATGCGCCCGGAGACGGGGATGACCCAGCTCGACGTCGACCTGCTGACCACCGCCAGCGAGAGCTGCGGGTCGGACACCGCCCAGGTGCTCACCAAGTACGGCGGCGAGCGGGGGTGGCTGCTGGCCAATGCCCTGGCGTCCGAGGACGACGAGGAGTGCGCCGAGGGGGACCTGGTGCTGCGCGTGGCCCACTCCGGGTTCGGTGACCCGGTGTCCGGCCAGCCCTACCAGCTCGTCGTGACCGAGGAGCCGCCGGTGGAGCAGACCGGCGCCCGGGCCGACGACCGGCCGGCCTGGCAGGAGCTCGGCGAGGGCCCGCGGCAGCGGGTGCAGGGCGGGAGCTCGATGGACGACGCCCCCGAGGTGGGCGCGGGCACCGTCACCGCTGACATCGTCCCCGGGGAGATCCAGTTCTTCCGGGTGCCGCTGGACTTCGGCCAGCGCCTGCAGGCCCGGGCCGTGCTGCCCGAGGCGACCGGCTACGCCCCTGGTCACCGCTTCCTCCACGTCCAGGTGCTCAGCCCGGTGGCCGGGGACGCCGACGGGGGCGGTCCCACCGACCCGCCGGACGGCCAGACCGGCGCACTGAGCGGCGGCGGAGCAGCTCAGGCGTCGGCCGGCACACCGACCGTGCTCTGGGCCAACCGCAGAAGCGTCCTCACCGAGAACGCCGCGCTCGCGGGGGACTACCTGGTGGCGGTGTCCTACACCGACGACGCCAGCCGCCCCACCACGGAGCAACGCGCCCTCGAGCTGCAGCTGGGGGTGTTCGGCGAGGCCGGGAACGGTGCGCCGACCTACCGCTCCACCGAGCCGACCCCGACGCCCTCGGCTCCGCCGTCCAGCCCGTCGGCTCCGGCACCGTCCGACCCGGCGCCGAGCAGCACCGCGGCAGCCGGCCAGGACCAGCCCGACGATCCCGAGCAGGACGGCATCGGGCGTGGCTGGCTGCTCGGTGGCGCCGCCGCCGGGGTGGTGCTCTTCGGCGGTCTCGGCGTGCTGGCCTGGCGGTTGCTCCGGCGCGGCTGACCGCCCGTCCGGAGCACCGGGCGAGCCTCAGCCCAGCAGCGCGAGGAGCAGCAGCACCGCGGACAGCCCGGCCAGCACGAAGCTCACCACCATGACCGCTCGCAGCAGCTGCGGCCGGGCCCCGGGTCGGCCCTGGTCGGGCCGGGTCGGGGCGGACGGGTCGGGCTCGCTCCGTGCCGGGACGGGTGACGTCGGCACGGCCGGTCGCTGGGTGCCGACGCCTGCCTGGGGAGGGACCGGCTGCGGGCCCGGGTCGTCGGGCTCCTCCAGCTCGGCGATCTGGTCGAACACCTCGGGCGGGTCGGGCCACTGCTGCCAGACCGGGCCCGGTGGCAGCAGGTGCCGCCGCCGCAGCTCCTCCCGGGCGTCCTCGGCCGAGGCCGGTCGCCGGGCCGGGTCGTCGCTGCTGAGCCACTGCAGGAAGGGCCACAGCCCACCGGCACCGGGTGCCGCCCCGGCCGGGTCGGTCGGCAGCTGACCCGGCGGCAGGCCGGTGAGCAGGCAGCGCCCCAGGACGCCGACCGCGAACAGGTCCTGCCGGGGGTCGGGCTCGGCACCGCGGGCCTGCTCCGGGGCCATGAACCCCAGGGTGCCCAGCGACTGCCCGACGACGGTGAACCGCGGTTCCCCCACCACCGCGGCGATGCCGAAGTCACCGATCCGCACGCAGGGCCAGCCGGTGCCGGTCGGCTCGAGCAGCACGTTGGCCGGCTTGAGGTCGCGGTGCACCACCCCGTGCCGGTGGATCTCGGCCAGACCGTCGAGCAGCTGGTCCACCAGCACCGCCACGTACGGCTCCGGCAGCGGCCCGTGGTCGCGGGACAGCGTCTGCAGCGAGCCACCCCGGACCAGCGGCATCGACATCACCACGTGGTCGTCGTCGGCGGACCACCCCTGCGGGCTGACGACGTGGCGGTGGCGCACCCGCAGGCCCTGCTCGCGGACGAACCGCAGCACCGCCGACGCCTCGGACCCGCGCAGGACCTTGGCGGCCACGTCCGTCCCGAGCTTGCGGTCGCGGGCCAGCCACACCGTGCCCATCCCGCCCTCGGCGATCACCCGGCGCAGCTCGTAGCGCGACGGCACCGGCTCGACCATGGACGCAGACTAGTGGCCGCGCGCCGGGCCCAGCCGGCGTCGCGCTCCGGTCACGTCCTGGCCGGAAGCCTCCCTAGCGTCGTCGTCATGACCAACCACACGCTGCTCCCCGCCGACGCCGTCCCCGCCGGGGAGGCCGTCCTCAACCCGTTCGCGATCCTCGACGACGCCGCCGGCTGGGTCACCTTCGTGACCGAGGTGTTCGACGCCCCCGAGGTGCTCGAGGCCCGCACGCCGCTGCCCGACGGCAGGCTCATCCACGCCCAGGTGCAGATGGGCACCGTGCAGCTGATGTGCGCCGACCGGCTCGACGGGTGGCCGGCCCGTCCCGCCCTGCTGCAGGTGTGGGTGCGCGACCTCGACCTGGTGCTGCGGCGGGCGGCCGAGCGCGGCGCCGAGACCGTCACCGAGCCGACCCCGTTCTGGGGCGGGACCACGCTGGCCCGGGTGCTCGACCCCTGGGACAACCTGTGGTGGCTCTACGCCCCCGCTCCGGGGCAGGCCGACCCGGCGTACGACTCCGACGTCGTCTTCAGCACCCTCGACCGGACGCTGCGCAGCCTCAGCACCGGCGCCTGAGCCCACCACCACCACCACCAGGAGGACCACCATGATCGACCACTTCGGCATCGTCTGCGCCGACCTCGACCGCGCCGAGGCCTTCTACGACCGGGTGCTGGCCGAGCTCGGCTGCCGCCGGCTGCTCGACCACGGCGTCGCCGCCGGCTACGGCAGCGACCACCCGCGCTTCTGGCTGGCGCGCGCCGAGGGCGAGGTCGCCCCGCGGGAGACACACATCGCCTTCACCGCCGCCGACCCCGACCAGGTCCGCCGCTTCCACGCCGCCGCGCTCGCGGCCGGCGCGGAGAGCCTGCACGCGCCGCGGCTGTGGCCGGAGTACCACGAGCGCTACTTCGCCGCCTTCGTCCGCGACCCCGACGGCAACAACGTCGAGGCGGTCTTCTCCGGCGGCGACGGCGCGGACGGCTGAGCCTGGCCGAGGCCCGTCAGCCGAGCCCGTCGGCGTCCGGGTGGCGCGACCACGGTGCGGCCAGCGTCCGCAGCACCTCCTCCGAGCCCGTGTGCACCAGCTGCCGCTTCACCGCGCACTCGGCCAGCACCCGGGCCGGGTCCCACCGCACCACGTGCTCCTGCTCGGGGTGCCCGCTGGTGGTGGCCACCCGCGGGCCGGGTCCGCGCGGGTCGCCCCGGTGCGGCAGCGTCACCAGCCAGGCGCCGACGCCGCCCTCGTCGTCGGGGGCCACCGCGGGCACCCAGCGCGGCCCGGCGGCGGCCCGTGCG
>NZ_QPKK01000222.1 GCF_003344635.1 Desertihabitans aurantiacus
ACCCGCCCGCCGTCCCCGATCCCGAGCAGCCCGCCGAGCCCCAGCGCGGCCGGCCGGGTCACGCCGCGCCCGGCACGGTGGCACCCGACCAGCAGGCGACGCCGCGGCGCAGCGCCGACCAGCCACCGGCCTGACGCCCTCCACCCCAGCCCGCCCTCGTGCGCGACCCGGATTTACAGCGCTAGAAATTTGCTCCACACTGGTCGCACGACGACCCGAGGAGCAGCGTGGCACCGAACGGAGCAGACCCGGCGGCCGGACGTCCGGACGTCCTGCTGGTGATGACCGACCAGCACCGGGCCGGGCTGACCCGGCGCGGCGGCTACCCGCTGGACACCATGCCGTTCCTCGACGGGCTGGCCGCCACCGGCACCGACCTGGTCAACGCCTACACCCCCCACCCCACCTGCGTGCCGGCGCGGACCAGCATGCTCACCGGCCGGTTCCCCTCCGCCCACCGGGTGCGGCAGAACAGCACCGCCCAGCACGCCTGCTACGAGGCCGACCTGCTCGACGTCCTGCGCGGCGCCGGCTACCGGCTGCACTTCGCCGGCAAACCGCACATCCACCGCGGGCCGGCCGACTTCGACTCCTGGGCCGGTCCCTACTTCCACACCGAGGGCCCCCAGCACACCGAGCAGCAGGCGGCCTTCGACACGTGGCTGCGGGGGCTGGACCACGGTCCGAGCACCGAGGCGACCCCGTTCCCGCTGGAGGTGCAGCTGCCGTACCGGATCGTCGACGACGCGGTGGCCGCCCTGGACCAGGCGCCGGCCGACCAGCCGCTGTTCAGCTGGGTCTCCTTCCCCGAGCCGCACAACCCCTACCAGGTGCCCGAGCCGTACTTCTCGATGTTCGCCGAGTCCGACGTGCCGGACCGGCTGAGCGGCCCGGAGGCCGCCGAGGCCAAGGGCGGGGACCACCGCTGGCTGCGCCGGCTGGTGGAGTCCAAGCGTCCCAACTACGACGACCTGTGGCGCCGGTACGCGGCGAACTACCTCGGCATGCTGCGGCTGATCGACGACCAGCTGGAGCGGTTGCTCGCCGCCGTCGCCGCCCGCGGCCGCGACACCGTCGTGGTGGTGCTCAGCGACCACGGCGACTACGTCGGCGAGTACGGCCTGCAGCGCAAGGGTGCCGGGCTCTCGGAGTTCCTGGCCAGGATCCCGATGGTCGTCGCCGGGCCCGGTGTCGCGGCCCAGACCCGCACCGAGATGGTCTCCCTGGTCGACGTGCTGCCCACCCTGTGCGAGCTGCTGGGGCTGGAGCTGCCGGCCGGGGTGCAGGGCCGCAGCCTGGCGCCGCTGCTGGCCGGGGAGCCGGTGCCGACCGGCGAGTTCGGCAGCATCTACGCCGAGGTCGGCTTCGGCGGCGCGCCGTACGGCCCCGACGAGCACCCGCCGCTGCACTTCGACTACACCGGCACCAGCTACGACGAGCTCAACTCGGTGACGATGAGCGGCGGCCGGCGGATGGTGCGGGCCGGGGACTGGAAGCTCGTCATGGACAGCGAGGGCTGCACCGAGCTCTACTCCCTCGCCGACGACCCGGCCGAGCTGGTCGACCTGTCCGACGACCCCGCCCGCACCGGCGAGCTGCTCGCCCTCACCCGGCTGCTGGCCGCCTGGATGATCCGGGTCGGCGACGAGCTGCCCACCGGCGCCTACCGACCCAAACGGCTCCCGCACAACTGGCGCTGGGCCGACCGCGCCCTGCCCCTGCCCACCGCCCGCACGTCCCGCTAGCCCGTTCCCCACGGAGGAGAGATCGATGACGCTTTCTCGACGAGGTCTGCTGACCGCCGGTGCCGCCGCCGGTGGTGCCCTGCTGCTGCCCGCCTGCGGCGGTGGCGCCGGCGGCGGAGGTGGTGAACCACTCCGGGTCTCCTGGTACGGCGGGACGCCGGTGCACGAGGGGGTGGAGGGGGCGCTGCAGGCGTGGGGGCAGGCCCACCCGGACGTCCCCTACGCGGTGGAGAAGGCGCCCTTCGACAGCTACTGGGACAAGCTGGCCACCCAGACCGCGGGCAACGACACCCCCGACGTGCTGCGGATGTCGATGAGCTACTTCTCCGAGTACGCCGGGCGTGGGGCCCTGGCCGACCTCGGCGAGGCCGTCGGCAGCACCATCCGCACCGACGCCCTCGACCCCGACGTCGCCACCAGCGGCCAGCTCGCGGACGGCCTGTTCGGCATCGGGCAGAGCTCGATCTCCCACGCCGTGTTCGTCCACGCCGGGCTGCTCGAGCAGGTGGGCGTGAGCGTCCCCACGGACTGGACCTGGTCGACCTTCCAGGACTTCGCGCGCGGCTACGCCGAGGAGGCCGGACCGGACAGCTGGGGGTGCGCCGACCTCGGCGGCGCCTTCCAGACCTTCGAGGTGTTCGCCCGCCAGGCCGGCACCGGGTTGTTCGCCCCCGGCGGGACGGGTCTGGCGGTGAGCCGGGAGACCGTCGAGGAGTGGTACGCGATGTGGGAGCGGCTGCGTGCCGACGGTGCCGCCCCGCCCGGCGACGTGTCGGCGGAGAGCACCTCGTTCGAGGAGTCGCTGCTGGTGCGGGGCAGTGCTCCGCTGCTGGCCGGGTTCGTCCAGCAGGTCACCTTCTACCAGCCGCTGGTCCCCGACGCCGACGTCGAGCTGGTGCCGCTGCCGTCGGCCGACGGCTCCCCGGGCGACCTGTCCGGGCAGTTCCTCAAGGCCCTCGACCTGTGGTGCGTCTCGGCCCGCTCGCGCCGCACCGAGGACGCCCAGCGGCTGGTCGACTTCCTGCTCAACGACCCGGCCGCGGTGCAGAGCATCGGGCTGACCCTCGGCGTCCCGCCCTCGGCCAGCTCGCGGGAGGCGGTGGCCGCCGGGGCCGACGCCGCCGCCCAGCGCGCCATCGACTACGTCGACCGGATCGAACCGGCGGTGGGGGAGTCGCCCGAGCCGTGGCCGGCCGGCTACGGAGAGCTGCTGTCGACCTTCGGACGGCTCAACGAGGACATCGCCTTCGGCCGCTCCGACCCGGGCACGGCCGCGCAGCAGTTCGTCGACGCGGCCGCGGCGGCCCTGGCGCACTAGTCTCGCGGTATGGCAACCAGACGACGTCGATGAGGCCGCGGCTGGCTGACGTCGCCGCCCGCGCGGGGGTGTCGATCAAGACCGTCTCCAACGTCATCAACGACTTCCCCCACATCTCGCGAGGCACCCGGGAGAAGGTCACCGCGGCGATCGAGGAGCTGGGATACCGGCCCAACCTCAGCGCCCGCAACCTCGCCAAGGGACGTACCGGGGTGATCGTGCTGGGCGTGCCGCGCCTCGACATGCCGTACTTCGCCTCCCTGGCGATGCAGCTCATCACCGCGGCGGAGGCGGCGTCGTGGTGGGTGCAGATCCGCCAGACCCGGGGGGAGCGGGCCGCCGAGCTGGAGCTGCTGGCCGAGAGCCGGCAGAGCCGGATCGACGGCATGGTGCTCAGCCCGCTGCGGCTGCACGAGTCCGACCTGGCCGAGCGCTCCGGGCTGCCGCTGGTGATGCTGGGGGAGCGGCGCTTCGCCCCGGTCGACCACGTCGGCATCGACAACGCGGCCGCCGCCACCTCCGCGGTGCAGCACCTGCTCGAGACCGGGCGGCGACGGATCGCGGTGGTCGGCGGGCCGATGCGCTCCGACCAGCGGGTGGTCGGGGCGCGCTCCACGCTGCGGGCGCACGGCCTCGACCTGCCCGCCGAGCTGCACCTGCCCGTCCGCGGGGTGACCGGCCGGCACGGCGAGGAGGCGATGGAGGCCTTCCTGCGCTCGGGCCACCCGATGCCCGACGCCGTCTTCTGCGTCACCGACTGGCTGGCGATGGGGGTGATCCGCGCGCTGCGGCTGCACGGCTTCCGGGTGCCCGACGACGTCGCGGTGATGGGGTTCGACGACATCCCCTACGACCTGGCGGCGCTGCCGACGCTCTCCACCATCGCCCCGGACCGGGAGGAGATCGCCCGGCTGGCGGTGGCCTCCCTGCGCCGTCAGGAGGCGGCTGGGACGCCGGAGGTGCAGCACACGGTGGTCGGCCACCGGCTGGTGCCCCGGGAGAGCACCGCCGCGACGGGGCCGGTGCCGACCGCCCGCGGCTGAGACGCCCGTCGCGGAAAGCCCGTGCGCCCTCCCAGCCGGGCCTCTAACGTGAGCCCGTGCCACCGCCCACACCCCGGGACGCCTCCGCCGCTGCGCGGGCCGTCGCGTCCTCCCTCGGGCTGGCCGTCGAGGAGGTGCTCGTGCTGCAGCACTCCAACGCGGTGACGCTGCGGCTGCTGCCGTGCGACGTGGTGGCCCGGGTCGCCCCTGCCGCCGACCCGTCCGCGGCCACCCAGCTCGAGCTGGGACGTCAGCTCGTCGCCGCCGGCGCCCCGGTGGCCGGACCCGACCCCCGGGTGGAACCGCGGGTGCACCCCCGGGACGGGTTCGCCGTCACCTTCTGGACCTACCACGACCCGACCGCCGCGGCCAGCCCCGCGGCATACGCCGAGGCGCTCGCGCGGCTGCACGCCGGTCTGCGGCAGGTGGACGTCCCCACCCCGCACGCCACCGACCGGGTGGACGAGGCGCTGGCGCTGGTGACCGTGCCCGACCGCACCCCCGCCCTGGACCCGCCGGGCCGGAGACTGCTCGAGCAGACCCTGCGCGGGCTGCGCCGACGGGTGGCCGGTGCGCCGCGGGAGCAGCTGCTGCACGGCGAACCGCACCCGGGCAACGTCCTCGGCACCGCTGACGGGCCGGTCTTCATCGACCTGGAGACCTGCTGCCGCGGACCGGTCGAGTTCGACCTCGCCCACGCCCCGGACGAGGTCGCCGAGCACTACCCGGGCCTCGACCCCGACCTGCTGCGGGACTGCCGGACGCTGGTGCTGGCGATGATCACCACCTGGCGCTGGGACGCCGCCGACCAGCTCCCCGACGGCCGGCGGCTGGGCACGGAGTGGCTGCAGCAGCTGCGGCTGCTCACCGCCCGTCAGCCCGGCTGAGTGCTCGTGTGCTCCGGTGCGGCGAACGGGCCGCCGGGCCCGAAGACGTGCTGGGCGAAGCGTTCGCCGATCAGCCGGTGGGTGGCGGTGTCGGGGTGCAGGGCGTCGGGCAGCGGCAGCTCGACGGCGTCGGCCTCGCCGTAGAGCGCGGTGCCGTCGAGGGAGTGCAGGTGCGGGTCGGCGCGCCGCTCGACCAGCTCGCGCAGCTGCTCGCGGATCACCCGCAGCGTCAGCTTGCCCTCGGCCACCTCCTCGGGCCGGCCGGTGGCGAGGAAGCGGACCTGGTCGGTGCCGAGCGTGGCGGGGTCGACCGCGCCCGGGCCTGGGGTGTCCTCGTGGATCGGGCAGAGGATCGGCGAGACCAGCAGCAGCGGGGTGTCGGGATGACCGTTGCGGATGGTGTCGAGGAAGCCGTGCACGGCGGGGACGAAGGCGCGCAGCCGCATCAGGTCGGCGTTGACGACGTTGATGCCGAGCTTGAGGCTGATGACGTCGGCGGGGGTGTCGCGGAGCACCCGGGCGACGAACGGGTCGAGCAGGGCGTTGCCGCCGAGCCCGAGGTTCTGCAGCTCCACCCCGGCGAGCCGGGCGGCGACGGCCGGCCAGGTGGCGGTCGGGCTCTCCGCGCTGGAGCCGTGGCTGATCGAGCTGCCGTGGTGCAGCCAGCGACGGCGGGACGGTGCCGCCGGGCGGACCGGGGCGTCGGTGCGCAGCTCGAGCAGCTCCACCGACTCGGAGTGCGGAAGCCAGATCTCGATCGTCTTGTCCGAGGCTGGCAGCCCTCCGAAGACCGCCCGGTGCGGCGGGCCGGGGTGGTGCTCGGTCGCCCCGGTCTGCAGGTCGGTCTCCCAGCGGTCGCCGCCGGTCAGCGGGTCGCTGGCCACCAGCTCGCCGTCGACCAGCAGGTCCAGCCGGCCGCGGGGGCGCTCGGCGCCGCGGTAGGTGAGCCGGGTGGGGTGGCAGAGCACCTCGACGGTGGTGGCACGCCCGGCCAGCACCAGCCGGACGCCCGAGGGCTGGCTCTCCATGGCGAGCAGCCGCGGGTCGGGGTACTGCTGGCGGGCCCAGGCCGGCAGCCGGTGCGGGAGCAGCCCGCGGTCGGTGGTCTCCAGCTCGGCCGCACCGCGCACCATCGCGGCGGGGACGGGGGTGGTGGTCATCGGGTCTCCTCGGGTTCGGGGCCGGTCGGCCAGTGGTGCAGGGCGACGTCCAGTGCGGCCAGCACCCGGGGCCAGGACGCGTCGGGGGCGGGGGTGCGGTGGTCGAAGCCACCCGCACCGGTGAGGGTGAGGTAGCCGTTGATGGTGCTGCCGAGCAGCCGGACCGCGTGCACGTGCTCGTCCTCGGGGACGGGGTAGCTGCGCAGCACGGCCCGGGTCAGCGCCACCAGCCG
>NZ_QPKK01000223.1 GCF_003344635.1 Desertihabitans aurantiacus
CGGGACGGCCGTCGCGGTCGAGGCCCGGCGCGAGCTGGGCACGTCGCTGCTGGCGCCCGGGCGCGGGCCCGCCTCCGCGTCTCGCCGTCTCGGCACGCCGCTCGGACTGGTGGTCCGCACCCAGCGCGGGACGACCGTGGCCTGCCTCTTGCTGGGCGCCGCGCTCGGCGCGCTGGCGGGACTGCTCGGGCCGCGGCTGGCCGACGGCCTCGCCGACAACCCGCAGCTGGCGGCCCTGCTGGAACGCCTCGGCGCCGCCGGGCAGAACGGCAGCATGCTCGACACCTTCCTCGTCGCCGTCCTCGGCTTCGCAACGGTGCTGGCGTGCCTGCAGGCGATGCAGTCGACGACCCGGCTGCGCGCCGAGGAGCTGGGGGTCGGTGAGCTGGTGCTGACCACCCGACCGCCCCGATCGGCCTGGTTCTGGTCCCACGTCGGCTTCGGCCTGGTCACCGGCTGCCTGGTGCTGCTGGTGGCGGCGGGCACCACCGCCGGCACCCTCGCCCTCGACCCGGGTGCCGGCACCGCCGAACGGATCCGGACCGTGTTCGCCGTGGCGGCGGCCAACCTGCCGCTGGTGGTGGTCTACACGGCGGTGGGAGCCGTGCTGGTGGGGCTGCTGCCGACCACCACCGGGTGGCTCGGCTGGCTGCTGCTGTTCGGGCTCATGCTCGTGGGGCAGTTCGCGCCGCTGTTCGGCCCAGCGGACTGGCTGCGGCTGGTCTCACCGTTCTCCCACGTCGCGAACCCGCTGGCCGACGACCCCCGCTGGTGGCCCTCGATGGTGATGGTCGTGGTCTCGGTCGGGGCGGTGCTGGCCGCCCGGGGAGCATGGAGCGGGCGCGACCTGCTGCGCTGAGCGCTGCCGCGCGCCTAGGATCACCCCGTGCCACTCGTCCCCGACTCCAAGGACTGGACCTGGGTGCTGCAGCGGCCCTGCGCCGAGTGCGGCTTCGACCCGGCCACCGTCACCCGCGCGGCGCTCCCCCACCGCACCCTGGCTGCGGCCGGGACGGTCCGCTCCGCACTCGGAGCCCCCGCTGCGGCGCAGCGCCCCGACGACAGCACCTGGTCGGTGCTGGAGTACGCGGCGCACGTCCGCGACGTCTGCCGCGTCATGGGCACCCGGCTGCGGCTGATGCTGCAGGAGGACGACCCGCAGTTCCCGAACTGGGACCAGGACGCCACCGCGGTCGAGGAGCGCTACGCCGAGCAGGACCCCGCCGTGGTGGCCGTCGAGCTGGAGCAGGCGGCCTCCGAGCTGGCTGCGGCGTGGGAGCAGGTGCCGGTCGACGCCTGGGACCGGCCCGGACGCCGCTCCAACGGCTCGGTGTTCACCGTCTGGACGCTGGGGGTGTACGCCCTGCACGACCTGGAGCACCACCGCCACGACGTGACCCGCTGACGCCGGCGGGAAGCCGCCCTAGAGTGGCGCCATGTGCCGAAACATCCGCACCCTGCACAACTTCGAGCCGCCGGCCACCTCCGAGGAGGTGCACGCCGCCGCCCTGCAGTACGTGCGCAAGGTCGCCGGGACGACCAAGCCGTCGCAGGCCAACGCCGCCGCCTTCGAGCGCGCCGTGCACGAGATCGCCCACATCACCCAGCACCTGCTGGACGACCTCACCACCACCGCCCCGCCGAAGAACCGTGAGGAGGAGGCGGCCAAGGCCCGGGCGCGGGCCGCGACGCGCTACGCGTCCTGAGGACGGGTCGTCCCCGGCCCGGGCGACCGGGCCGGGCAGCAGGGTCAGTGGGCGTAGTCGCCGCGGTAGTACTGGTAGACCCAGCCCGCGATCGCCCACAGACCCAGACCCGTGCCGAGGATGGTCAGCCACCAGCCGAACACCGGGCCGAGCAGGGTCATCGCCAGCATCACCGCGCAGGTGACCGGCCAGGCGCTGCGCGGGGGGAAGAAACCGAGCTCGCCGGCACCCTCGACGATGTCGGCCTGCCGGCGGTCCTCCGGACGGGCGTCGTAGCGCACCGCGTTGATGAGGAGGTACAGGGTCAGCATCGCCGACAGCATGAACGTCAGCACCAGCGCGACCGAGCCGGTCACCTCGTGCGACATCACCCAGTACACCGGCGTCACGACCAGGAAGAACAGCACCAGCACGACGAAGATGCGCAGCTCAGCCAGCATGGCGAAGGGCTGGCGCTGCTTCAGCCCCATCACCAGCATGCCGATGGCCAGGGCCAGCGAGAGCACCCCCGAGACCGCGAGCGGCACGTAGTCGACCCAGCGCATCCCGAGCACGACCGCGCCGATCACCGCCCAGACGACATAGCCGACGCCGAGCACCCCGAACCAGGCGGACTCGCCGACCAGCGGCTTGAACAGCGTCTTCATCGCTCGTCATCCTCCTTGGCGTAGGACTCCGTACCCGCCAGGTCGCTGTCGGGAGAGGTGCCCTCCACCCGGTGGTTCAGCTCCGATACGCGGCCGGTGTCGTCACCGGCGTCGATCAGCTCATCCGGGCTCGCTCCCACCGCGGCGTACTCGGTGAGCGCCAGCTCCGGGTGGTGCAGGTCGAAGGCCGGGCTGTCGGAGCGGATCTGCGGCAGCTTCTCGAAGTTGTGCCGCGGCGGCGGGCAGGAGGTGGCCCACTCCAGCGAGCGTCCCCAGCCCCAGGGGTCGTCCACCACGACCTTCGGCGCCTTGCGGGTGATCCAGACGTTCCAGATGAACGGCAGCGTCGACAGCGCCAGGATGAAGGCCCCCACCGTGGACACCTGGTGCAGGAAGGTGAAGCCCTCCTCCGGCAGGTAGTCCGCGTAGCGGCGTGGCATGCCCTCCACACCCAGCCAGTGCTGGACCAGGAAGGTGACGTGGAAGCCGATCAGCGTCATCCAGAAGTGGATCTTGCCCAGCCGCTCGTTGAGCATCCGGCCGGTGAACTTCGGCCACCAGAAGTAGAACCCGCCGAAGGTGGCGAACACGATGGTGCCGAAGAGCACGTAGTGGAAGTGCGCCACCACGAAGTAGGTGTCGGAGACCGGGAAGTCCAGCGGCGGGCTGGCCAGGATGATGCCGGTCAGACCACCGAAGAGGAACGTGGTGAGGAAGCCGAAGGCCCAGATCATCGGGGTCTCGAACGTGATCGATCCCCGCCACAACGTGCCGATCCAGTTGAAGAACTTCACCCCGGTGGGCACCGCGATGAGGAACGTCATGAAGGAGAAGAACGGCAGGTTCACCGCGCCGGTGACGAACATGTGGTGGGCCCACACCGCCATCGACAGCACGCCGATCGCCAGGGTCGCGGCCACCAGGCCGACGTAGCCGAACACCGGCTTGCGGCTGAACACCGGCAGGATCTCGGTGATGATGCCGAAGAACGGCAGCGCGACGATGTAGACCTCGGGGTGGCCGAAGAACCAGAACAGGTGCTGCCACAGCAGCGGCCCACCGCTGGAGGGGTCGAACACCAGTGTGCCGAGCACCCGGTCGCTCAGCAGCACCAGCAGCCCCGACCCGAGCACCGGGAAGGCGATCAGGGCCAGCAGCGAGGTGATGAGGATGTTCCAGGTGAAGATGGGCATCCGGAACATCGTCATGCCGGGCACCCGCATGGTGATGATCGTGGTGGTGAAGTTCACCGAGCCGAGGATCGAGGACAGACCGGACAGGTAGAGCCCGACGATCCACAGGTCGGCCCCGGTGCCGGGCGAGTTCGCCCCGTCGCTCAGCGGGACGTAGGCCGTCCAGCCGAAGCCGGCGCCGCCGTCGGGGGTGAGGAAGCCTGACAGCGCGACCAGGCCGCCGAGCACGAACAGCCAGAACGAGAACGCGTTGAGCCGCGGGAACGCCACGTCGGGCGCACCGATCTGCAGCGGCATGATCGCGTTGGCGAAGGCCGAGAACATCGGGGTGGCGAAGAACAGCAGCATCACCGTGCCGTGCATGGTGAAGAACTGGTTGTACTCCTCGTAGTTGAGGTACTGCAGCCCCGGGAAGGCCAGCTCGGCGCGGACGCCGAGGGCCAGCAGGCCGCCGATCGCGAAGAAGATCAGCGACGCGACGAAGTACATGTTGCCGATCAGCTTGTGATCGGTGGTGGTCATGACGCGCCAGACCAGCGCGCCCAGCCGACGGCTGGACCGTTCAGGGGCGACGGTGGTCTCCCCCGCGACGCGCTGGGTGGCCCCCGGGACGCGGTCGGCGACGCTCATTCGCCCTCTCCTTCCGCCTCGCCGCCCTGCGGGGCGAGCTCGGGTGCGACGTAGGACTGGCTGCCGTAGTTGGTCCCCACGTTGCCGGCCTCCTCCAGCTGGGCCAGCTTGGCCTCGTACTCCTCCTCGCTCACCACGTGCACGCGGAAGATCATCGCCGAGTGGTAGGTGCCGCAGAGCTCGGCGCACTTGCCGATGAACACACCCTCACGGGTCGGCGTCATGTCGAAGGTGTTGGGGTTGGGACGCCCGGGGATAACGTCCATCTTGAAGTAGAACGCCGGCACCCAGAAGGAGTGGATGACGTCGGGAGAGGTCAGGTTGAACCGGACCGACTGGTTGACCGGCAGGTACAGGTCGGGCGAGGCGTTGATGGTGCCCGACTCCCAGACGTCGGTCCCGCCGGAGGCCGTCTGGCTCTCGCGGTAGTTGAACGTCCACGACCACTTCTGGCCGACCACGTCGATGACCCGGTCCGGGGAACCGCCCTGCGGGCCGGACACACCCGCGGTGCTGCCCTCGACCCCGGCCAGCACCTTGTTCTGGGCCTGCACGGTGAAGACGAAGAGCACGCCGACGATGAGCAGCGGCGTCAGCGTGTAGAGGATCTCCATCGGCAGGTTGTAGCGGGTCTGCCGGGGCGCACCCTCGGCCCCGGCGGCGTCCCGCTTCTTGCGCCGGTAGCGGAACCCGGCCCAGCCGATCAGTCCCCAGACGAACACCCCGACCGCCAGCGCGGCGATCCAGCTGCCGGTCCACAGCTCACCGACGAACGGCGCGCGGTCGCTCGCCGACTCCGGCATGCCCAGGCGGCCCCACTGGGCCGTCGTCTGCGCGCTGCACCCGGTCAGCAGCAGCGCCGCGCCCGCGGCGGTCAGCGCCGGCTTGATCCAGCGGCGAGGTCGAGCTGTGCTCCTCGAACCCACGTCACACCCTTCCCACACTCCGCGCGACCGACCCGGCCGTGCCCGGCAACCCTAACGCACTCGACACCCGGACCCCACACGGCACAGACGCCCCCGGACCGTGCGGTCCGGGGGCGTCTGGGAGGTGTGAGCCGGGGCTCAGTTGAAGCTGTCGCCGCAGGCGCAGGAGCCGGTGGCGTTGGGGTTGTCGATGGTGAACCCCTGCTTCTCGATGGTGTCGACGAAGTCGATGGTGGCGCCCATCAGGTACGGCGCGCTCATCCGGTCCGTGACGACGTTCACACCGGAGAAGTCGGCCATCACGTCGCCGTCGAGCTGACGCTCGTCGAAGAACAGCTGGTAGCGCAGCCCGGAGCAGCCGCCCGGCTGGACGGCGATCCGCAGCGCCAGGTCGTCGCGCTCGGCGCCGGCCAGCAGCGCCTTGACCTTCGTGGCCGCACCCTCGGTGAGGAGGACGCCCTGCGGGGTCGCGGTGGTGGTCGGGGTCTCTGCGTCGGTAGAGGTCATCTCACGCTCCGTAGCGGTCGGGGTCGGTCATCGAACCAACACACGTCCATCCGATGGTGTTCCCGGGGAGTCTACGCCTCGTCGACGGCCCTGTTCACGCACCGAGCTCCTCCGCGCTCACGGCGAAGGTGCCGCAGGCCCCCGACCCCGGAGTCGCGCCCGTGCAGGAACCAGCGGACGCGCTGCTCGCTCGAGCCGTGCGTCCAGGTCCCGGGCTGCACCTGGCCGGAGGTCTGCTCCTGGATGTTGTCGTCGCCGACCCTCGCCCAGGCCCAACCCGCCGCCACCGATCCCGAGGCCGACCGCGCGGCCGCGCTTGCGGACCCGTCCACCCCGCAGGTGGAGTCCTCGGTGGAGCCCACGGGCTCAGGCTAGGGCGGCACCCAGGACCTGGCCACCCTGGCCGCCAGCCCCTCCAGGGCGTCCAGGTCGAGCGTCGCCGGCTCGCCGGCCACCGGAACCGGACCGAGCCCGTGGGCCGACTCCACTCCCATCAGCCGCATCTCCCGGGCCCCGACCTGCACCGATCCGGCCAGCACCACGCAGGGCCGCAGCACCTCACCGGCCCAGCGCGCGACCCGCTGCACCACCGCCCCGCCACGGGAGGCGAAGTCGAAGCCCGTGGTGGCGGTGACCACCAGGTCGGCCCGGGCCAGCGTCGCCGCCAGGCCGGCCTCGCGGGCCAGCCACGCCGGGCCGTCGACCAGCTCCCCGCCGAGGGCGAGCACCGCGAACCCGCAGCCACCGGCGGCCC
>NZ_QPKK01000224.1 GCF_003344635.1 Desertihabitans aurantiacus
CGACGGCGCGGGGCCGCCGGCAGCGGCGCGGCGCACGGGCGGGCCCGGTCCGGGGCGGGGCTCAGCCGGCGTCGACGAGCACGACCTCGACCTCGAACCCCTCCGAGCTCTGCAGGTAGAGCGCGGTGTGCTGCTCCCCGCCGGCGTGCGGGTAGTGGTCGGCGAACAGCTCGTGCCAGCCGTGCCCGCTCGACTCCGCCCGCATCCGGTCCAGCAGGGCCCGGTCGTCGGTGGTGAAGGCCAGGTGGTTGACCCCGGGCCGGAGCCGGTCGTGGGGGACGTCGCGCTGGTCGGGGGAGTGCTCGAGGTAGAGGTAGGTGCCGTCGGGGTGGGTGAGCGTGGGGCCGTCGTGCTCCCAGTCGAGCAGCCCCAGCAGCCAGCCCCACTCCGCCTCCGCGCGCGGCAGGTCGGAGACCCACAGGTCGAGGTGGTGCAGCGCGCGGGTCACGGCCGTGACGCTACCGGCCGGCTCAGACCGCGGTGTAGCCGCCGTCGACGACCACCACCGAGCCGGTCATGAACGAGGACGCGTCGCTGGCCATCCACACCACGGTCGGGCCCAGCTCCTCCGGCTCGGCCGCCCGCTGCATCGGCGAGTCGTCGATCCAGCGCGGCTTGAAGGCGGGGTCGTCGACCGGGGCCATCGCGGTGCGCACGTAGCCCGGGGCCAGCGCGTTGACGCGGATCCCCAGCGGGGCCCACTCCACCGCCAGCGACTTCGTCAGCTGGTGCACCGCCGCCTTGGAGGCGTTGTAGCCCGGCTGCCACTGCGGCCGGTTGACGATGATCGAGGAGATCGAGCCGATGTTGACGATCGCCCCGCCGCGGCGGCCGTCGGTGCGGTCGGCCATCGCCCGGCCGAACACCTGGGACGTCCGCCACAGCCCGGTGAGGTTGGTGTCGAGGACGGTGTCCCACTCCTCGTCGCTGACCTCGAAGGCGGCCCGGTGGATGCAGGTGCCGGCGTTGTTGACCAGCACGTCGGGCACGCCCAGCTCGGCCGTGATCGCGTCGCGCACGTCCTCCAGCCCGGCCCGGTCGGTGACGTCGGTGGTGTACACCCCGGCCCGGACGCCGAGGGCCGCGACCTGCTCGCGCACCGGCTCGGCACCCGCCGCGTCGCGGACCAGCAGCGCCACGTCGGAGCCGGCCTCGGCCACCGCGACCGCCAGCGCGGCCCCGATGCCGCGGGCGGCACCGGTCACCACGGTGACCTTCCCGGCGAGTGAGAACGAGTCGAGCACGGGCATGTCCATCTCCTTGGTTCGGTGGATGAGGGGGTCTCGGGGCTGGTCAGCCGGCGCCGGGGTGGGGGACGGTGACCACCGTGGTACCAGCCTGTCCGAAGGCGTCCAGCTCCGCCCGCCCGCCCGGGTCCGGCTCGTCGCTGACGAGGACGTCGACCCGTCCCGCCGGCAGCACGACGTGCGGACCGTGCAGGCCGAGCTTGTGCCGGTCGACCAGCAGCACCCGGGTCTGGCAGCGCTCGGCGATCACCTGCTTGACCCGGGCGGAGTCCTCCAGCAGGTGCAGCACCTCCCCGCCGGCCACCCCGGGGGCGGAGATCAGCGCGACGTCGCCGCGCCACTCGGTGAACCCGGCCTCGGCGACCGGGCCGAACACCGCCCGCAGCTCCGGGGCGACCCGTCCGCCGACCAGGTGCACGGTGGCGTGCGGGTAGCGGCGCAGCTCCTCGGGCACGGCGAGGAAGTTCGTCACCACGGTGACCGGGACGCCGGTGCGGCAGCGGGCGTGCAGCGCCGGCAGGCAGCTGGTGGAGTCGTCGACCAGGATGGTCCGGGCCGCGGTCAGCCAGGGCAGGGCAGCCCGTCCCACCGCCTCCTTGACGTCGGTGCCGAAGCGCAGCCGGAACGCCGCGCTGGTCTGGCGCTCCAGCTCGGTCGGGGCGACCGCGTGCCCGTGCTCCTTGCGCAGCAGCCGCTCGGCGGCCAGTGCGTCCAGGTCGCGGTGCACCGTCATCACGCTGGTGCCCAGCTCGCTGGCCAGGGCGCTGATCTCGATCCGGCGGGCCCGGATCACCCGGTCGAGCAGGTCGCCCCGGCGCCGCATCACGTCGGCGTTGCTGCTGCGTCCCACCCGGTCACTCCCCGGGGCGGACCACGGACTTGATCACGCCGGGGGTGCCGGTCGACTGCAGGGCCTCCTCGGCGCGGTCGAGCCCGAAGCGGCCGGTGACCAGGCCGTCCAGGTCGACCCGGCCGCTGGCGGCCAGGGCGATCGCGGTGGGATAGGTGTTGGCGTAGCGGAAGGTGCCGGTGAGCACCAGCTCGCGGTTCTGCAGCAGCCCGACCGGGATGGTCAGCTCGTCCGCGCCCATCCCGACCAGCACGATCCGCCCGGCGCCACGGACGGTGGGGAACCCCGCCAGCACGGCCGGCTGGGCGCCCGAGCACTCGATGAAGGCGTCCATCCGCCCGGCACCGGCGGCCAGGTGGTCCAGGGTGCCGGTGCGGACGTCCACGGTCTCGGTGGCGCCGTAGCGCTCGGCCACGGCCAGCCGTCCCGGGTCGACGTCGGTGACGACGATCTCGGACGCCCCCAGCGCGCGGGCCACCTGGACCGTGACCAGCCCGATCGGCCCGGCGCCGGTCACGAGCAGCTTCGTGCCGGCCCCGACCTCGGCCTTGCGGCAGGCCCAGACCCCGACCGAGAGCGGCTCGATCAGTGCGGCGGCGTCGTCGGACAGCGAATCCGGCACGGGGTGGGCGAAGTCGGCGGCCAGCGTCACGTACTCGGCGAAGGTGCCGTCCACCGGCGGGGTGGCGAAGAAGACCACGTCCGGGCACAGGTTGTAGCGGCCGTGCTTGCACTGCTCGCAGTGCCGGCAGGGCACACCCGGCTCCATCGCCACCCGCTGGCCGACCCGGGCGGGGTCGACGCCCTCACCGACCGCGACCACGGTGCCGCTGGCCTCGTGGCCCAGCACCAGCGGCTCACGCACCACGAAGTCGGCGATCCGGCCGTGGCGGTAGTAGTGGACGTCGGAGCCGCAGATGCCGACCGAGGCGACCCGCACGAGCACCTCGTCCGGACCGGGGGTGGGCACCGGTCGCTCGGCCGGACCGATCTCGCCGGCGCGCTCGAGCAGGGAGACCCGCATGGTGGTGGGCAGGGTCGGCGTCGTGGTGGTCACGGTGCTCATTCTCCCGTCACCGCGCCCAGCGACAGACCGGTGACCAGCCAGCGCTTCACCGCCAGCCCGAGCACCACCATCGGGACGACCACGATGGTGCCGATGGCGGTGAGCTGGCCCCAGTCCACACCGGTCTGGGTGACCAGCTGGCTGGCCGCGATCGGCAGCGTCTGCGAGCTCGGCCCGGCGAAGACCGAGGCGAAGGCGTAGTCGTTCCAGGCGAACACCAGGCAGAGGATGCCGGTGGTCACCAGCCCCGCCTTCGACAGCGGCAGGATGACGTTCCAGAAGGCGCCCCAGCGGGTGCAGCCCGAGACCAGCGCGGCCTCCTCCAGCGAGGGCGGGATCTCGGCGAAGAACGCCTGCATCAGCCAGGTGGCGAACGGCAGGTTGAACGTCATGTAGGCCAGGATCAGCCCGGGCAGGGTGTCGATCAGCCCGGCGAAGCGGAACATCAGGAACAGCGGCAGCACGACCGCGGCGATCGGGGCCATCCGGGTGGAGATGATCCAGAACGACAGGTCGGACTTGCGCTTCATCCGGGTCCGCGACAGCCCGTAGCCGGCCAGCGTCCCCAGCACCAGCGACAACCCGGCCGAGACCACCGCGGCCACCACGCTGTGCCAGATGTAGGGCAGCAGGTTGTTGGCGCCGGTGAACAGGCCGACGTAGTTCTCCAGGCTGGGGGTGAACACCCACTTCGGGTCGGCGGCGGTGACGTCGTCGCCGCCCTTGAACGAGCCGAGCAGCATCCAGACCAGCGGGATCAGCGTCCAGAGCAGGAACACCCCGAGCACGACCCAGGTGACGACCGTGCCGCCCGGGGTCATCTTCTGGTCGAAGGAGAGCCCGGTCGACCTCTTCGGCGGGCGCGCCGGGGCGTCGGCGGGGGCGGTGGTGGTGCTCACTGGGCGAGTCCCTTCCGGTCGAGGAGCCGGACGAACACCTTCGCCATGGCGATGGTGACGGCCAGCATCATCAGTCCGATGGCGGCGGCGTAGCCGAGGTCGAAGAACCGGAACGCCGTCTCGTACAGCCGCAGCGGCACGATCTTCGTCGCGTCGGCCGGGCCGCCGTTGGTGGTGATGGTGATGATGTCGAAGTAGCGGACGGCGTCCATCGAGCGGATGAGGAACGCCACCAGCAGCACGTTGGAGATCGAGGGGAAGATGATGTGGAACAGCGTCCGCGTCCGGCCCGCCCCGTCCAGGGCGGCCGCCTCGAGGACGGACGGGTTCACCCCCGAGAGCCCGGCCAGCGTGATCAGCGTGATCAGCGGCGTCCACTCCCAGACGTCCATCAGCGCGACGGCGATGAAGGCGGTCACCGGGCTGCCCAGCGGGTCGATGTCGATGCCGACCGCCTGCAGCCAGTTGGTGTACAGCCCGAAGGTGGGGTCGACCAGGTAGCGGCCGAGCAGGCCGACGATGACCGGGGCGACGAACATCGGCAGCAGCACCAGCGAGAGCACCAGGCCGCGTCCGCGCAGCACCCGGTGCAGCGCCACGGCGACGCCGATGCCGATCAGCAGCTCCAGGCCGACGGTGACGACGAAGTAGAGCACCGTGGTGGCCCAGGACGTCCACAGGTTCGGGTCGGTCAGTGCGCGCGCCCAGTTGTCCAGGCCGCGCCACTCCAGCGCGGCGCCGCCGAGCAGGCGGACCCGGGAGAAGCTCATGCCGATGAGGGTGAGGAACGGGATGATCGACAGCCCGGCCATGAAGATGACGGCCGGCGCCATCAGCAGCCCGGGGAAGCCCAGCCCGCGACGCGGCCGCCGGGGCTGCTTCATCTGCTGCACCCGCTCCGGGGCCAGCTCCTGCCCCCCGGTCGGCTGTGCGGTCGTCTGCGTCATGCCTGCCACCCCCGCGCCACGATCTGGTCGATGCGACGGGCCAGCCCGTCCATGGTCGCCGCCGGCTGCTGCTGCCCGGCCAGCATCTTCGACAGCTCGGTGAAGACCGCGGTGTCGCACTCGTTCCACATCGGGATCTTGGGACGCAGCCCGATGACGTCGTCGCGCCAGGCCACCTCCATGGTCGGCCCGGTCAGCATGTTCGGCAGCTCGCTGGGACGCTGCTCGGCGGCCTGCACCTCGGGCAGCTCGTAGACCGAGGTGCGGGTCGGCGTCCCACCACCGGCGGCGGAGGCGAGGTTGGCCAGCTGGGTCTGCGGCGAGGTGGCCCAGTTGACGAACAGCCAGGCCGCACCGCGCTCGGCGCCGCCGGTGTTGCCCGAGATGCCGATCCCGCAGCCGCCGAAGTGGGCGGAGGAGCGGGCGGGCCCGTGCGGCAGCGGGGCGTAGGAGACCTGGCCGGGCAGCGACTCCTCGTTGCCGGAGGCGAACTCGTGCCAGTTGACGCACATGGCGATCTGGCCCTGCGCCATGGCGTTGCCGACACCGTCCCAGTCCCAGGAGCGCGAGCCGGGGTGGGCGATGCCGACCAGCCGCTGGTAGAACGCGGCGGCCTCCTTGGCCTCGTCGCTGGCCAGCAGCGAGCGTCCCGGGTCGGTGGCTCCGCGCAGGCCGACCTCGGAGCCGCCCTCGAAGTACTCCCCGCCGTAGGACCACAGCACGTTGGAGAAGTCGCACATCAGCGAGTCGTGCTGCTTGGACTGGGTGCCGACCCCGGCGACGACGTCGTCGACGTTCTCGTTGAACCACTGCGCGATCTGGAAGAACTCCTCCCAGGTGCGATCCATCCCGGGCGTGACGTCGAAGCCGAGGTCGTCGCGCATCCGGTCGCCGTGGGCGTCGAAGAGGTCCTGGCGGTACTGCCAGATCATCGTCGGGCAGTCGTAGGGGAGGGCGAACACCTTGTCCGGGTCCTCGAAGGTGCCGGTGGCGGCGAGCTGGGTGGGGATGAAGTCCTCCAGCCCGCCCTCCAGCGGCGGGTAGCCGTCGGCGTCGACGAACTCGCGCAGGTCGGCGAGCCCGGCCGAGTAGGGGGCGAGCACCTGGTACGGGTCGGCGTAGATGACGTGGTACTGGCTCTGCCCCGACGCCAGGTCGAGGGCGACCCGCTGCACGAGCGCGCTGAGCTCGAGGTTGACGATCCGGACGTCGATGCCGGTCAGCTCGGTGAACGGCTGCAGGTTGGCCGCGATGGCTGCGGTCGGGGCGGTGTTCTCGGAGATGAAGTTGATGGTGGTGCCGGCGAAGCGGCGCCACTCGTCGCC
>NZ_QPKK01000225.1 GCF_003344635.1 Desertihabitans aurantiacus
TTGACCACCACCCGTCCGACCGGGATGTAGCGGGCGGTGAAGATCATCGCCGCCCCGCGCCGGTCGAGCCCGCGGGCGGCCCGTTCGCGCAGCGCCGCCCGGCGCGGACCGCGCAGGAACCGCGGCCCCCAGCGGCGTCCCACCGCGTAGGCCAGGTTGTCCCCCAGCCAGGCCCCGAGGGCGGCGACCCCGATCAGCGGCCACAGCGAGGGCTCGCCGGTGCTGACCGAGACCGCCGCCAGCGCCACCACCACCGACTCGCTGGGCAGCGGCGGCAGCAGCCCGTCCAGCGCCGCCAGCGCGAGCACCACCAGCAGCACCAGCGGGGAGCCCGCCAGGGTGAGCACGGCGTCGAGGAAGGCGTCGAGGATCTCGGTCACACGGCCATCCCAGCGGCGCCGCCGCCCGGCGACATCCGGCTCGGGACCCACCGCTCCCCGACCCGTCCCCGACCGTGGACCGAGGGACTGCGACCGGCGTCAGTCCAGCAGCTCGCGGACCACGCCGTCGGCCAGCAGCCGGCCGTCCAGGGTGAGCACCACCCGGTCGGCCTCCAGCCGCACCAGCCCGCGGGCCTCCAGCCCGGGCAGCCGGGCCCGCTCGGTGGCGGTCAGCCAGCGCTGCTCCAGACCCTCGGCCAGCCGGATGCGCAGCAGCACCTGCTCGACCCTCCGGGCCCCGGCGTCGAGCACCTCGCGGGCGTGCCCGGGTGAGCGTCCGGCGGCCAGCGCGGCGGCGTAGCGGGCGGGGTGCTTGACGTTCCACCAGCGCACGCCGCCGACGTGGCTGTGCGCGCCCGGCCCGACGCCCCACCAGCTGGTGCCACGCCAGTAGGCGAGGTTGTGCCGGCAGTGGTCGGCCGGGGTGCGGGCCCAGTTGCTCACCTCATACGCGCTGAACCCGGCGGCGGTGAGCAGCTCCTCGGCCAGCAGGTACTTGTCGGCCAGGTCGTCGTCGTCGGGCACCGCCACCTCGCCGCGGCGGATCCGCGCGGCCAGCCGGGTGCCGTCCTCGACGATGAGCGCGTAGGCGCTGAGGTGGTCAGGGCCCGCCTCCAGCGCCGCCTCCAGGCTGGCCCGCCAGTCCTCCAGCGTCTCGCCGGGGGTGCCGTAGATGAGGTCGAGCGAGACGTGCTCGAAGCCGGCGGCCCGGGCCTCGGCGACCGCCTGCTGCGGGCGTCCGGGCGAGTGCACCCGGTCGAGCACCGCCAGCACGTGCGGGCGCACCGACTGCATCCCGAACGAGACCCGGGTGAACCCGTGCTCGCGCAGCCGGGCCAGCCCGGCGGCGTCCACCGACTCCGGGTTGGACTCGGTGGTCACCTCCGCGTCGTCGGTCAGCCCGAACCGGTCCCGGACGCCGGCCAGCAGCCGGCCGAGGTCGTCCGGCGGCAGCAGCGTGGGCGTCCCGCCGCCGACGAAGACCGTGTCCACGGCCGGAGTGTCGGCACCCAGCACCCGGGCGGCGAGGTCGAGCTCGGAGAGCGCGGCGTCGACGTAGCCGGCCCGGCTGGCGCCGGGGGCGCTGCCGAGCTCGTCGGCGGTGTAGGTGTTGAAGTCGCAGTAGCCGCAGCGGGTGGCGCAGAACGGCACGTGCAGGTAGAGGCCGAGCGGGGTGCCGGGCACCTCCGCCAGCGCCGACGGGGGCAGGCTGCCGTCGGCGGGAACGGGTTCGCCGTCGGGGAGCTGCGAGGGCACCGCGTCACTGTAGTCGCCGCTGCGCAGCCCGCCCGGTCGCCGGCCGCGGTACGGGTGTGGATGCATCCGGACGGGGGTACCGCGACGAGGGAAGGAGTCGGCCGGGCGACCCAGGAGTGAGGAGAGGTCATGATCGACCGTCGGAGGTTGCTGCTGGGAGGTGCAGGGCTGGGGGCCGCCGCGCTCAGCGGGTGCGCCGGGTTCACCGGGCAGACCGGGCAGGACGGGGAGGCTCCGCAGGGCCAGACCACGCTGACCTTCGTCAACTGGTCCGGGGACGCCGAGAAGGCCGCCTTCGACGCGCTGATCAGCCGCTTCGAGCAGGCCAACCCCGACATCCGGGTGGAGACCCAGACGGTCCCCTACGCCGACATCTCCACCAACATCGACTCCCGCTTCCAGGCGGGAGACCCGCCGGACCTGTTCCGGGTCTCCTACATCGACATCGGCCTCTACACCAGCCAGGGCGTGCTGCTCGACCTGTCGGAGACGATCGGCGCCCGCTCCGGCGACTTCGTGCCCGGGCTGTACGAGGCGGTGGTGGTCGACCAGGTGCCCTACGGCGTCCCGCACCAGATCGACACCACCGCGGTGCTCTACCGGACCGACGCGTTCGAGGCGGCCGGCATCACCGACGTCCCGACCGGTCTGGACCAGGCCTGGAGCTGGGAGGAGCTCGCCGAGGTCGCCGACCGGCTGAAGGGCGTCACCGGATCCGACCAGTACCCCTTCGTCTACAACTGGCAGGCCGCGGGCGCCTACCGGTGGCTGTCCTGGCTGTTCCAGGCCGGCGGCGCGCTGCTCACCCCCGGTCTGGACGCCGCCGCGATCGCCAGCGAGGAGGGCCGACGCGCGGTCCAGTTCACCCAGCGCTTCTTCACCGAGGAGTGGGTGGCCCGCAACACCTCGACCAAGGCGACCACCTACGCCAGCGACGAGTTCGTGGCCGGGGCGGCCGCGATGGCCTTCGTCGGCGACTTCTCGCTGCCGACGATCGACGCGGGCGTCGACTTCGAGTACGGGGTGCTGCCGATGCCGCGCGACGTCGAGTCGGCCAGCGACCTCGGCGGCAACGCCGTGGTGGCCGCCGCCGAGGGCCCGAACACCGAGGCCGCAGCCCGGTTCTGCGCGTTCATCGCCGAGCAGGAGCAGATGCGCACCTACTGCGAGGCCACCGGCCAGCTGCCGACGCTGACCGCGCTGACCGAGACCGAGCTCGCCTTCGAGGTGCGGCCCGACCTGATGCCGACCTTCGTCGAGCAGGCCACCACGCTGACCGCCGAGCAGGTCCGCCAGGTGACGGTGCCGGCCTTCGGGCGGATCAACGCGCTGCTGGGTGACGAGCTGGAGCAGGCCTTCCTGGGCGGCCGGGACGCTGCCGCCACCGTCGACGCGCTGGCCGCCGCCGTGGACGGGGCGCTGGGGTGAGCGCGCTGTCCGTCCCCGGCGTGCGCCGCCGGGGTCGGGGCGACCGGTCCGCGCCGCTGTTCGCCGGCCCGGTGGTGCTGCTCGCAGGGCTGTTCCTGGTGCTGCCGATGGGGCTCGCGCTGGTCTTCTCGCTGACCGAGATCGCCCCGCTCAGCGGGAAGGTCGGCTGGGTCGGCCTGACCAACTTCGCCACGATGGCGGCCGACCCGACGTTCTTCCGCTCGCTGCTCAACACCGCGCTGTTCGCGCTGGTCACGGTGCCGGGCAGCATGGCCATCGGGCTGGCGCTGGCGCTGCTGATGAACTCGGTGCTGCCGGCCCGGCCGCTGTTCCGCACCGTCGTCTACCTGCCGCTGGTGATCTCCGGGGTCGCGGTGGGACTGATCGGCAGCCTGCTGTTCAACGAGACCAGCGGGGTGCTGCGGGCGCTGGCGCTGACGTTCGGGCTGCCGGTGGTGCCGTGGCAGTCCTCCGGCCCGGCCGCCTTCGCCTCGGTGGTGCTGATCACGCTGTGGATCCGGGTCGGCTTCTGCATGATCATCTACCTGGCCGCGCTGCAGGCCGTCCCGCCGGAGCTGCACGAGGCCGCCCAGGTGGAGGGGGCGAGCGGGTGGCAGCGGTTCCGCCACGTGACCCTGCCGCTGCTCGGCCCGGCCACCTTCTTCCTGCTGATCATGAGCGTCATCTACTCGTTCAACGTCTTCGACACCGTCTTCGTGCTCACCGGCGGCGGGCCCGGCTCGGCCACCGAGGTGCTGGGCACCTACGCCTACGACACCGCCTTCGGCCCGGCCCGCGACCAGGGCTACGGCGCGGCGATCGGGGTGGTGGTGTTCGTGCTGACGATGGCCTTCACCCTGGTGCAGTGGCGGCGCAGCCGGGCGGCGCGGGACGGGGCGCTGTGATGGTCGCCACGGTGCCGACCCGCGGGCTGACGGTGGTGGACGCCCGGGCGCACACGGCCCGCACCCCCGGACGTCCCGGCCGCCGCCGGGTGGGCTGGACGCTGCGGGTGGTGGCGGCGGTGCTGGTGGCGGTCGTCATGGTGTTCCCGCTGTGGGTGATGCTGGTGACGGCCTTCTCCTCCGGCTCGGCCTACTCCCAGACGCTGCGGCTGTGGCCGTCCGAGCCCACCCTGGGCAACTTCACCCGGGTGTTCGCGGCCTGGCCGGTGGGGTCGTGGTTCGCCAACTCGGTGGCGGTGGCCGGTGTGACCACCGTGCTCAGCGTGGCGGTCAGCCTGACCGGTGGGTTCGCCTTCGCCAAGCTGCGCTGGGTGGGCCGGACACCGGTGTTCCTCCTGCTGCTGGCCACGATGATGATCCCCACCCAGGCGATCCTCGTGCCGCAGTTCCGGCTGGTCAGCTCGCTCGGGCTGGTGGGCACGTTCTGGGCGGTGATCCTTCCCGGGGCGGCGGCCACCTTCGGCATCTTCCTGGCCCGGCAGTTCCTGATGGCGATCCCCACCGAGCTCGTCGAGGCGGCCCGGGTGGACGGGGCGTCCACCCCGCGGGTGTTCTGGAGCATCGTGCTGCCGCTGTGCCGGCCGCTGGTCGCCGTGCTGACCCTGCTCGCGCTGATGTACCAGTGGAACGACTTCCTGTGGCCGCTGATCGTGCTCCGCGACCCGGCGCTGTTCACGCTGCCGATCGGGTTGCAGTTCCTGCAGGGCCAGTACCTCACCGACTACGGCGCGCTGATGGCGATGACGCTGCTGGCGACTGCGCCGCTGGTGGTGCTGTTCCTGGTCTTCCAGCGCTACTTCGTGCAGGGCCTGGCCACCACCGGCCTGCGCTGAGGCGCCGCCGGCCCCGCCGCCGCTACGGTGGCGCCATGGCGCAGCCGACCCTCCGCCTCGACCACCACGGGTTGTCCCTCGAGGGGGTCGCGGTCTCCTTCCCCGTCCGCGCGGCACTGCTCGCCGAGCGGTGGGGTCAACCCGAGCGGTGGGTCGGCAGCGGGGGCACCGTGCTGACCTGGCACGAGCTCGGCCTCTTCGCCCACGAGGCCGACGAGGAGCACGTCACGACGCTGTGCCTGCAGCTGCTCCCCGAGCCCGGCGCCCCCGACTTCGCCCCGCGCTCGACCTTCGCCGGCACCTTCCTGGTCGACGGCTCGCCCGCGGCGCAGGGCATCGCCGGTGCGGACGCGGTCGACATCACGGGGCTGGCGAGCACCGTGCTGCACGGCGTCCAGGTCCACGTCACCCACGCCGACGACGCGGTGGAGTCGATCGAGCTGACCAGTCCGGCGCCGACGCCGCCGCCCGTGCCGCGGGAGGAGTACCTCCTCCGTCCGGCCACCGGCCCGGCACTGCGCTTCACCGACCTCAACCTCAAGCTGGCCGTCGTGGACGAGCTGATGTACCGGCAGCAGGTGCTCGGACCGACCTTCTCGCTCCGCGAGTTCGTCCGCTGGTACGACGGCCGGACGATCGACCTCGAGCGCGAGGCCGGTCGCCCGGTGCCGGAGGTGCTGGAGTACTTCACGGAGCTCGAGATCGAGCAGAGCCTGGCCGACCGCGTCCGGGAGCTGGTGGTCGACGCAGGCAACGAGATCTACCAGCAGGTCGCCCCGTGGTGGGACGGCGAGGACGCGACCTTCGACATCGGCTCGTGGGACGACCTCGCGCTGCTGCCCGCCCTCGAACGCCTCGAGTTCGTCTCGCTCACCCCCGACCCCGCCACCCTCGGCGCGCTGCGGGAGCGGGGGCTGCAGGTCGACGCCTGAGCTGCGCCCTCAGCCGGCGTGCCAGAGGGTCTGCAGGTCGCCGAAGTCGAGCCCGCCGGCGAGCGAGTCGAAACGGCCGTGCTCGAGGATGTCGGAGGCCGAGGCCAGCGCCGTCGCGTAGGCGAGGGAGGCGATGTCGTTGCCGACGCTGATCCGGCGGACACCGGCTGCGCGCAGCTGGGCGGCCGTCGGACCGCCGGCGGCGGCGAGCACGTTGACCGGGGCGGCGATCGCGGCGGTGAGCCGGGCGAGCACCGCCAGGTCGAGCAGCCCGGGGACGAAGACGCTGCCCGCCCCGGCCGCCAGATAGGCCCTGGCCCGCGAGACCGTCTCGGCGAAGGCCCCCTCCCCCCTCCCGCCGAGCAGGTAGACGTCGGTGCGCGCGTTCACCCACAGCCCCGTGCCGGCGGCGGCCGCCACCGCCTCGGCGGCC
>NZ_QPKK01000226.1 GCF_003344635.1 Desertihabitans aurantiacus
CACGGGCCAACGGGTGCAGGTAGGCCGCCGCGGACGCGTCCCCGGCAGCCTGGGCAGCCAGCCGTGCTGCCTCGGTGGCGGCCTCCCGGGCGGCCCGGTGCGCCTCGACGGAGGCAGCCCGCTGCAACCGGCTGCGGGGCGCGCCCTCGACGAAGACCCGCGCCGCCTCCAGCGCCGCGCGGGGCCGTCCGTCGTCGGGGTGCTGGCGCTCGAAGACCGGCAGCACCTCCTCGGCCGCCGCAGCCGCGAAGCGGGCGACCACCCGCAGCTCCTCGACGGCCAGCGGGACCTCTTCCGGGACGCTCGGCACCGCCCGATCGTCCCATCGTGGGCGATCCGCCGCGGGTCGGACGCGCAGGTGCTACCCGGAGGAACCCGCGGCCTGCCATCGTTGTGCCATGAGCTATCCCGCCACTCCCGCGTCATCGATCGCCCCCGACCGTCCGCACGGCCTGGGCGACGTCCTGGGCACCGCCTGGCGGGCGATGAAGAGCCGATACGGCGCCCACCTCGGCATCGTGCTGCTGCCCATCCTGGTCGGTCTGGTCGGCGGGCTCCTCATCACCCTGCTGGTCTTCGCCCTCGGACTCACCGCCGTGCTGCAGGGCGACCCGGGCGCCGGGGTCGGCACCGGGGTCGGCGCGGTGGTGCTCGGCGTGGTCGGGACGCTCGTGTTCTACGTCGCGCTGCTGCTGGTGGCGCTGCGCGCGCAGGGCATGGCCGCGGTGCTGGTACAGCAGACCATCGAGAGCCGGCGGCCGTCCTTCGGCGACCTCTGGCGTGAGACCCGCGGCTTCTGGGGCCGGGTGATCCCGCTCCTGCTGCTCGCCGTGCTCGCCGCGGTGGCGTTGACGCTGGTCCTCGGGCTGGCGGTCGGCGGCGTCGTGGCTGCGTCGGTGGGGCTGTCGCAGGACACCGGCGGCGGTGCCGCCGGGCTCGGGTTCGGCGTCGCGACCCTGCTCTACCTCGCGATCGTCGTGGCGGCGGTGTGGGTCTCGGTGAAGCTGCTGCCGGTCTACATGGTGCTCGCGGTCGAGCGCCTGGGTGGCATGGCGGCGGTCAAGCGGGCCTGGCGGCTCACCGACCGCAACTTCTGGCGCACCCTCGGCTACAACATCGTCGCCCAGCTGATCCCGCAGGCGGTGATCTACGTCGTCACCTTCGTCGGGATGGCCATCGGCTTCGGTGTGATGGCCGGTGCGCTGGCGGCCGCCGGGGACAGCCTCGGCTCGGGCAGCCCGGACGCCGCGGTCGTCGCGCCGATCATCATCGGCGTCGTCGTGATGTACGCGCTGCCGCTGGTGGCCGCGCTCTTCGTGGCGCCGTTCCTCAACTGCTTCTACACCGTCTACAGCATGGACCTCGCCCGCCGGAAGGCCACCGAGCTGCCCTCGCCCGCCCCCGCCACCGGCGGCTGGGTGGCGCAGCCCTACCCCGATGTCGCCCAGCAGTGGGGCGGCTACCCCGCCGCCCAGCAGTGGGGTCAGCAGGACCCCTACGGCACCCAGCAGCAGTGGGGCCAGCAGCAGGACCCGTACAGCGGCCAGCAGCCGCAGGCCGGTCAGCAGTGGGGCCAGCAGGACCCCCAGGCCGGTCAGTGGGGCCAGCAGCAGGATCCTCGCGCCGGGCAGCAGTGGGGCCAGGACCCCTACCCGACGCAGCAGCCCGGCCAGCAGCAGTGGGGCCAGCCGGGCGGCCAGCAGTCCGGTCAGCCGGGTGGGCAGCAGTGGGGCCAACCGGACGCCGGTCAGCAGTGGGGCCAGCAGGGCGGCGGCGAGCAGGGCCAGCAGGAGGGCCCGCAGGGCGGCGGTCAGCAGCAGGGCCAGCAGGACGACCGGGGCCGCGACGACCGCTGGGGCCCGCAGGATCCTCCCCGCTGACCCTCTGCCCGACGCCGCCGGACGGTGGTCGGGGGCCTTCCCGGAGCCGGGCTAGGATGCAGGTTCGCAAGACACGTACGTGCTCTGGGGTCGGTGCAATTCCGAACCGGCGGTGACAGTCCGCGACCCGTGGAGGCGCTCCGGCGCCGAGACGGTTGACCCGGTGGGACTCCGGGACCGACGGTGAGAGTCCGGATGGGAAGCAGCACGTGGCGCGCGAGGACGCTCTGACGTCCCCGCGTGCCCTGCGGTGACGCGCCCGCGTCGCCGTCCCCAGGTCGCGTGCGTCGTGACCGGGAGGACGGCCGTGGCTGAGCGGGAGAACGCACGCACCCTGCTGGGTGCCCGACGTCGGGGGTGGCCGGCGGCCGGCGCGCTCTGGCCGCCGCTCGTCCTCGGTGTCGTGCTGGTGCTCCTGTGGTGGGCGGTGACCGCCAGCGGCGCAGTGGGCCGGGTGGTGCTGCCCGAGCCGGTCGACGTCGTCACCACCCTGGTCGAGCTGTTCCAGACCGGCGACCTGCTGCCGGCGATCGGCGCGACCTTCTCCGCGGCCGGGCTGGGTGGCCTGCTCGGTGTCGCCATCGGGCTGCCGCTGGCCTGGCTGCTGGTGCACGGCCGGTGGGCCGGCAGGGCGGTGGAGCCGTACGTGGCGGCGTCCCAGGCCGTCCCGGCGATCGCCATCGCCCCGCTGCTGGTGCTCTGGGTCGGCTACGGGCTGCCGGCCATCGCGGTGCTCTGCGCGCTGCTCGTCTTCTTCCCGGTGGTGGTCGCCACCACCCTCGGCCTGCGCACCCTCGACCCCGAGGTGGTCGCCGCGGCCCGGGTGGACGGCGCCAGCGGCTGGCGGCTGCTGCGCCACATCGAGGCCCCGCTGGCCCTGCCGGCGATCCTGTCCGGCCTGCGCAACGGCGTCACGCTGGCCGTCACCGGCGCGGTGGTGGGGGAGTTCGTGATGGGCGGCAAGGGCCTCGGCCTGCTGCTGACCGCCCAGCGCGACCGCTCCGACACCGCCGGGCTCTTCGCCACCCTGCTCGTGCTCTGCGCACTGGCCACCGCCGCCTACGCCGTGGTGCGGCTGATCGAACGACGGACGGAGATCTGATGAGGCTGACCCGACGCGCCCTGCTCGCCGCGACCGGTGGGCTGCTCGGCGCCACCGCACTGGCCGCCTGCGGTGCCGACGAGGCGGCCCCGGCGCGACCGACCCCCACCCCCGGCTCCCCGCGGCTGACCCTCGGCTTCAGCTACATCCCCGACATCCAGTTCGCGCCCTTCTACGCCGCGCACGCCCTCGGCCTCTACGCCGAGGCCGGGCTGGACGTCACGCTGCGCCACCACGGCGGCTCGGAGTCGCTGTTCGGTGCCCTGGAGGCGGGGGAGGAGGACCTGCTGGTGGCCAGCGGGGACGAGCTGCTGCAGGCGGTCTCGGCGGGCTCGCAGCTGCTCACGGTGGCGACGGTCTACCAGCAGTACCCGGTGGCGCTGATCGTCCGTGAGGAGTCCGACATCGCCACCCCCGCCGACCTGCGCGGGCGCACCATCGGCGCCCCCGGGCCCTACGGCGGCAACTGGTTCGCGCTGCTGGCCATCCTCGACTCGGCCGGGCTGACCGTCGACGACCTGACCGTGGAGTACATCGGCTTCACCCAGCAGGCCGCGCTCACCACCGACGCGGTCGAGGGCGTGATGGGCTACCTCAACAACGAGGCCGTCCGGCTGGAGGCGTCCGGCATCGCGGTGCGCACCATCACGCTGCCCGAGGACGCCGCCCTGGCCAGCATCGGGCTCAACACCACCACCGCGCTGGCCGAGCGCGACCCCGAGACGCTGCGGGCCTTCGTGGCCGCCTCGCTGCAGGGGATCCGGGCCGTGGTGGACGACCCCGAGGGCGCGGTCGAGCTGAGCGGGGAGTACATCCCCGGCATGACCGGAGCCGCCCGCGACGACGCCCGCGCCACCCTGGAGGCCACCATCCCGCTGTTCGGCGACGCCAGCGGCCGGGTCGACCTGGAGCGCTGGCAGGCGATGGCGCAGTTCATGGCCGGGGCCGGCCTGCTCGAGGGCGAGGTGGACGCGAGCACCGCCGCCACCAACGACTTCCTGCCCTGACCCCTGGCGGGCCCGTCGGCTCGTCACACAGGCGTCATCGGCGGTGGGGGAGGATGAGCCCATGATCGACCTGGACGGCATCCTGCTCGTGGGCGCCGCCGTCCTGCTGGTCTCGGTCATGGCTGCCCGGCTGGGCTCGTCGGTGGGGCTGCCGGCCCTGCTGCTCTTCCTCGGGCTCGGCATGGTGCTGGGCGACTCCGGGCTCGGGGTGGCCTTCGACGACGCCGATCTCGCGCACGCGCTCGGCTTCGGGGCGCTGGTGCTCATCCTGGCCGAGGGCGGCCTCACCACCCGCTGGCCCGACATCCGCCGCAGCACCCCGCTGGCGGCGCTGCTGGCGGTGGTCGGCACGGTGGTCAGCACCGCCCTCACCGCCGCCTTCGCCCACCTCGTCCTCGGGCTCGACCTGTGGACGGCGGTGCTGCTGGGGGCGGTCTGCTCGCCGACCGACGCCGCCGCGGTGTTCTCGGTGCTGCGCCGGGTGCCGCTGCCCGGACGCCTGCGCGGCGTGCTCGAGGCGGAGTCCGGGCTGAACGACGCCCCCACGGTGCTGCTGGTGACCGTGGCCAGCGAGCTGGCGCTGGGGCACGAGCTGGCCGGCGGCCCGCTCGGGCTGGTCGGGCTGGTGGTGCTCGAGCTGGTCGGTGGGGTGCTGTTCGGGCTGGTGCTCGGCTGGGTCGGCACCCAGGTGATGCGCCGGGTCGCGCTGCCGGCGTCCGGGCTCTACCCGCTGGCGGCGGTCGGCTGGCCGGTGCTGGCCTACGGGGTCGCCGCGGTCGCCCACACCAGCGGGTTCGCCGCGGTCTACGTGTGCGCGCTGGTGCTGGGCAACAGCCAGCTGCCGCACCGCTCGGCCACCCGCTCCTTCGTGGAGGGGATGGGCTGGATCGCCCAGATCGGGCTGTTCGTCATGCTCGGCCTGCTCGCCACGCCGTCCCGGCTCAGCTGGCAGGCCGTGGCCGTCGCGGTGGCGGCCGGCATCTTCCTCACCCTGGTCGCCCGACCGCTGTCGGTGCTGGCCTGCGCGTACTGGTTCCGGCTGCCCGGGCGGCACCTGGCGTTCATGTCGTGGTCGGGGCTGCGGGGCGCGGTGCCGATCGTGCTCACCACCATCCCGCTGTCCTACGGCGTGCCCGGCTCGGACTTCCTCTTCGACGTGGTGCTGGTCTTCGTCATCGTGTTCACCCTCGCCCAGGCACCGACCCTGCCGCTGGCGGCGCGGCTGCTGGGTCTCGACCGAGGCGTGGTCGCCGACGTCGAGGTGGAGTCCGCGCCGCTGGACAAGGTGTCGGCCTCGCTGCTGCAGATCCGCATCCCGCCGGACTCCCACCTGCAGGGGCTCACCATCGCCGAGCTGCGGCTGCCCCGCGACGCCGCGGTCAGCCTCGTGGTCCGCGACGACCACATGTTCACCCCGGCCGGCCGGGACCGGCTCCGCTCGGGCGACGAGCTGCTCATCGTGGCGCCGGCGGCGTTGAGCGACCAGGTGGAGAACCGGTTGCGCGCCCTCGGCCGACGTGGTCGGCTGGCCCGGTGGTGGCAGGAGTCCGGCTCGCCGGAGAGCTGACGCGGACGGTCGCCGCGATCATGTCGACATCGGGGTCGGCTGCTCCGACCTCGGGGGTGGACGGGCCGACCGGCTCGTCGGCAACGAGAGGAACCCACCGTGAAGTACGTCCTGATGATCCACTCCAACCCCCAGCCGTGGGGCCACCCGACCCCGGACTTCCTGCCCGAGTACGCCGACCAGTCCGCCGAGCAGCGGGCCGAGCGGGACGCCGGGTTCGGCGACCTGCTCGGCCAGCTGCAGCGCGACGGCGAGCTGCTCGGCGGGGAGGCGCTCGGCGACCCCCGCACCGCCCGGCTCTACCGCTGGGACGGCGGCACCCCGCTCGTCTCCGACGGGCCGTACTCCGAGGCCAAGGAGCACCTGGCCGGGTTCTTCCTGCTCGACGTGGAGAGCCAGCAGCGTGCGGAGGAGATCGCCCGCCGCTTCTCCGGGCCGGGCGAGACCGTCGAGCTGCGTCCGGTGATGGGCGCCGGCGGCGAGGACCAGTGAGCCGACCCGGGCCGGCACCGGACGGACCCGGGTTCACCGACGTGTGGCGGCGCGAGTCGCCGCACGCCCTGGCCGCGCTGCTGCGCCGCCACGGCGACCTGGCCGACTGCGAGGACGCCCTCCAGGAGGCCGCGGCGGCTGCGGCGGTGCAGTGGCCGCGGGACGGGACGCCGCACGACCCGGGCGCCTGGCTGGTCCGGGTCGCCTCGCGGCGCCTGCTCGACGGCGTCC
>NZ_QPKK01000227.1 GCF_003344635.1 Desertihabitans aurantiacus
GCGCGGCACGACGTCGGCGGCACCCAGGGCGGACCGGGTCACAAGTCCGCGCTCTACCACTACTACAACTGCCGCAACCGGCTCGTCTTCGCCGCCAAGCACCTGGGCCGGGCGCACCGCTGGGCCTGGCTGGTGCGGACCCCGGCCGACGTCCGGCGCGTGCTGAGCCGGTCCTCCGACACCCGCTGGCAGAAGCTGCGGACGGCCTTCGGCCCGGCGCTGGCCGGCGTCGTCGACGGCGGGCTGTGGATGGTCGGCCTGCGCCGGCGGCGCCCGGTGGACCCCGGCGCCGTCCACGCCCGGCTCGGCCGGGCGGCCTGAGCCGGCGCGCGGTGACGCGCTGGAGGGGGTATCACCGTGCGGTCGGTACCCTTCCACCGTCGGGGAAGGGGGCGGGCACGTGCTCTTGGGCATGACGGTGACGGAGCTGGTGATGCTCGCCGCTGGCGGCGTGGCCGCCCTCACGCTGTTCCTCGCAGCCCGGCGCTGGCCCGCTGCCGCGCTCGTCGGCTGGTTCGTCGTGGTCGGCTTCGTGCCGTTCTGGATGGGGGTCTCGGTCGGCTCGTACTTCCAGCCCGCCAGCCTCGCGGGGATCATCGTGGTGGCCGCGCTGGCCAGCGTCGTGCAGCTGAGGATCTACCCGGTCGACGTCGTCGTCGCCTTCTTCTTCATCGCCTGCGTGGCGCCGGTGGCGGTGGGCGGCGGCAGCCGCAGCACCGTGTTCGGGGCCATCGCGCTCTGGCTGGTGGCCTACCTCATCGGGCGGCTGGCACCCGGGGTCGTCCGACCGGACCGGATCCAGGCGGCGATGACCGTCGTGTTCGCGGTGGCCGGCGGTCTGGCCGTCATCGAGTTCGTCGCCGGCTGGCACCCCTACGCCGACCTCGGCTGGGGCAACGGTCTGCAGGCCAAGTGGTCGAACATCCAGGAACGGGGCGGGGTCGCCCGGTCGGAGTGGGCGTTCGGGCACTCGATCGCCCTCGGTGCCACCCTCGCCTCCATCATCCCGCTCGCGGCGACCGCCCAGCGGCTCCGGCTGGCGCTGCGGGTGACGCTCGTCGCGCTGCTGGCCGCCGGCGTCCTGGTCTCGGTCAGCCGTGTCTCGATGGTGTGCGCGGGGGTGGGGGTCGCCCTGGTGCTCCTGTTCGGCACCCGGCTCGCCGACCGGGCCATGCGCACCGCGCTGGTGGTGATGGCCCTCCTCAGCGTGGCCGCGGCCGCGCCGTTCGTCACCGGGATCCTGTCCGAGGCGGGCGACGAGGCGACCGGCAGCGCGGCCTACCGTGGTCGGCTGACCGACCTGCTCAGCAGCTTCGCACCCCTCGGTCTCTCGCCCGGTCTGCAGGTGGCGCCGGACGGGACGGTGTACTTCCAGGGCTTCCAGTCGATCGACAGCCAGCTGATCTTCACCGGCCTCACCTACGGGAGCTTCGCCCTCGTGCTCGGTGTGGTGCTGCTGGCCGCGGCCGTCCTGCTCACCCTCGCCCAGCGGGCGACACCGGCCACCCTCAGCGTGGTGGCGCAGATCCCCGTCCTCGCGGTGGTCGCACTGATCACGCAGTACGCGATGTGGTTCTGGTTCCTGGCCGGTCTCGCCGTCGCGACGCAGGTCGCCCAGCACGCAGCTGCCGGCCCGTCACCGGGCGCCGTCGTCCCGCGGCACCTCAACCCGGAGCGGTCGCTCCCCCACCACGGCCCCGTCAGGGCACGCCGGCAGCTCGGCCCAGGGGCGCGGTGACGGCGGGACGCCGTGGGAGCGTCACCGGTGCCACGAACAACCAGCGCACGGGTGGTCGACGTGACAGCACGACGGCCAGCGTCCCCAGTGCCCCCGCGAAGACGAGCATGACCGGCGCGATCACGAGCGAGGAGTGGATGCCGAGGGCCAGCAGCGCGAGCAGGGCCAGGTGCATCAACGGGAAGTGGGTCGTGTAGTACACGATCGAGTTGCGGCCGACGTACTGCAGCGGCCGGGTCCAGACCGCGTCACCGATCCGCCGGGCGAGGTGGATGAGGGACAGCACCCCGGCGAGGCTCAGCAGCGCGAACTCCGCCTGGTACTGGACGTCGTACCTCGAGGAGACCACGGCGAACCCGACGGCGACGACCCCGCAGACGACGGCGGTCGGGGTCGAGTCGACCACCCGGTGGAACTGGCGCTGGTAGCGGGCGGCGAGGTAGCCGGCGAAGAAGAACCCGGCGAAGTAGAGCATCCGGTGCAGGAGGCGGTCGTCGACCACCACCGCCAGCACGAAGCAGGCCGGGGCGACCAGCAGCGGCGGCACCCGACGCAGCAGCGGGGCGACGAGGTAGAAGCAGAGGATGAAGAACAGGAACCACAGGTAGCCCGTGGCGATCCAGGCTCTCGGGTGCCACAGCGGGGCGACGGCGTCGTAGGTGATGTTGTGCACCGCGGCCCAGAGCAGGTACGGCCAGGCGATCAGCGTGAGCTTGCCCAGGTAGTACTCCAGCAGCGGCTTCTCCAGGGACCGCACCAGGAGCAGGCCTGACAGGAACATGAGCAGCGGCATCCGGAACGGGATCAGCGCGTCGTTGACGGACTCCAGCCAGTGCGGCATGACCACCCCGAGCAGCGCTGGGACGGCGGGAGCGTGCCACAGGAGCACGAAGACGATGGCCACCCCCCGCAGGGAGTCCATCCACGCGAAACGGCGACCAGCCATGTTGCCCCCCTGTGACCCCGAGACGGCGCCGTCCCCCGTAGGCGAGCTGGCTCGAGCCACTAGTGGCCCGACTCTAACCCAGACCCGCCCCGGGGGACAGCGCCGTCAGGGGTGACTCAGAAGCGCTGCGGCTTGATCAGCGACTTGTCCCAGAACCGGTTGCCCAGCATCGAGGCGTCGGTCGACCGCGGGATGCGGATCGGGCAGACCTTGCCGTACTTGCCCCGGCCGAAGCTGTTGTCGCGGATCTGCAGGTCGCGGATCGCGCCCTTGTCGGCGGTGGTGATGTTGATGGTGCAGGCGCCGTCGCCGATCCAGTTGCCCGAGATGGTGATGTCGCCGGTCTTGTAGCGGGCCGAGGACATCATGATGGCGGCGTTGTGCGCGTCCTCGAGGGTGTTGTTGACGATGCTGATCTTGCTGCCGCCCGTGATCTGGATGCTGTCGTCGTGGGTGCGGCCGTCACGCTGATTCGGGTCCTTGCTGGAGTAGGTGCTGTTGTGCAGGTAGGACCGCTTCACGGTGACGTTGCCGCCGATCACCTTGACCGGGTCGACCACGCCGGAGATGTTCAGACGGTCCGCGGTGAACCCGGACCCGGACAGCCCGTCCAGACGCAGGCTGGGTGTGCTGGCCTTGAGGGTGCTGTCGGTGACCTTCAGGTTCTTCGCGCCCCACCAGGCCATGATGAGGGCCCGGTCCTGGTTCTTCACGGTGCCGCCGCGCACGACCGAGCGCTTGATCACGACGTTGTCGGCCTTCACGTAGACGTAGCCGCGGATGTCGCGGCCGTCGATGACGGTGCCGTCCTTGGTGATCGTGAGGTCGCCCTTGTGCACCTTCAGCTTGGTGCCCTTCGGCACGCCGGTGTTGCTCGGGCCCGGCTTGCCCTTCGAGGACTTGGTCGGCTGCAGCAGCGCGGAGGTCTTCGTGGAGCTGCCCGCGCTGGGCACCGCGGCGGCTGGGCCGGCGGGGCCACCGGCCACCAGGGCCGGGGTGAGGACGAGCGTGCTGACCGCGAGCGCGGCGGCGGCGGCCAGTCGGCGCCTGGCGCGGGGCGGACGACCGGTACGGACGTCGGCGTTCGCGCTCACGCGGTCGAGGAGTTCGGGGGATGTCGGGGGCATCGGTGACATGTCAGTCCTGTCGATTCTTGGCTATTTCTCAGCCCCCCGGGGCTGGACCATACCGACATGGGGCGCCGGACGCCAACCGGCCCGGCGCATGGCCGTGCCGCTGCGGTAGCGGGTCGTGGTCAATCCGGCACCACCGCCCCTAGGATCGGCGCTGCGCCGGTCGGGGGGACTGCGCACCTCCCGCGTGGAGGACGGACTCGAAGAAGGCAGCGCCATGCCACCTGCACCGGACCACCGCTCTGCCCACCGTGGGCAGCGTCGGCGTACGGTGCTGGTCGCCCACCCGGGCGCGGAGCTGTACGGCTCGGACCGCATGGTGCTGGAGTCGCTGCGCGCGCTGGCCGCCGACCCTGCCGGCGGCGACCCGGTGCTGGTGGTCCCTCGCCACGGGCCGCTGGTGGAGGAGGCGCTCGCGGTCGGCGTGACCGTCCTGGTCTGCCCCACCCCGGTGATCAGCAAGGCGGCGCTGAGCCCGCGCGGGCTGCTGGCCCTGCTGCGGCTGACCCTCCGCTCGATCGGTCCGGGGTGGCGCCTGCTCGGGCAGCTGCGACCGTCGGTGGTGCTCGTCAACACCATCACGCCCCCGTTGTGGCTGCTGCTGGCCCGGTGCCGCGGCATCCCGACCGTCGCCCACGTGCACGAGGGCGAGGCGAGCGCCCCCGCACTGGTGCGCCGCGCGCTCTACCTGCCGCTGGCGCTGGCCGACCACCTCGTCGTCAACAGCCGCTTCAGCCTGGACGTCCTGCGCCGTGCGGCACCGGGCGCGGCCGGCCGGGCGCGGGTGGTGCTGAACGCCGTCGAGGGCCCGGAGCAGGTGGTCGCGCCCCGGCCGCGGCTGGAGGGCCCGTTCCGGCTGCTCTACGTCGGCCGGCTGTCGGCCCGCAAGGGCCCGCACGTGGCGGTGGAGGCGGTCCGGCTGCTGCACGAGCGCGGTGTCGACGTCTGCCTCGGCCTGCTGGGCTCGACCGCCCCCGGCTACGAGTGGTACGCCGACCAGCTCGCTGGCAGCGTGCGGGAGGCCGGCCTGGAGGACCGGGTCACCTTCCACGGCTTCCACCCCCGGATCTGGCCGCTGGTGGCCGAGGCCGACGTGGTCGTGGTCCCGTCGACGGTCGACGAGCCGTTCGGCAACACCGCCGTCGAGGCGCGGCTCGCAGCCCGGCCGCTGATCACCAGCGACATCAGCGGGCTGCGCGAGGCGAGCGCCGGAGCGACGGCGGTCCGACGGGTCCCGCCGTCGGATCCAGCCGCGCTCGCCGACGCGGTGCAGTCCGTGCTCGGAGGCTGGGAGCACGAGCGTGAGCTCGCCCTGGCCGACGCGGACACTGCCCGTGAGCAGTTCTCCGCCGACCGCTACGCCACCGAGCTGCGCGAGGTCGTGGCCCTGGCCGAGGAAGGACGCCGATGACCACCGACCCCCTGGCCGGCGGATCCGAGCCGTTGCGCGACACGCTGGCGCGGCTGCGGCACGGGCAGAAGAGCAACGTCAACGCCGCCGCCTACTCACGCTGGGTGAACCGGCCGGCCGGACGCCTGCTGGCCGCGGTGGCGTACCGGATGCGGATGACTCCGCACCAGGTGACCGCGGTCAGCGCCGTCTGCACCTTCGTCGGCATCGGCTGCCTGGCTGTCCTCCCGCCTGGGGTGGTCACCGGGGTCGTGGTGGCGCTGCTCCTGGCACTCGGCTACGCCCTCGACGCCGCCGACGGGCAGCTGGCCCGGCTCCGCGGCGGAGGGCGGCCCAGCGGCGAGTGGCTGGACCACGTCGTGGACGCCACCAAGATCGCGGTGCTGCACCTGGCCGTGCTGTCGCTGTGGTTCCGCCATCTGGTCGAGCCCGGTCACCTGCCGCTGTGGAGCGTCCTGGTGCCCCTGGTGTTCTCGGTGGCGGCCTCGGTCGCCTTCTTCGGCATGATCCTCACCGACCTGCTGCAGCGCCGGTACGGCACCAAGGCCGACCCCGGCCGACAGGGTGACCAGCACGCGCCCGTGCTGGGCTCGCTGGTCGCGCTGCCCGGCGACTACGGGTTGCTCTGCGTCACGTTCCTGCTGCTCGCGTGGTGGCCGGCCTTCGTGGTGGCCTACGGTCTGCTGGCGCTCGCGGCGGTGCTCATGCTGGCCGTCCAGGCGGTGCGCTGGTACCGCCGGATGGAGGCGATCGCCTAGTCGCGGCGACGGCCGCACGGCTCAGGCGGGACCCGTCCGGCCAGCGGCGCGGGCGGCACGCACTCGCCGGAACGTCCCCCGGCCGGCCCGGATGTTCGCCCGCAGCCGGCGCACCGCGAGCGACCACAGGCCGAACCCGCGGTAGCGGGGCAGCCGACGTCCGGCCAGCCGGCTGCCGATCCCCCGCCCGACCAGCGTGCTGCGTCGCTGCCGCTGGAACGGCTGCACCCCGGCCAGCGCGTCGACGTCCAGGGGCGCCACCGTCAGCACGCCCGCGGCCACCGCCGCGCGCA
>NZ_QPKK01000228.1 GCF_003344635.1 Desertihabitans aurantiacus
GACGCCGTCGAGGGTGAGGGCGCCCCGTCCTGGCTGGTGCCGCTGGTCGCGGTGGTGGCCGCGGCCGCGCTGGTCGGCGGCGGCATCCTGGTCTCGCGCCGGCGGCGTCGCGGCGACGCCGGCTGAGCCCTGCGCCGGGCCGCTCCCTCGCGGCCGCGGTGTCGGTTACCCTCCGGTAACAACGGTGTTCGACGGAGAACCGAGGTGACGTGATGAGGACGGCCGCGATCGTGGTGGCCCTGGCCGCGACGGTGCTCGGGACGGCGCTCTTCGTCCGCGCGGTGGCGCGGATCGTCGGCGTGGTCCGCCTCGGCGGGCCGACGCTCGGGCGCACCGACGCGCCGCGGGAGCGCTGGAAGCACCTGCTGGTCGAGACGCTCGGCCACACCCGGATGCTGCAGTGGACCCGGGTGGGCGTCGCGCACTGGTTCGTCTTCGTCGCCTTCGGGGCCCTGTTCCTCACCCTGGTCACCGCCTACGGCCAGCTGTTCGACCCGCGCTTCGCGCTGCCGGTGATCGGGCACTGGGTGGTCTACGAGTGGGCCAGCGAGCTGATCGCCTGGCTCGGGCTGGTCAGCATCCTCGCGCTGATGGTCGTCCGGGCCCGCAACCGCGCCTCGGACCGCTCGTCGCGGTTCTACGGCTCGAACACCTGGCAGGGGGTCTACGTCGAGCTGACCATCGTCGGGATCACCGTCTGCGTGCTGCTGATCCGGGCGCTGGAGTACCAGCTGGTCGGCGGTGTCGTGCACTTCCCGCTGACCTTCTTCCTGCTGCCGGCGGGCCTGCCGACCGGGGCGGTGGAGACCGCCGTGGTGGTGCTGGCCGCGGTGAAGATCCTCATCTCGATGGCCTGGTTCGCCGTGATCGGGCTGGTCACCACGATGGGGGTGGCCTGGCACCGCTTCACCGCCTGGCCCAACATCTGGTTCAAGCGCGAGTCCAGCGGCGCGACCGCGCTGGGGGCGCTGCAGCCGGTCAACGCCGGCGGCACACCGGTCGACTTCGCCGACGTCGACAACTTCGACGAGGACGCCCCGCTCGGCGTCGGTGCGGTCGAGGAGTTCACCTGGAAGGGCCTGCTCGACTTCACCTCCTGCACCGAGTGCGGGCGCTGCCAGAGCCAGTGCCCGGCGTGGGCCACCGGCAAGCCACTCAGCCCCAAGCTGCTCATCACCGGGCTGCGCGACCACGCCCACGCCAAGGCGCCCTACCTGCAGGCCGCCGAGGAGGCCCGCGGGTCGCTGCCCGCGACCGTCCAGGCCGACGCCGCGCGTCCGCTGGTCGGCCCGATCCAGGTCGACGGCGACGGCCACGCCGGCGTGGTCGACCCCGACGTGCTCTGGTCCTGCACCAGCTGCGGCGCCTGCGTCCAGCAGTGCCCGGTCGACATCGAGCACGTCGACCACATCATGGACCTGCGCCGCTTCCAGGTGATGGTCGGCGAGGAGTTCCCCGAGGAGCTCACCGGGCTGTTCAAGGGTCTGGAGGGCCGCGGCAACCCCTGGAACCTCAACGCCAAGGGCCGCCTGGACTGGACCAAGGACCTCGACTTCGAGGTGCCGGTGGTCGGCCGCGACGTCGAGGACCTGTCGGAGGTCGACTACCTCTTCTGGGTGGGCTGCGCCGGCGCCTACGAGGAGCGGGCGAAGCGGACCACCCAGGCCGTGGCCGAGCTGCTGCACACCGCCGGCGTCCGCTTCGCGGTGCTCGGCAAGGGCGAGACCTGCACCGGCGACCCGGCGCGGCGGGCCGGCAACGAGTTCGTCTTCCAGCAGCTGGCGATGCAGAACGCGGAGACGCTCACCGAGGCGGGCGCCACCAAGGTCGTGGCGACCTGTGCGCACTGCCTCAACACGCTGAAGAACGAGTACCCGCAGGTGGGCGTCCAGCTGGAGGTGGTGCACCACACCCAGCTGCTCAACCGGCTGGTGCGCGAGGGCCGGCTCACCCCGGTCGCACCGCCGGCCGGATCGGTGGGCGGGCGCACCATCACCTACCACGACCCCTGCTTCATCGGCCGCCACAACGGCGTCTACGACCCGCCGCGCGAGCTCCTCGAGGTGCTACCCGACGCCACCGTGACCGAGATGCCGCGCAACCGGCAGACCGCGTTCTGCTGCGGGGCCGGCGGGGCGCGGATGTGGATGGAGGAGAAGCTCGGCAGCCGGATCAACGTCGCCCGCACCGAGGAGGCGCTGGCCACCGGTGCCACCACGATCGCCACCGGCTGCCCGTTCTGCCGGGTGATGCTCTCCGACGGCGTCGGCGCGGTGCAGGACCGGGCCGGGCAGGACGGCGGGCCGGACCGGGAGGTCGAGGTGCTCGACGTCGCCCAGCTGCTGCTGGAGTCGGTGCGCCGCGGCGACGCCCGCTCCTGACGCGCGAGCGGCGTCCGAGCGGCGGCCGGGTCGGGTGGGCGAACCCTCGAACCGGTAGGAACGGCCCCGTGACCGCCGCGCCTCCTCCGTCCGCCGGACCCGACCCGGACTACCTCGACCTCGGACCCGGTCCGCGTCCCGAGGCCGAGGCGGAGCTGCTGGCCCGGTTGCGCACCGCCCTGCTCGCCGCCGACCCGATCTCGCAGTCGGATGTCGAGCAGCTGCTCTCCCGGCTGACGGTCGACCTCGACGGGGCCGACGTGGACGCGCTCGTCCTCGACGCCACCGGCCTCGAGCTGGAGCTGCCCTCTCTCGCCGACGCGGCGGCCGACGCGGCCCCGCCCCTCACGGCGGTCATGCAGGACGACGGCCCGACCAACCCCCTCCAGCCGCCCGACCCGTCGGCGGGTCCGGCCTCGGGTGCCACCGCGCTGTCGGGCGAGCCGGACGTCGGTGACGGCCCGCTCCGTGCTCCCGACCTGCCGCCGCATCCGGAGCCGCCCACCGCACCACCGGGAGCGCGGCGGACACCGGCGTCGGTGCGGCGGGCCGTGCTGCAGGCGCGGCCGGTGCACGTGCGCGGCGTGCCGGTGGAGATCGAGGCGGACGCGTCCGACCTGCCCTTCAGCTGGGTCGAGGGGGACGGCCGCTGCGGGGTCGAGGTGGCCGAGCCGGCACCCGGCTGGCGGCTGCGGGGCACCGCCCGCGCCTCGGTGCCCACCCAGGAGCTGGTGGCGGCGGTCCGCGCGGCGGCGGAGGAGGAGCTGGGCCGTCAGGGCGTCCGTCTCACCCGGTTCGAGCTCGAGCTCTCCGGGTCGGGGCGACGGGCGCTGCGGGCACGGGTACGCGCCGCGGTCCGCAAGGGCATCCTCTCCGGCTCCGTCACCGCCTCCGGCACCGCGAGCGTCGACGACGACCTGGTGCTGCACCTGCACGACGTGCGGCTCACCAGCCGGAACCTGCTCCTCGCGGTGGCGCTGCTCGTCCTCCGCGGCCGGATCCGCGCCGCCGTCGGACGGCCCGTCCCGCTCGCCGAGCACCTGCCGCCGTGGGTGCACGTGACCGACCTCCAGGTCGGCGCCGGGTCGACGCTGACCCTCTCGCTGCGCTGCGGGTAGGGCGTCAGCCCCAGCGCACAGGGCCAACCCGAGGGGCAGGGTCACCGATTTCCGCCCACCGCGCCCAGCCACAACGCCCTGAGCCTGTCGAAGGGCGATCAGCCGAGCCGATGCAGCGGCCCACCGGCAGCGTCAGCGCGCTGGAGGCGAGACGCTGCTCCAGCTCGGGCAGCTGCCCTTCGACAAGGCCGGGTGCTGGAGTCGGGGCACTGCGTCGGCTCGGCAGATCGCCCTTCGACAGGCTCAGGGCGCTGAGGGCGAGGCGCTGCGCCCGCGTGGGTGATCGCCCTTCGACAGGCTCAGGGCGCTGGGGGTGGGCGCTGCGTCCGCTCGGGGTCGGGGGTGCTGGGGTCGGGCGGGCGCTACGGTGCGGGCGTGGGTGGGCGACGGGCGGTGCTGCTGCGGGCGGTGAACGTGGGCGGGGCGCAGCTGCCGATGGCCGAGCTGCGGCAGATCGCCACCGACCTGGGCGCGACGGAGGTCGCCACCCACATCGCCTCGGGCAACCTGCTGTGCACCCCACCCGGGGCGGCGGCCGACTTCGACCGGGCGCTGGAGCGGGCCGTGGAGGAACGGTTCGGGTTCTTCCGCGAGGCGATCTCCCGCACGGGCCACGAGCTGCGGGCGGCGCTGGAGGCGTTCCCGTTCGAGGTGCACGAGCGGCGCTTCTGCTACGTCGTCTTCCTGCTCCACCAGCCCGACCCCGACGCGGTCGCGGCCGCCGCCGAGATCGACACCGGAGCGGAGCAGTGGCGGCTCATCGGCCGCGACGTCCACGTCCGTTACGCCGACGGCGCCGGAAGGGCCGACCCGCGGCTGGACCGCGCGCTGCGCCGGCTGCGGACACCGGGCACCGCGCGCAACCTGAACACCGTGGCCAGGCTCGTCGAGCTGCTGGACGCCTGAGGGCCGGCGGGTCAGGCCTCGCGTGCCGCCCGCTCCACCCGCTCCCGGTACTCCGCCCACCAGGCCTCGTCGCCTTCGGGCAGGTTGTCGTTGCCCGCCCGCATCCCCCGCGCCCCGTCGACCAGCTCGCGGACGATGTCGGCGTGACCGGCGTGCCGGTGGGTCTCGGTGGCCACGTGCACCAGCACCTGGTGCAGCGTGACCTCACGGACCTCCGGCGGCCACCACGGCACCTGCCCGACGGCGTCCAGCGGCAGTGACGTCACCGTGGCGTCGGTGTGCTCGGCGACCCGGCGGTAGAGGTCGAGGACGCCGGCGCGGGTCTCCGCCGGCGTCACCCAGAGGTCGGCGTTGGGCTCGGCGTCCTCGTCCATCCACGGCAGCGGCTGCGGGAACGGGCGTCCGAACACCTCACCGAGGTAGCCGGCCTCGACCGAGGCCACGTGCTTCACCAGGCCGAGGAGGTTGGTGCCGGTGGGCGTCAGGGGGCGGCGGACGTCGTACTCGCCGAGACCCTCGAGCTTCCAGACCAGGGCCTCGCGGGCGGCGGACAGGTAGCGCAGCAGCACCTGCGCGTCAGGACTCGTCATGCCCAGCATCCTGGCCGTCGCCACCGACACCACCGTGCTGACGCCACGGTGACTTGCAATGACGCCACTATAGCGTCATATTGGTGCCATGAACATCGACAGCTATCTCGAGTCGGTCCGCCGCGGGGTGCGCAACGCCGCCGCCCTGGCCGACGACCGCACCCAGCAGGTGGCGGACCAGCTCAGCACCGCGCTGGAGTCCACGGTCCGCCTCACCCTCGTCCAGGCCCTGGCCGACGCCGCCACCGAGGTCAGCGCCCAGCTCGCCCCGAGCTCGGTCTCGGTCCGGATGGACGGGGACGAACCGCACTTCGACGTCACCCTGGTCGAGGCCGAGGACGAGCCGGAGGTGATCGCCCCCGAGGAGCCGGTCGCCGAGACGTCGGCGGAGGACGAGGCCACGGCCCGGATCAGCCTCCGGCTGCCGCAGTCGCTCAAGACCCGGGTCGACCAGCTGGCCGACGAGCAGGGCGTCTCCACCAACGTCTGGCTGACCCAGGTCATCACCCGGGCCATCATGCGCGGCGGCCGCCGCGAGCGCTGGGGCGAGGAGCGCGGTGGTCACCGCGGCGGCCCCGTCCCGCCGGTGCCGCCGGTGCCCCCGTTCGGCCCCGACTTCCCCTTCGGTCCGGGATCGCCGTTCGGCGGCCGTGGTCGGGGACGCGGAGGTCGGCGTGGCCCGGGTCCGCGGGGTGGCCGAGGCGGTCCGGAGACCGGTGGGAACGTGCAGGGGTGGGTCCGGTGACGGCGTCCACACCCATCACCCGCACCGTCGAGGCCCCCACCGCCGCCGCGCTGCAGGTGGGGCTGCGGGCCGGGCGGGTCGAGCTCCGTCCGGCTCCGGAGGGCGCCACGGGCATCCGCGGCACCCTCACCGGCGAGGCGGAGGTGGTCGACCAGGTCACCGTCACCACCTCCGGCGACACCCTCGTCGTCGAGCAGCCCGCCCCGCGCGGCTGGCCACCGTCGGAGCTGGTGCAGCGGGTCACGCTCAGCCTGGAGGTCCCGGACGGGGCGCGCCTGCGCTCCACCACCGGCGCGGCCGAGCTGTCCAGCCAGGTCGCGCTGCAGGCCGCCGCCGTGCAGACCGGTGCGGGCGAGGTCCGGCTCGCCCGGGTCGGCGAGCTGGTGCTGCACGCCGGGGCCGCCGACGTCGACGTCGAGGAGCTCACCGGGCCGGGCCGCATCACCACCGGGGCCGGCGCCGTCCGCCTCGGCCGGGTGACCGGCTCGCTCAGCGCCCGCACCGGGGCCGGCGACGTCGAGGTCGACCGGCTGGAG
>NZ_QPKK01000229.1 GCF_003344635.1 Desertihabitans aurantiacus
CGGGGAGGACGACCTGGACGGCTGCTGGCTGCTGGCCGTGGCCACCGGCAGCGCGGGAGAGGACGCCCGCCTGCTCGCCGCCGCGGAGGGCCGCCGGCTGCTGACGGTGCGCCCGCCCGTCCCGGTCACCCGCCCGCCGGCCCGTCGCGGCCACGGCCGGGTGGTGCTGGTCGGTGGCGGTCCGGGCGCGGAGGACCTCATCACCGTCCGCGGGATGCGCTGGCTGGAACGGGCCGACGTGGTGGTCGCCGACCGGCTCGGCCCGAGCACGCTGCTGCGCCGGCTGCCCGTCGGGGTGGAGGTGGTCGACGTCGGCAAGACCCCGGGGCACCACCCGGTCAGCCAGGCCGAGATCAACCGGGTGCTGGTCGACCAGGCCGCGCTGGGCCGGACGGTGGTGCGGCTCAAGGGCGGCGACCCCTTCCTGTTCGGCCGCGGCGGCGAGGAGTGGCTGGCCTGCGTGGAGGCCGGTGTGGACGTCGAGGTGGTGCCCGGGGTGAGCAGCGCGCTGGCGGTGCCGGCCGTCGCCGGGGTGCCGGTCACCCACCGCGGGCTGGCCCGCGGGGTCTGGGTGGAGCACGGCCACGGCCGGCTGAGCGAGGCCGCGGTCGCGGCGGTGCGCGACGGCGCGGCCACCCTGGTGGTGCTGATGGGCATGGCGAACCTCGACCAGCATGTCGCCGACCTGCTGGCCGGCGGGGCCGACCCCGGCACACCGGCGGCGGTGGTCGAGCGCGGCACCACCCCGCAGGAGCGCTCGGTCCGCGCCCCGCTGACCGAGCTGGTGCGGGCCGTCCGGGAGCAGGGGCTGCAGGCCCCGGCTGTGGTGGTGGTCGGCGCCGTCGTGGCCGCCCTGGCCGGCGGGGCCGTCGGGTGCGGAGAGAATGAGGTATGAGCCCAGGACTGGACCAGGTGATGGCCGGGTGCGTGGTGCTGGTGACCGCCGACCGCCGCTCCGGTGAGCTGGCCGGCGCGCTGACCCGCCGCGGTGCGGTGGTGCGGCACGCGCCGGCGCTCACCATCGTCCCGCACCAGGAGGACGAGCAGCTGGTCGCCGACACCCGCGCGCTGCTGGCCGACCCGCCCGAGGTGCTGGTGGTGACCACCGGCATCGGCCTGCGCGGCTGGATCGAGGCCGCCGACGCCGTCGGGCTCGCCGACGAGCTGGTGGAGACCCTGGGCACGGCGCGGATCATCGCCCGCGGCCCGAAGGCCCGCGGCGCCATCCAGGCCGCCGGGCTGCAGGCCGACTGGGTGGCCGAGTCCGAGACCTCGGCGGAGATCCTCGAGCTGCTGCTGGACGAGGGCGTGGCCGGCACCAAGATCGCGGTGCAGCACCACGGCGCCGGCGCAGACGGCCTGGACCTCGAGCTGGCCGCCGCCGGCGCGCAGGTGCGCAGCCTGGTGGTCTACCGCTGGGGGCCGCCGCCGGACCCGCAGAAGGTCGAGCAGTCGGTGCGCGCCGCCGCAGCCGGTGAGCTGGACGCCGTCGTCTTCACCTCCGCGCCCGGGGCGGCCGCCTGGCTGGAGGCGGCCGAGCGGGTCGGCGTGCTGGAGGAGGTGGTCGCCGAGTGCGTCGCCGGCCGGCTGGCCGCCGCCGCGGTCGGCCCGGTGACCGCCCGCCCGCTGCAGGACCGCGGCATCGACCCGCTGGTGCCCGAGCGGGGCCGGCTCGGCGCGTTGGTCCGCACCCTGGTGCACCACTTCGAGGAGGCGGCCAGCACCGCCGTCGTCACCCGGGCCGGCGCACTGCAGGTGCGCCGCACGGTGGCCCTGCTGGACGGCCACGTGCTGCCGGTCTCCCCCAGCGGGCTGGCGGTGCTGCGTGAGCTGGCCGACGCCTCCGGCGGCGTGGTCTCCCGCGAGCAGCTGCTGCGGGTGCTGCCCGGCGACTCCAGCGACCCGCACACCGCCGAGGTGGCCGTGGCCCGGCTGCGGGAGGTGACCGGGCGCGACCTCATCCAGACCGTCGTCCGGCGCGGGTACCGGCTGGCCCTGGCCTGACCGCCTGCTCCGCGACGGCTAGATCCAGGTGAGGAGCAGCGGGTCGCCGATCAGGTCGAGCGCCGCCCGCACCTGACCGGCCCGCCAGCTCGGATGGTGGACGAGCCGCAGGCTCCCACCGAGGTCACCCAGCGCCGCGGTGCTCCAGCCGGCCGGGCCCAGCTGGGCCGAGACGGCCTCGGCGATCTCGACCGCTCCGCGCAGGTCGGGGTCGAGATCGATCCTCACCCCGGCCGCCTGCGCCAACGGAGAGGCGCTGACCTCCGCCGCGACCGCCGCCGGGTCCGACCCGCGGTCGACGACCACGGTCACCCCCCGCTGGTCGAGCAGGGTCGCGAGCAGATGCTCCGGAGTGCGGTCGGGAGCTACGCCGCCGAGGCCCAGCCGCACGTCCTCGGCCGCTCGCGCCGCGGCCCGCACCTCTGCGGCGATGCCGACGTCGCCGAGCAGGGCCGCCAGCTGGAACCAGCCGTCCAGCCCCGCGGTGGCCACCGGTCGCCCCTCGCGGTACCGCCGGAGCGGGAGGTCACCCGCCCGCGCCGCGGGTCGCACCATCTCGCACGCGAGCGCGTAGTCGTCGACCAGCACGCCGCAGGCGCCGGCGAGGGCTTCGGCCCGCGCCCGGTCCACCTCGGCCGCCTCGCGGCGGGAGGGCCAGTCCGCCTGCTGCCAGCCCCCGTGCCGCCACACCAGCGGTTCGCGGGTGACGGCGTCGTGCGGGCACTCCCTCAGCTCTCGGCTGGCCAGCTCCGCCACCGTCCGCAGGCCGTCCCAGTCCTCGGTCCCGGTGAGCAGCGCGCAGCCGGCGGTGGGCACGAGGAGCAGCGGCTCGCCCTGCACCACCACCCGGTCGGCGACGAGGTCGGTGTGCAACAGCCAGGCCGGCAGGTCGGGGTCGACCGAGCGGTAGGTGCCCGCCTGCACCCGCTCGAGCCGGGTGCGTCCCAGCGCAGACCGGCTGTCCTCGAACGCCGCGGTCAGCACGGCGGCCGCCTCGACGCCCCACTCCCGGGCCAGCCCGGCGGTCACCGTCACCACCTCCGAGCCGACCCGCAGCCCGGCCCCGAGCAGCGTCCCGAACGGGCCCCGGGCGACCAGGGCCAGGTCGTCCCGGTCGGTGTCCTGCAGCGCGCGGGTGCGGATCCGCTCCGGCACCACGCCGAGGACCCGCGGGGCAAGCGCACCCCGGGCCGCCGCGAGGGCCGCCGGCAGTGCCGGTCGTCGGGTCATCCGAGGCCTCTCAGCCGCTGCTGAGCAGCAGCGAGACGAGCAGCGCGACGATGACGCTGCTGAACACGAACCCGGTGATGGCGTGCACGCTGACGAGCCGCCGGCTGCGGCGGTCGGTCAGCTCGACGTCGGAGCTGGCGTAGGTGGTGGAGACCTGGATGGCGGCGTAGAAGAAGTCGCCGAGCGTACGGGCGGAGTCGTCGCCGTCGGGGAACCGGAACCCGCCTCCGCCTGCCCACGCCCGCGCGTACTCGACGGCGAACGACGTCACCAGCAGCACCCAGTTGCCCGCCACGCAGAGCAGGCAGGCGCCGATCAGCAGCGGCTGGGAGCGGAGCTGCGCGTTGAGCGCCAGCGCCAGCACGGCCCCCACCGAGACCAGGGCCACGTAGACCGCCCACTGCATCGACCAGCCGCGCTGCAGCATCCGCAGCACCGGGTGCCGGGTGTCGGAACGGCGGAGTGAGGACCGGAAGGCGTCACCCGTCAAGCCACGGAAGGCGAGCAGGGTGAGCACCAGGAAGACCGGGCCGTAGAGGCCGAAGCCGATCATCAGGATGGCCAGCACCCGGCCGGCCACCTGCGCCACGTCGTCACCGGAGGCGGCGTTCGCCAGGCTCCCTGCCACCACGACCGCGGTGGTGGCGACCGTGGTCACCGTGTGCCGGTTGAGCTCCGACCTCAGCAGTCCGTGCGCGCGCATGGCCGGCAGCGTAGGGCCGTCGGGGATCGCCGTGCCGGCGGCCGCGGGGGTGGTCGCCGTGCTGCTACTCCAGCACCTCGCCGGTGGCCGTGTTGACGGCCTCGGCCGGCGGCCGGTCGGCCAGGGCGGTGGCGATGTTCTCCGCCAGCCGCGGCCCGATCCCCGGCACCTGGGAGATCTCCTCCGGGGTGGCGGCGCGCAGCTTCCTCATCGACCCGAAGTGCCCGACCAGCGCCTTGCGCCGGATCTCGCCCAGCCCCGACACCTGGTCCAGCGCCGACTCCAGCATCGTCTTGCTCCGCCGGCCGCGGTGGTGGGTGATGGCGAAGCGGTGCGCCTCGTCACGGATCCGCTGCAGCAGGTAGAGACCCTCGCTGGTGCGAGGCAGGATGACCGGGAACTCCTCCCCCGGTACCCACACCTCCTCCAGCCGCTTGGCCAGCCCGCACAGCGCGATGTCGGTGATCCCCAGCTCGGCCAGCGCCTGCTCGGCCGCGGCCACCTGCGGCGGCCCGCCGTCGACCACCACCAGGCCCGGGGTGTAGGCGAACTTCCGCGGCGCCCCCGTGGTCGGATCGACCAGCAGCGGCCCGTCCGGGTCGTCGGGGTCGGTGAGCTCGGCCCGCTCCTCCAGCAGCCGTCGGAACCGGCGGGTGATGACCTCGTGCATCGAGGCGACGTCGTTCTGCCCCTCGACGCCGCGGATGACGAAGCGGCGGTACTCGCTCTTGCGGGCCAGCCCGTCCTCGAAGACCACCATCGAGGCGACCACCTCGCTGCCCTGCAGGTTGGAGACGTCGAAGCACTCGATCCGCAGCGGCACCTCGGGCAGGTCGAGCGCGGCCTGGATCTCCTCCAGCGCCCGGTTGCGGGTGGACAGGTCGCTGGCCCGCTTGGTCTTGTGCCGGACCAGCGCCTCCTCGGCGTTCTTGGTGACCGTCTCCATCAGGGTGCGCTTGTCGCCGCGCTGCGGCACCCGCAGGCTGACCCCGCTGCCACGCCGCTGGCGCAGCCACTCCGTCACCGTCGGGTCGCTGGGCAGCTCGGGCACCAGCACCTCCCGCGGCACCGGCGAGCCCTCGTCGACACGGGTCTCGTCACCGGCGTAGAGCTGGACGAGGAAGGTCTGGATCAGCTCACCGGTCGTGGAGTCGTCCATCCGGTCCGCGACCCAGCCGCGCTCACCACGGACCCGGCCGCCGCGGACGTGGAACACCTGGACCGCGACCTCCAGCGGGTCCTCCGCCAGAGCGATGACGTCGGCGTCGGTGCCGTCGGCGAAGACGATGGCGTTCTTCTCCATCGCCCGGCGCAGCGCCCCGATGTCGTCGCGGATCCGGCCCGCGCGCTCGTACTCCATCGCCTCCGCCGCCTTCTTCATCTCCCGCTCCAGCCGGCGCAGCAGCGGACCGGACTGACCGGAGACGAAGGTGCAGAAATCGGCGACGATCTCGCGGTGCTCCTGGGCGTCCACCCGGCCGACGCAGGGCGCGGAGCACTTGTCGATGTAGCCGAGCAGGCAGGGACGTCCGCTCTGCTGGGCGCGCTTGAACACCCCGGTGGTGCAGGAGCGCATCGGGAACGCGCGCAGCAGCAGGTCGACCGTCTCGCGGATCGCCCAGGCGTGGGAGTAGGGGCCGAAGTAGCGGGTGCCCTTGCGCTTGGGGCCGCGGCCCACGAAGACCCGCGGGAACTCCTCGGACCAGGTGACCGCCAGCCACGGGTAGGACTTGTCGTCGCGGTACTTGACGTTGAACCGCGGGTCGAACTCCTGGATCCAGGCGTACTCCAGCTGCAGCGCCTCGACCTCGGTCTGCACCACCGTCCAGTCCACCCGGGCGGCGGTGCGCACCATGGTCTGGGTGCGGGAGTGCAGCGAGGCCGGGTCGGCGAAGTAGGAGTTCAGCCGGGAGCGCAGGCTCTTGGCCTTGCCGACGTAGATGACCCGCCCGGTGGCGTCGCTGAACCGGTACACCCCGGGGTCGAGGGGGATGGACCCCGGTGCGGGGCGGTAGGTCGCCGGATCTGCCACGTCTGCCACTCTATGAGGGCGCACCGACACCCCCCGCCGTCCCGCTCCCGCCACCTCCGGCTCGCCCGGGACGGCCGATCCGAGGAGGACCATGCCGGACGTCGAGACCCCCGTGCTGCGGACCGACCGCCGGGGCCTGCTCCGCGGCGGCGGCCTCGCCGCCCTCGCCCTCGGCGGCGCGCTGACCGGCTGCACCGGGGCCGGGCAGCCGTCACCCACCGCCTCCGCCGGCGGTCCGCCCGGGGTGGACGC
>NZ_QPKK01000023.1 GCF_003344635.1 Desertihabitans aurantiacus
CCAGCTCCAGCCGCTCCGGCACCGGCTGCCCGGTCCGCACCGCCGGGAGGGCGGGGACGCGCACCGGCGGTGTGGCGTCGGCGACCCGGAACTGCCCGCGGGCGACCACGTGGCCGGCCGGCGCCCAGGCGGTCGCCTCGGCCAGCTCGGCCTGGACGCTCAGCCAGGCCTCCCCCGGCACCGCCGGGGCGCCCGGGTCGAGGTCGATCCGGGCGCTGCGTCCGGGCAGCACCCGGGGCACCTTCTCCGTGCCGCGGGCCAGCACCGTGCCATCCACCTCCAGGCGCCAGCGCAACCGCAGGTCGGTGGTGTCGGTGCTGTGGCGCAGGTTGCGCACGGTGAGCCGCTTGTTCGCCCACTCGAAGCGCACCGGCTGCACCACCGCCGCGTACTCGTGCAGACCCGGGGAAGGGGTGTCGTCGCTGAAGACGAGGCCGTCCATCACGAAGTTGCCGTCGTGCACGACCTCGCCGAAGTCCCCGCCGTAGGCGAGGAACCGGGTGCCGTCGGGGGTGCGGTGCCACAGCCCGTGGTCGCGCCACTCCCAGACGAACCCGCCCTGCAGCCGCGGGTGCTGCTCGAACAGCTCCTCGTACTCGCTGATCAGGCCCGGGCCGTTGCCCATCGCGTGCACGTACTCGCACAGGATCGCCGGCTTGGTCCGCTGCCGCACACCCTCGGCCACTGTGCAGCCCAGCAGCGGCGTGGTGTCGCCGTCGGTGCCGATCGCGGCGGTCTCGGCCAGCGAGGGGTACATCCGGGAGTACACGTCGGTGTAGGCGCCGACGTAGTCACCCTCGTAGTGCACCGGACGCTCCGGGTCGCGGGCGTGCACCCAGGCCGCCATCGCGGCCAGGTTGGCCCCGGTGCCGGACTCGTTGCCCAGCGACCACAGCACCACGCAGGGGTGGTTCTTGTCCCGCTCGACGGTGCGGGTGATCCGGTCCAGGTAGGCCTCGCGCCAGGCCGGGTCGTCGCTGGGGTTCTGCCGCCAGTCGTCGGAGCCGAAGCCGTGGGTCTCCAGGTCGCACTCGTCGACCACCCAGAAGCCGAGCTCGTCGGCCAGGTCCAGCACCCGCGGGTGCGGCGGGTAGTGGCTGGTGCGGATCGCGTTGACGTTGAACCGCTTCATCAGCGCCATGTCGGCGCGGGCGTGCTCCTCGTCGAAGACGCGGCCGCGCTCGGGGTGGGTCTCGTGCCGGTTGACACCGTGGAAGAGCACCCGCGAGCCGTTGACCAGCAGCAACCCGTCACGGATCTCGACCCGGCGGAACCCGACCCGCTGGGTGATCGTCTCCGCGGCGTTGGAGACCACCACCTGGTAGAGCCGGGGACGCTCGGCCGACCACGGCTCGACCTTCTCCAGCTCGATCGGACGCACGTCGGCGGCGGAGTCGAAGGTGGTGGAGACCCCGAGCTCCTCGATCGCCACGGTGACCGGGAACCCGCCCTCGGCGACGTCCAGCTCGACCTCCAGCGACCCGGCACCGGTGCCGACCGCCTCGCCGGCGTAGCCCGGGCGCAGCCAGACGTCGGTGATGCCGCCGCGGGGACGCGCCAGCAGGGTGACGTCGCGGAAGATGCCGGGCAGCCACCACTGGTCCTGGTCCTCCAGGTAGGTGGCGGCCGACCACTGGTGCACCCGGACGGCGACCGTGTTGGCCTGACCGGGCACCACCTGCTCGGTGACGTCGAGCTCGGCGGCCAGCCGGCTGCCGGTGCCGACGCCGACCTCGACCCCGTTCACCCAGACCCGGTACATCGACTCGACGCCGTCGAAGCGCAGCAGCACCCGCTCGGCCTCGGCCCACTCCGCCGGGACCTCCACCTCGGTGCGGTGGTCACCGGTCGGGTTCTCGTCCGGCACGTGCGGCGGGTCGACCGGGATCGGGAACTGCACGTTGGTGTAGATCGGACGCCCGCGGGTGCCGTCCCCGGTGAGCACCCAGTGCGAGGGCACCTCGATGGTCTCCCAGCCCGAGACGTCGTAGCCGGGGTCGGCGAAGGCCGCGGGCTCCTCCCCCGCCGGCAGCACCCCGCCGCCACCGGGCGTCCCGGGCGCCCGGTCCAGCAGCCGGAACGACCACGTCCCGTTGAGGGAGAGCCGCGGTGCGTCGCTGTGCAGCCACGAGCGCGGGGCGGCGTGCGCCCCTCGTCGCGGTGCCGGGTCGGTCAGGTAGGACACGTCGTCCGTCGTCACTTCACAGCCCCTTCGGTGAGTCCGCCACGCCAGAAGCGTTGCAGCACGATCATCGCGATGGCCAGCGGGATCACCGAGAGCAGCACGCCGCCGGTGGTCAGCTCGTAGAACTCGGGCAGCCGGTCGGTCTGGGAGCGCCAGTTGTTGAGCCCCAGGGTGATCGGGTAGAGATCCTGGTCGGCCAGCATGACCAGCGGCAGGAAGTAGTTGTTCCAGATGCCGACCAGCTGGAAGAGGAACACCGTCACCAGCGCCGGGGTGAGGATCCGCAGGCCCACGGTGTGGAAGATCCGCAGCTCCGAGGCGCCGTCCAGCCGGGCGGCCTCCAGCAGCGACGGGCTGACCGAGGCGTCGGCGTAGATCCGGCAGAGGAAGAGCCCGAACGGCGAGACCACCGACGGGATCAGCACCGACCAGTAGGTGTTGGCCAGACCGAGCTCGCTGAACAGCAGGAACATCGGCAGCGCGGTCGCGGTGCCGGGCACCAGGACGCCGCCGAGGATGGTGCCGAAGACGATGTTGCGACCGCGGAACTGGTAGCGCGACAGGGCGTAGCCGCCGGCCGCGGCGAAGTAGGTGGCCAGCAGCGCGCCCACCCCGGAGTAGAGCACCGAGTTGGCGAACCAGCGCAGGAAGATGCCGCCGTCGTAGGCGACCACCTCGCGCACGTTGGCGAACAGCGCGAAGGTCTGGCCGAACCAGAAGCCGTTGGTGGCGAACAGGTCCTCGGTGGTCTTGGTGGCCGCGACGACCACCCAGTAGACCGGCACCAGGAAGTAGAGCGCGACCAGCAGCAGGATCGCGGTGACGAGGATCGTCCGGGCCGCGGACTGGCCGGGACGGCGGGTGCGGCCGCCGGGGGCGGCGCTGTCGGTGACGGTGGCGGCGCTCATCACGACCTCCGGTTGGTGAGTCGCAGGAACAGGAAGGAGAGCGCGAAGGCCACCAGCGCGATCAGCACGGCCTGGGCCGCCGCCACGTTGTAGTCGTTGTAGGCGAAGGCGGTGGTGTAGGCGCTGAGGTTGGGCGTGTACTCGGAGTCCACGTCGGGCGCCACCGTGGAGAGCACCTGCGGCTCGGCGAAGAGCTGCAGGGTACCGATGATCGAGAACACGGTGGTCAGCACCAGCGCGGGACGGATCAGCGGCAGCTGGATGCTGGCCGCCACCCGCAGCGGGCCGGCGCCGTCGACCTCGGCGGCCTCGTAGACCTCGGTCGGGATCGCCTTCAGCTGGGCGACGATGATCATCATGTTGTAGCCGGCGTAGGTCCAGGTGACGATGTTGGCGATCGACCACAGCACGGTGCCCGCGCCGAGGAAGTCGAGCTCGATGCCGACCACCTCGGCGGCGTCGATGACCGGGCTCAGCCCGGGCACGTAGAGGAACGACCACAGGATGGTGGCGATCACGCCGGGGATGCCGTAGGGCAGGAAGTAGACGGCGCGGAAGAAGCCGGGCCAGCGCGCGGAGGCCGACTCCAGCAGCAGGGCCAGCACGGTGGACAGCGCGATCATCACCGTCACCTGGACGACGCCGAAGAGCAGCATCCGGAAGATCGAGTCGATGAAGTTGCCGTTCTCCAGCGCCTGGGCGTAGTTGGCGAACCAGGCGAACTCGCTGGTGACGCCCTGCTCGCCGAAGACACCGCTGCGGGTGACCCGGGTGAAGCTCTGCCCGACCGCCACCAGGATCGGCAGCACGAAGGTCAGCACGAAGAACAGCAGGAACGGGGCCAGCAGCAGCCAGGGCGCGGCGGTCAGCTGGCTGCTGCGCCGGCGGCGGCCCGACGTCGCGGCGGGGGCGCTCGACTGCTCGGTCGCGCTCATGCCTCGGCCTTCCGGATGCTCAGGCCCTTGTTGGTGAAGGCCTCGACGATGGCGTTCTCGGCGGTCGCGATGGCGTCGACCAGGGTGCCGCCGGAGACCTTCTGGCGGAACCCGTCGGAGAGGATGTTGAACGACTGCTGGGTGATCGGCCACCAGGACCAGTCCGGGTTCTGCGCCGCGGGCTGGGCGGCGGGCTCGAAGACCTCGGTGTTGTAGCTCTGGCCACCGAAGAAGTCCGACCCGCCGAGCCGGCTCTGGCCGATGTAGTCGCGGCTCGGCGACCAGCCGATGCCGCTGTTGGCGATCATGGCGTCGATGCCCTCCTGGCTCGTCGTCATCCAGATGGCGAACTCCATCGCCTCCTTGGGGTGCTTGCTGTTGGCCAGCACGGCCGCGGTCGACCCGCCGAGGAAGCTGGAGGCGTAGCCGCCGGGACCCCAGGTCGGCAGCGGGGCGACCCGCCACTGCCCGGCGCCGGAGGTGACGCTCTGCAGCAGGGCGTCACCCCAGCTGGCCTGGGCGGCCGAGGCGATCTGGCCCGCCGACGCCGCGGCGTACCAGGGGGTGGAGAACTGGCCGTAGGCGGTGGTGATGAGGTCCTCGTCGATCGCGCGGTCGAAGTGCCGGGCGACCTGCAGGGTGGCGTCGTCGGTCATGTGGATGACCCACTCCTCGCCCTCGACCCGCAGCCAGCGGGCCCCGGCCTGCTGGGCGAGCGCGGCGAACCAGGAGGTGTCGGAGAGGTCGAGGCACTCCAGGTAGACGTCGGTGGCCCGCATCCGCCGCGCGGTCTCGTTCCACTCCTCCCAGGTCGCGGGCACCTCCGCGCCGGCGGCCTCGAACAGGTCGGGGCGGTAGTAGAGCGCCAGCGGCCCGCTGTCCTGGGGGATGCCGTACACCCCGCCGACGAAGGAGACCTGCTGCCACAGCGTCTCGTTGAACCGGTCGGCGTACTGGTCGACGCCGTAGCGGCGCAGGTCGACCAGCCCGTCGACCAGGACGAACTCCGGCACCGTGCGCATCTCGACCTGGCCGATGTCGGGGCCACCGCCGGCGGCCAGCGCGGAGTACATCTTCTGGTAGCCGCCGTCGTTGCCGCCGGGGATCCAGCTGGCCTCCACCCGGACGTGCGGGTTCTGCGCGTTCCAGACGTCGCAGACCTTCTGCAGGTCCTTCAGCCAGGACCAGTAGGTCAGGGTGATCGGCCCGTCCGCGGGCGGGATGGTCGGTCGGGTGTTGACTGGGGTCGCGCCCGGCCCCGCGCACGCCGACAGCAGCGCGCCCGCTGCCCCCGCGCCGCCGAGCCTGAGCAGATCTCGTCGGGTGACTCTCATGCCGCCTCACTTCGCCGTGAACGAATGCGGCCGCTAACGTACAGCAAAACCGTGCAGGTGCACGACTTTCACGCGGACGCCGGCACAGGCCGGCCCGGGACGTCGACGAGGACGGGGACGCGATGAGCAGCAGGACGAGCGGACCGGCGGTGACGGGCGAGGGACCGGCCGCACCAGCGGGGACGGGGCGGCGGCGGGGCCCCTACGCCAAGAGCGCGGAGCGTCGGCGCCAGATCCTCGACGTCGCCCTGGCCCGGTTCGCCTCGCGCGGCTACCGGGCCGCCTCGCTGCGGGAGATCGCCGCGGACGCCGGGATCAGCCTGTCCACGCTGATGCACCACTTCCCGACCAAGGAGGACCTGCTGCTGGCCACGCTGGGGCACCGCGACGAGGCCGGTGCGGTGGAGACGCCGACGTCGGCTGCGAACTTCCCCACCGCCGTCCTCGCCCGGGCCCGCCGCAACGAGGACCTGCGGGGTCTGATCGAGGTCTACACCGTGCTCTGCGCGGAGGCGACCACCGCCGGGCACCCCGGGTCGGACTACTTCGTCCGCCGCTTCACCCACCTGCGCCAGGAGTACGCCGGCTACTTCGCCGAGCTCGCCCGCCAGGGCCGGCTGCGTCCCGGGGTCGACCCGGAGCGCGCGGCGACCTCACTGGTGGCGCTGTGGGACGGGCTGCAGCTGCAGTGGTTGCACTCCCCCGCCCAGGTGGACGTCGCCCGCCACCTCGAGGACTTCCTCGCGCTCGTGCTGCGACCCGCTGCCGGCCCGCCCGACGCCCCGGCCTGAGCCCGGACGGCTCACCGCGACCGGCTGCGGGCCCCCGGCGCGGCACTCGGTGGGTTCAGCCAGTCCTCGTCCAGCCGATCGCCGGGGCGATGTGGTCCCGGATGTTCTCGAGGAGCTCCAGGTTGTGGTCGACGCCGAGGACGTTCGGGATCGTCACGAGCAGTGTGTCGGAGGACATCACGGCCTCGTCCTGCTGGAGCTCGTCGACGATCCGGTCGGGCTCGCCGATGAAGCTCTTCCCGAAGCGGGAGACGGCTCCGCCGAGCACGCCGACGTGCTCCTGCGACGAGCGCGCAGCGGGTCCGTAGAGGTCGGCGTCGCGTTGCGAGACGATCGGCAGGATGCTGCGCACCACGGCGACGCGGCGGCTCCCAGGGTGCCCCGCCTCGGCACGCGCGGCCCGGAACGTCCGGATCTGCTCGGCCTGCAGCTCGCTGAACGGCACCCCCGTGTCCTCTGAGAGCAGCGTGCTGCTGAGGAGGTGGAGGTCCTGCTCACCGGCCCACCGCGCGCTCTGGCGGGTGGCAGAGCCCCACCAGATCCGGTCCCGCAGCGTCGGCGACTGCGGCTCGATCGCCAGCGGGACGGTCCTCGGCGTCTGGGCCGGGTCGCTCTCGGCGACGGGTGCCCCCGCGATCGCCGCGCGGAACCGTGCGGTGTGCTCCCGCGCCATGTCGCCCGCGGTGAGGCCCTCGGCCGGGCGGAAGCCGAATCGTTCGTACCCTCTCAGAGCCGGCTCCTGCGATCCGCGGCTCAGGCCGAGCTGGAGACGTGAGCCGCTGATCAGGTCCGCGGAGGCGGCGAGCTCGGCCATGAGGAGGGGGTTCTCGTAGCGCATGTCGATGACGGCGGTGCCGATCTCGATCCGGGAGGTCCGCGCCGCCACCGCGGCGAGAAGGCTCCAGGGGCTGGAGAACTGGGGTTGCAGGTGGTGGACGCGGCTCCAGGCGCCGTCGAGACCGAGCGCCTCGGCGCCCACGGCGATCTCGATCCCCTGGATGAGAGCATCACCTGCCGTCCGGGCGGACGCGCCCCAGGTGTTCTGGTGGTGCCCGAACGACAGGAAGCCCAGTCGGCGAGCACTCACCGCGCCGCACCAGCGCTGACGTCGGGGAACGCGGCCATGGCGAGGTCGACCGCCTCGAGCAGCTCCCGGCGGGGGACACCGCTGGCAGCCTGGACGGTCAGCCCGGTCGCGACCGTGACGTAGTACCGGGCGAGACCGGCCGGGTCGACCCCCGAGGGGAAGTCGCCGTCGTCGAGGGCCTGCTCGAAGCGGAGCTGCATCGCCTGGCGGACCTCCTCGCGCCGACGCACCAGCTCGTCGTGGACGTCGGCGTTGTCGGCCGAGCAGGCGAGCGCCCCCTGCACCAGCAGGCACCCGGCGGGATGGTCCTCGCTGGTCGCGCTCTCCACGACGCTGGTCAGCATCGAGAGGGCGGCCGCGCGGCCCGTCGGCTGCGCCACCGCCGCCTGCAGGTTGCTGGCCGTGTCCTGCACGTACCGGTCCACGACCCGGTCGAAGAGGGCGCGCTTGTTCCCGAACGCCGCGTACAGGCTCGGCGGGTTGATGCCCATCGCCTCCGTCAGCTCCGCGATCGAGGTCGCGTCGTAGCCCCGCCGCCAGAACACGTCGACCGCTCGGTCGAGGGTCTGGTCGAGGTCGAAGGTCCGGGTCCGTCCACGTGACATGTCTCGCCAATCTGTAGTGATCGCTACATTGATGCTATAACTGTAGCGCGCACTACAGATCTTAGCCAGCCGCGAGCCGGACGTCGCCGCGGCGGCTGTGCTGCGCACGTCCGCGATCCCCTCCACGGAAGGACCTCCCATGTCGGGAACCACCCGCACCCCCATCTCGAGACTGGCCATGCCAGTGATCGTGCTCTCGGTCTTCGTCGTGCCACTGGCCATCTCGGGCATGGGGGTGCTCCTGCCGAGCATCGCCCGTGACCTCGGGGCGTCGCCGTTCCTGCTGCAATCGGTGGTCAACGGGTTCAACGCCGCCTTCGCCGTCTTCACCCTCGTGTGGGGCGTGCTCTCAGACCGGCTGGGCTACCGCACGACGGTCGTCATCGGCCTGCTCTTCTTCACGGTCGGTTCCCTCGTGAGCACGACCGCGCCCGACCTCGTCGTCCTCGACATCGGACGCGTCCTGTCGGGCATCGGCGGCGCCGCCGTGTTCACCGGGTCGGCGTCCCTGATGTCGAACGCCTGGGAGGGGGCGGCACGGGCGCGCAACTTCGCGATCTTCGGCACCATCATCGGCATCGGGTCCGCCATCGGCCCGGTGGTCGCAGGTCTCCTCACCGGCTGGTTCGGCTGGCGCGGGGTCTTCGTCGTGTTCGGCATCGTGACCGTCCTCGCCCTGGTCTTCAGCAGGTCCCTGCCCACGATCACGCACGAACCCGAGCCGGGCCGCAAGGTGGTGGACTTCGGGGTGCTCCGCAACCCGCACTTCCTCGCACTCTCGCTCGTCCCGGTGGCGACCTCTGTCGGCGCGATCACGCTCGGCACCTACCTGCCGGTGGCGTTCGGCGCGATCTACGGTCTGTCCGCACCCGCGGCCGGCGTCTTCATGCTGTTCATGATGGTGCCGATCGTCGTGGCACCGCTGGCCGCCTCACGGGCCATCCACCGCTTCACCGCCGTCACCCCGATGAAGGTCATCTACGTCGCCCTCCTCGCGATGGTCGTCGGTGACGGTGCCCTGCTCGTGGTCTCACCCGACGTCCCGATCTGGTGGGCGGTCCCCGGGATGGTCCTCATCGGCGCCGCCTTCGGCATGACCATCGGGCTGGTGGACGGCGAGGCGCTGGCCCAGGTGCCCCCGCACCGCTCCGGCGCAGCAGCGGGAGTCCTCAACTTCGTGCGCGTCGGGAGCGAGGCCGTCGTGATCGCCGCCTTCGCGGCGGTCGTCGCGTGGCTGGTCTTCAGCAGCCTGGGCGACCGGGGCATCGCCGACGCCACCGCCGCCGGCATCCCCGGCCACGGGGACGACTACGCCGCCGCGTTCCGCACCGTCCTGCTCGTCATCATCGGCACCAACGTCGTCCTGACGGGCGTCGTGGCGGCACTGCACCGTGCACGACTGCGTCGCGACGACGACACCAGCGAGATGGCGCCCAGCCGCGAGATCGCAGCGACACGGTAGAGCCTGGTCCTGGGTGGCGGACGGTGTGCGGTCACGGGGCGCCACGTCCCCGTGTCAGCCACGCACCGCCCACCGTCCCCACCGTCGACGACCGACCCGACGACGGTCGGCAGCGCATCAGCTGCTGCCGGCCGTCCCGTCGGCGACGGGCAGGGCGCCGGCCTCGAGCTCCGGACCCGGTGGACCGCCGGGGTGGTCGGGGCGAGGGAGGGCGGGCCGGTGCCGCCGGCGAGGACGACGGTGCAGCCCTGGCGGAGGGTCAGGCGCTGAGGCGCGCGCGGATGGGGCCCCGGGCACCGACTGCGTCGGACTCGAGCCCCACCCGGCCCCTGCTCAGGCCGGTGCACCCCGCCCGGGTGGCGCCGACTAGCGTGGCGCACGTGACCAGCATCCCGTCGTCGACCTACCGGCTCCAGATCCGGGCCGGCTTCACCCTGGACGACGCGGCAGCGCTCGTCGACTACCTGGCCGACCTCGGCGTCGGCGCGCTCTACCTCTCCCCGCTGCTGAGCTCCACCGACGGCAGCGACCACGGCTACGACGTCACCGACCCCACCACCCTGGACGTCCCCCGCGGCGGGGAGGAGGGCTGGTCCCGCCTGGTCGAGGCGGCCCGCGCGGCCGGGCTCGGGCTGGTGCTCGACATCGTCCCCAACCACCTCGGGGTGGCCGCGCCGGCGGAGAACCCGGCCTGGTGGAGCGTGCTGGCCGAGGGCGAGGCCTCGCCCTACGCGTCCTGGTTCGACATCGAGTGGGCCAACGCCCCGCTGCGGATCCCGGTGCTCGGCGACGAGGTCGGGCCCGACGAGCTGGAGGTGGTGGCCGTCGACGGCGGGCACGAGGTGCGCTACCACGAGCACCGCTACCCGGTGGCTGCCGGCACCTACACCGAGGGCGACAGCGTCGAGGACGTGCTCGCCCGCCAGCACTACCGTCTGGTCGGGTGGCGGACCGCCGCCACCGAGCTCAACTACCGCCGCTTCTTCGCCGTCGCCGACCTGGCCGGGCTGCGGGTCGAGGACGAGGACGTCTTCGAGGCCACCCATGCCCGGGTGCGCCAGATGGTGGCCGACGGCCAGCTGACCGGCATTCGGGTGGACCACCCGGACGGCCTGGTCGACCCGGCGCAGTACTTCGAGCGGCTGCGGGCGCTGGCCCCGGACGCCTGGCTGGTCGCGGAGAAGATCCTCGAGCCCGGTGAGGAGCTGCCGGCCTGGCCGGTCGAGGGCACCTCGGGCTACGACGCGATGACCGAGGTCAACCAGGTCTTCGTGCACCCGGGCCAGGAGGAGGCCTTCACCACCCTCTACGCCGATCTGACCGGGGACCGGCGGACCATGCACGAGGCGGTGCTGGAGGGCAAGCGGCACGTCGTCGACACCCTCTTCGGCTCCGAGCTGTCCCGGCTCGCGCGGCTGGTGCCCGACCTGCCGGCCGACGACGTCCGCGCCGCGCTGGGCGAGCTGGCGGTCCGCTTCGACGTCTACCGCTCCTACCTGCCCGACGGTGTCGAGCGGCTGGACGCCGCGATCGAGGCCGCCGGCGGGGACCCGGCCGTGGCCGCGACCCTGGCGACGCTGTCACCCCGGCTGCACGAGCCGTCCGACGAGCTGGCCCGCCGGTTCCAGCAGCTGTCGGGTGCGGTGATGGCCAAGGGCACCGAGGACACCGCCTACTACCGCCAGGCCCGCTTCGTCGCGCTCAACGAGGTCGGCGGCAACCCCGACTCCTTCGGCCTGTCGCCAGCGGAGTTCCACGCCGCCCAGCAGCACCGCCAGGAGCGGCTGCCGCACTCGATGACCTCGCTGTCGACCCACGACACCAAGCGCGGGGAGGACGTCCGGGCCCGGCTGGCGGTGCTGTCGGAGGTGCCGCAGACCTGGGAGCGGTTCGCCCGGCACTTCCTCGAGCACTCCGGGCTGCCGCGGGAGCAGCTGGCCGACCGCGCGTTCGGCTACTTCCTGGCCCAGACGCTGGTGGGTGCGGGCCCGGTCGAGCGGGAGCGGCTGCACGCCTACGCCGAGAAGGCGATGCGGGAGGCCTCGGCCTCGACGAGCTGGGACGCCCCTGATGAGACCTTTGAGCGGGCCGTGCACACCGCGGTCGACCGGGCCTTGGACGAGCCGGCGCTCGCCGACGACCTGGCCCGGCTGCTGTCGGTGGTGGAGCAGCCCGGGTGGTCGAACGCGCTGGGCCAGAAGCTGGTGCAGCTGACGATGCCCGGGGTGCCTGACGTGTACCAGGGCACCGAGCTGTGGGAGGACTCGCTGGTCGACCCGGACAACCGCCGGCCGGTCGACTTCGGCGCCCGGCGCGCGCTGCTGGCCGAGGACCGTCCGCCGGTGGTGGACGGCTCGGGCGCGGCCAAGCTGCGGGTGGTGCGGGACACCCTGCGACTTCGGCGCGAACGTCCCGGGCTGTTCGGCTCCTACACCCCGCTGACCGCCGAGGGCCCGGCCGCCGACCACCTGCTCGCCTTCGACCGGGGCGGGGCGACCACCTGCGTCACCCGGCTGCCGCTGACCCTGGCCGAGGCCGGCGGGTGGCGGGGCACCACGCTGGAGGTCGGTGAGGTGGTCGACGTGCTGAGCGGACGCGAGCACAGCGGCACCGTGGCGGCCGACGACCTCTTCCACACCCTCCCGGTCGCGCTCCTCGTCCACCGCTGATCCGGGGCGCCTCGCCCTTCGACAGGCTCAGGGCGCTGGGATCAGGTCGGGCACGGACGCCACCACAGCGGGGGTGAGCCTGTCGGAGCCCGGGCCCGGTCGGGGGGGCGCCCTCAGCGCAGGGGTGACTCGGGTGAGTGCGGGGGCCGGCCGACGGCGCGGGTGTACTGGGCGAGCAGGTCGGCCGGCGGCGCCAGCGGGTGGCGGTCCCGGGCGTCGGCGGTGTCGTCGGGCTCCGCGCCACCGCGGACCTGGCGGTGCAGCTCCTCCATCTTGAGGTCGAGGCTGTTGGCCGCCGCGGCGGCCTGGGACAGGTCCGAGACCAGCCCGGCGGGCACCTCGCCGCCGTACTTGTAGTAGATCTTGTGCTCCAGGCTGGCCCAGAAGTCCATCGCGATGGTGCGGATCTGGATCTCCACCGGCACCTGGGACACCTCGCGCGCCCGGTACACCGGCACCTCCATGATGAGGTGCAGGCTCTGGTAGCCGTTCGGCTTGGGATTGCTGATGTAGTCGCGCTCGTCGATGACGTCCAGGTCGTTCTGGCTGACGACGAGGTCGCGCACCGTGTAGATGTCGCTGAGGAAGCAGCAGGTGACGCGCACGCCGGCGATGTCGAGGATGTTCGCGCGGATGCTGTCGACGTCGACCGGGTGCTGCTTGCGGTGCACCTTGCGCAGGATGCTCTCCGGCGTCTTCAGCCGGGAGTTCACGTGCTCGATCGGGTTGTAGTCGTGGGTGTTGTTGAAGTCCTCGCGCAGGATGTGGATCTTCGTGACGACCTCGTCGATGGCGAACTTGTAGCCCAGCATGAAGTCGTTGAACTGCTTCTGCTGGGCTCCGAGCCGCTCGACCAGCGCGCGGTCGCTCCCGAACGGGTCCTCGGCGCGGTCGAGCCCCGTCGGGGCGTCGGCGTCCGTGCCGACCGTGTCGTCGATCCCGGTCACGCCGGTCATCCGGTCGGCGCCGAGGCGGACGGCTGCTCGCTCGGGGTGGCGGCCCCGTCCTCGACGAAGCCGAGGGAGCGGCACAGGCTGAGCGCCTCGCCGTTCGCGCTGTCCACCCGCAGGCCGACCCGGTCCGACGTCTCGGCCGCCGCCCGCATCGCCTCGATGAGCAGTGCCCGACCCAGGCCCCGGCCCCGCCACGGCGGCTGGGTGTGCACCCGGACCACGAACGGGTCGGTGCCGTCGGCGGTGCGGCCCACCGTCTGCACGAAGGCGACCACCTGGTCCTGCTCGTCGACGGCGACCTTGGACGCCGCCGGCAGGTAGTCACCGTCGCGGCCGTCGACGGTGGCCCGCACCTCGGCCACCGAGGTCTCGACGTCGGTCCGTCCGGTCGACTCCGCCCGCAGCGTGCCCATCGCCTCGACGTCGGTCTCGCGGGCCGGACGCAGCAGGATGCCCAGCGGCAGCGCGGAGGGCGCCAACCGGGTGGTCATCGTGATGGGGTCGGCGGAGAGGTCAGCGAACAGGATCAGCTCGGCCATCGGAGTCCTTCGGGGGGCGACGTGTGCGCAGCCATCCTGCCACCCGCCGGTGGCGGACCGGAGCGGTCCCCGCGTTCCTCCGCTCCTCCGCGGGGCGGGCCGGGGTCTCAGCCGGGGGTGAGCTCGACCCTCACCTGGTCGCCCACCGGGATGAAGCCGAGGGCGTCGCCGAGGCGTTCGGCGGCGGCGTTCCCGGGCCGGACCCGCCAGGCCGGGACGAGGCCGGCATCCAGGGCGTCGTTGACCGCGATCCCGGCGAGCACCCGGGCCAGCCCGCGACGCCGCGCCTCCAGGGCGCTGAGCACGCCGAGGTTGGCCACCAGGCCGGCCCACACCGCGTACCCCGCCCCGCTGCACGGCGTCCCGTCCGGCGCCCGGTGCACGAACACGGCGTCCATCCGGCTGAGCCCGACCTCGGTGACGTCGTCGGGCGGGCAGCGCTGCTCCAGCGCGGTGGCTGCCTCCGGGTCGGGATCGACCTCCAGCCGGTCCAGGTCGGGGTGACGGTCCAGCTCGTCGAGCACCGACAGCCGGGCCGCCCCGGCCACCCGGCCCGTGCCGCACAGGCTGAGCAGGGCCGACGGGTCGGCCAGCGCGTCGGCATCCAGCTCCGTCAGCGCCGGGAGCAGCGGGGCCGGGCCCACCAGCACGGAGGTCCGCCACAACCGCAGCGTCATCACCTGGTCGTCGCGCACCACCGTCACCCGGCCGTCGGCCTCCAGCGCGTCGTCGGCCAGGCCCAGCTGGCGGGCGAAGCAGAGCCGGACGATGGCCTCGGTGTTGGCGTCCACCCGGGGAGCCTAGTGGGGTTGGCCGGACGGGGAGGATGGTCGGGTGAGCGCCCCGACCGTGCACGCCATCCACATCGCCCCGGCTCGCCGGCTGCCGACCCGCTCGGTGCCCAGCGTGGAGGCCGAGGCCGGACGCGGGCTGGTCGGCGACCGCTACCACGGCACCCGGCACCGCCACGTCACCGTGCAGACGCTGCCCGCGCTGGCCGAGGCGAGCGCTGCCCTCGGTGCCCCGGTGGAGCCCGGCAGCACCCGGCGCAACCTCACCCTCACCGGCGGCACGCTGCCCACCCGACCCGGTGAGCGGATCCGGGTCGGCGAGGTCGAGCTGGAGGTGGTGCGGATCTCCGCGCCGTGCCGGCTGCTCGACGACTGGATCGGCCCCGGCGCCATGAAGGCCATGCACGGCCGCGGCGGCACCACCTTCCGGCTGCTCTCCTCCGGAACGATCTCGGTGGGCGACGAGGTCGAGCTGGCCTAGGCTCGCGGCCATGGGCGAGGAGTGGCGCGGCAGCGTCCCGGTGGAGTGGGAGGAGGCCCGGTCGGCGAACCTGGCCAACTGGGAGGACCGTGTGGGCATCCACGAGCGCGGCTACGACCTCGACCGCTTCCGCAGCGATCCCCACCACCTGTCCGACGTGGTCCGCCACGACCTGGCGGCCATGACGCCGTTCCTGCCCGGCGGTGCGCTGACCGGTCTGCAGCTGTGCCACCTGCAGTGCCACCTCGGCACCGACACGGTGTCGCTGGCCCGGGCCGGCGCGGAGGTGACCGGGCTCGACTTCTCCCCCGCCGCGCTCGCGGTGGCGGCCCGGCTGGCCGAGGAGACCGGCACCCCGGCGCGCTGGGTGGAGTCCGACGTGCTGGACGCCGCGGCCGCGATCGGGCGCACCTTCGACGTCGTCTACACGAGCATCGGCGCGATCTGCTGGCTGTCGGACCTGCGCCGCTGGGCCGAGCAGGTGGCCGCGCTGCTGCGTCCGGGCGGCCTGTTCTACCTGCGCGACGGCCACCCGGTGCTGCTGGCGCTGGACGAGGACGCCGAGCAGCTCACCCTGCGCTACCGCTACTTCGGCGACGGCACCGCCGAGCAGTGGGACAGCGACGTCACCTACGCCGGCGAGGGCCGGCTCACCGCCACCCGCAGCTACGAGTGGCCGCACCCGCTCTCGGAGGTGGTCACGGTGCTGCTGGAGGCGGGACTGGAGCTGCTGGCGCTGCGCGAGGACACCGTGCTGCCGTGGCAGTTCAGCCCGCGGATGGTCGAGGTGGAGGGCGGCTGGGCCTGGCCCGGGGAGCAGCGTGCCCTGGTGCCGTGCACCTTCACCGTGGTCGCCCGGCGTCGCTGACACCCACCACGGTCTCCACCCGGGGACGCACGAGGGCCCCGTGCCGAAGCACGGGGCCCTCGTCGTGTCTGCTGCAGACGGGTCAGATCACTTCAGGATCTTGGTGACCCGGCCGGCGCCGACGGTGCGGCCGCCCTCACGGATGGCGAAGCGGAGCTCCTCCTCCATGGCGATCGGCTGGATCAGCCGGACGGTCATGTCGGTGTTGTCACCGGGCATGACCATCTCGGTGCCCTCCGGCAGGTTGACGATGCCGGTCACGTCGGTGGTCCGGAAGTAGAACTGCGGGCTGTAGTTCGAGAAGAACGGCTTGTGACGGCCACCCTCGTCCTTGTTCAGGATGTAGACGCGGGCCTCGAACTCGGTGTGCGGGGTGGTCGAACCCGGCTTGATGATCACCATGCCGCGCTCGACGTCCTCCTTCTTGGTGCCGCGGAGCAGCAGGCCGACGTTCTCACCGGCCTGGCCCTCGTCGAGGAGCTTGCGGAACATCTCGACACCGGTGACCGTGGTGGTCTGCTTGGTGTCGCGGATGCCGATGATGTCGACGGTCTCGTTGACCTTGACGATCCCGCGCTCGATGCGGCCGGTCACCACGGTGCCACGACCGGTGATGGTGAAGACGTCCTCGACCGGCATCAGGAACGGCTTGTCGATCTCACGCTCCGGCTGCGGGATGTAGTCGTCGACCGCGGCCATCAGGTCCTGGACCGACTTGACCCACTTCTCGTCGCCGTTCAGCGCCGGGAAGGCGGCCACGCGCACGACCGGGATGTCGTCACCGGGGAACTCGTTGTCGGAGAGGAGCTCGCGCACCTCCATCTCGACGAGCTCGATGAGCTCCTCGTCGTCGACCATGTCGCACTTGTTGAGCGCGACGACCATGGCCGGCACACCGACCTGGCGGGCCAGCAGCACGTGCTCGCGGGTCTGCGGCATCGGGCCGTCGGTGGCGGCGACCACCAGGATGGCGCCGTCCATCTGGGCGGCACCGGTGATCATGTTCTTGACGTAGTCCGCGTGGCCCGGGCAGTCGACGTGGGCGTAGTGGCGCTTCTCGGTCTGGTACTCGATGTGCGCGATCGAGATGGTGATACCGCGCTGACGCTCCTCGGGTGCCTTGTCGATCTGGTCGAACGGCGACGCCTCGTTGAGGTCGGGGTACTGATCGTGGAGCACCTTCGAGATCGCCGCGGTCAGCGTGGTCTTGCCGTGGTCGATGTGCCCGATGGTGCCGATGTTGACGTGCGGCTTGGTCCGCTCGAACTTGGCCTTTGCCACTGGGGCTCCTTCTGGGTGTTCACCACGCGTGGATCGCGCGGCGATTCTGGGTTTCTGACTGCTCGGTCGATCCGAGGACCGGACCAAGTTTTGTGTACGGCGCCGGTCTGGTCAAACCAGCTCCGGCGCCGCCCACCTCACTCTCCGCGCGACTTCGCGATGATCTCGTCGGAGACGTTCTTCGGCGTCTCGGCGTAGGAGTGGAACTCCATCGAGTACGACGCCTGGCCCGAGGTCTTGGACCGCAGGTCGCCGACGTAGCCGAACATCTCCGAGAGCGGGACGAGGGCCTTGACGACCTTGTTGCCGTGCACGTCCTCCATCGACTGCACCTGCCCGCGACGCGAGTTGAGGTCACCGATGACGGTGCCCAGGTAGTCCTCGGGGGTGGTCACCTCCACGGCCATCATCGGCTCCAGCAGGGCCGGGTCGGCGCGGCGGGCGGCCTCCTTGAAGACCATCGAACCGGCGATCTTGAAGGCCAGCTCGGAGGAGTCGACGTCGTGGTAGGCGCCGTCGGTCAGCGTCACCTTGATGTCCTCGACCGGGTAGCCGGCCAGCACGCCGAAGGCCATGGCCTCCTGGATGCCCTGGTCGACCGCGGGGATGTACTCCTTGGGGATGCGGCCACCGGTGATCGCGTTGACGAACTCGTAACCCGAGCCCGCCTCCTGCGGCTCCAGGGAGATGATGACGCGGCCGTACTGGCCCGACCCACCGGACTGCTTCTTGTGGGTGTACTCCACCTTCTCCACCGGACGGCGCAGGGTCTCGCGGTAGGAGACCTGCGGCTTGCCGATGTTGGCCTCGACCCGGAACTCGCGCTTCATGCGGTCGATCAGCACCTCGAGGTGCAGCTCGCCCATGCCGGCGATGATGGTCTGCCCGGTCTCCTCGTCGGTGTGGACGCGGAAGGTCGGGTCCTCCTCGGCCAGCCGCTGGATCGCCGCGGACAGCTTCTCCTGGTCGGACTTGGTCTTGGGCTCGATGGCCTGCTCGATGACCGGGGCCGGGAAGTCCATCGACTCCAGCACGACGGGGTTGGCGGGGTCGCTCAGCGTCTCACCGGTGGTGGTGTCCTTCAGACCCATCACGGCGACGATCTGACCGGCACCGACCTTGGCGATCTCCTCGCGCTTGTTCGCGTGCATCTGGTAGATCTTGCCGATCCGCTCCTTGCGGCCCTTGGTGCTGTTGGTCACCGTGGTGCCGGCCTCGAGGGTGCCCGAGTAGATCCGCACGTAGGTCAGCTTGCCCAGGTGCGGGTCGGCGGCGATCTTGAAGGCCAACGCCGAGAACGGCTCGTCGTCCGACGGCTTGCGGTGGACCTCCACCGACTCGTCACCGGGCTTGAAGCCGTCGATGGCGGGCACGTCGATCGGCGAGGGCAGGTAGTGGATGACCGCGTCGAGCAGCGGCTGCACACCCTTGTTCTTGAAGGCGGTGCCGCAGAAGACGGCGGTGATCGAGCTCGACAGCACGGCGCGGCGGACCGCGTGCTGCAGCACCTCGCCGGTGATCTCCTCACCCTCCAGGTACAGCTCCGTCAGCTCGTCGTCGTGGTCGGCGACGGTCTCGATGAGCTCGTTGCGCGCGGCCTCGGCCTGCTCGACCATGTCGGCGGGGATCGGCTCGACCTCGTAGTCCTCACCGATCGTGGTCTCGCCGCGCCAGGTCAGCGCACGCATGTTGACCAGGTCGACGACGCCCAGGAAGTCGGCCTCGGCACCGATCGGCAGCTGCATCACCGCGGCGGTGGCGTTGAGGCGCTTGCGGATGGTGTCGACGCAGTAGTCGAAGGAGGCACCGGTGCGGTCCAGCTTGTTGATGAAGCAGATCCGCGGCACCCGGTAGCGGTCGGCCTGTCGCCACACCGTCTGGCTCTGCGGCTCCACGCCGGCGACCCCGTCGAACACCGCCACGGCACCGTCGAGCACGCGCAGGGAGCGCTCCACCTCGACGGTGAAGTCGACGTGCCCGGGGGTGTCGATGATGTTGATCTGGTGGTCCTTCCAGTGGCAGGTCGTCGCGGCGGACGTGATCGTGATGCCGCGCTCCTGCTCCTGCTCCATCCAGTCCATCGTGGCGCCACCGTCGTGGACTTCGCCGATCTTGTAGTTGATCCCGGTGTAGAACAGGATCCGCTCGGTGGTGGTGGTCTTGCCCGCGTCGATGTGGGCCATGATCCCGATGTTGCGGACCTTGCCCAGGTCGGTCTTGATGTCGACAGCCACGGAAGCGTTCAACCTCTATCTGTGATCGTGAGGGGGTACCGGGTGCGACCCGGTGGCGGGTGCGACCCCGTGCGGATCACGCACGGGGTCGCGGCGGCTCACCAGCGGTAGTGAGCGAAGGGCTTGTTGGCCTCGGCCATCTTGTGGGTGTCCTCGCGACGCTTCACCGCGGCGCCGAGGCCGTTGGAGGCGTCGAGGATCTCGTTCATCAGCCGCTCGGACATGGTCTTCTCGCGACGCTGCCGGGCGAAGCTGACCAGCCAGCGCATGGCCAGGGTGTTGGAGCGGGCCGGCTTGACCTCGATCGGCACCTGGTAGGTCGCGCCACCGACGCGGCGGCTGCGGACCTCCAGGGCCGGCTTGACGTTGTCCAGCGCACGCTTGAGCGTCTGCACCGGGTCGACGCCGGTCTTGGCGCGGGTGCCCTCCATCGCGGTGTAGACGATGCCCTGGGCGATGGTCTTCTTGCCGTCCTGCAGCACCTTGCTGACCAGCTGGCTGACCAGCGGCGAGCCGTAGACGGGGTCGACGAGGACAGGCCGCTTCGGGGCCGGACCCTTGCGAGACATTACTTCTCCTTCTTCGCGCCGTAGCGGCTGCGAGCCTGCTTGCGGTTCTTGACACCCTGGGTGTCGAGGGAGCCGCGGATGATCTTGTAGCGGACGCCGGGCAGGTCCTTCACACGGCCACCGCGCACCAGCACCATCGAGTGCTCCTGCAGGTTGTGACCGACACCGGGGATGTAGGCGGTCACCTCCACACCGCTGGACAGCTTGACGCGCGCGACCTTCCGCAGGGCCGAGTTCGGCTTCTTCGGCGGGACGGTGTAGACGCGCGTGCACACGCCACGGCGCTGCGGCGCACCCCGCAGGGCGGGGGTCTTGTTCTTGCTGACCTTCTCGGCGCGGCCCTTGCGGACCAGCTGCTGGATCGTTGGCACCGGGTGAATCTCCTACGTCGGCTGTTCTCCTGCTGATGGGCGCAGACCGCCCGCCATCACCAGGAGCGGTTCAGAGCGAGGACTGCCGTACGGGCTCCGACGGGGAGCGATCCTCGAGGTTCGCCGACGCCGCGGGCACGCACATGGGTTCGGGCACGCCGAACACAAGGACAAAGGTTACCCGGCACCCCCGCGAGGGTCAAAAGGGCGGCGGACGGACCACTCTCGCACGTCCCCGTGGCGCCCCGACGGGTCGTCCCCCGGCGAGTCGCCGGGCTGCGGGGTCAGGGGGTGGGGACGTCCTCGGCGGCACGGCGGGCGCGGCGCAGCGCGGTCCGGCGGAGCTCGGGGGTGAGGTAGGGCTCGGCGTCCAGCAGGGACGGGGCGAGGTCGGGACGGGTGGTGATGGCCAGGAAGGTCCGCCCGACCGTCACGTCGTGGTCGGGGCGGTGCAGCACCTCCACGGCGTCCCCGGCCGCGATCTCGCCGGCCACGGCGACGGAGAGGTAGGTGCCGGGGCGGGCGTCGGCGGTGAACTTCCGCAGCCAGCCCCGGACGTCCAGCCAGCCGCGGAAGGTCGAGCACGGTATCCGCGGCACCGTCACCACCAGCTCGCAGCTGCCGACGCGCCAGCGCTCGCCCAGCCGGCAGTCCTCCAGCGCGATCCCGCTGGTGGTGAGGTTCTCGCCGAACACGCCGTCGGCCAGCTCGCGCTCCAGCCGGCCCTCCCAGCGGTCGAGGTCCTCCCGGGCGTAGGCGTAGACGGCCTGCTCGTCACCGCCGTGGTGCAAGCGGTCGCCGATGTGGTCGCCGACCACCCCGCTGCCCAGACCGCCGTGCTTGGGCCCGGGGGCGCGCACCTCGACCGGCCCGTCCACCGGGCGCTTGTCGATGCCGGTGGTGAGGGCGTCCTTGTAGGGGTTGGGCGCGGCGCGTCCCACGTTCACCGAGAGCACCTGGGTCATGGACGACACCGTAGCGGCCGGGACCACCGTCCCCCGCCGCCCGTCACCGCGCCGGCGGTCCGGTCAGACCGCCCGGGCCTGCACCTCGATCTCGTTCGCCTTGACCGCCACCCACAGCGGGGTGGCCGTGCCGAGCCCGAGGTCGGCCACCGCGGCCGGGGTCACCTCGGCGTGCACCCGGTCCCCGGAGACCAGCTGGACGTCCAGCCGGACGCCGTCGCCGTGCGGGGCCATCCCGCGCAGGATGCCCTCGAAGACGTTGCGCGGGCTGCCGACCGGGCGCTCGGCGAACACCGACACCGCGGTCGGGCGGACCACGCAGTGCACCGGGCCCGAGGCCGGCGAGGCCAGGTGCAGCACCAGCCCGGAGGTGCAGGTGACCCGGGTCCCGTCGGCGGTGCCGGTGAGCAGGTTGAGCCCGACCAGCCGGGCCACGTAGTCGGTGGCGGGACGCCGCGACACCTCCGCCGGGGTGCCCTCCTGCACCACCCGCCCCTGCTCCAGCACCACCACCCGGTCGGCCAGCACGGCGGCGTCCACCGGGTCGTGGGTGACCAGCAGGGTGGGGACGCCGAGCTCGGCCAGCCGCACCCGCAGCTCGCCGCGGGTGACCAGCCGGGTGCGGGCGTCCAGGGCGGCCAGCGGCTCGTCCAGCAGCAGCGCGTGCGGACCGGCGGCGACCGCCCGGGCCAGCGCGACCCGCTGCGCCTCCCCGCCCGAGAG
>NZ_QPKK01000230.1 GCF_003344635.1 Desertihabitans aurantiacus
AGCGCGCGGTCGTTGACGTCGACGGCGTCCACCCGGGCCCGCGGCGCCACCAGCGCGACCGCCAGCGCGATCGCGCCCCAGCCGCAGCCGAGGTCGAGCACCCGGCGGGCCGTGGGCGCCGGCCGGTGGGTGCGCAGCAGGACGCCGGTGGCCAGGTCGACCCGGTCGGCGGAGAACACCCCGGAGGCGGTCTGCAGCGTCAGCGGGTGCCCCCACAGCTCGACCTGCAGCGGTCGGCGCCGCTCCGGGCCCTCGGGGGTCTCGAAGTAGTGGCTCACTCCTCGTCCTCCTCCTCGTCCAGCTCCAGCCCCAGCTCCGACCGCGCCCGCATCCGGCGGGACGCCTCCGCGCGCGCGGCGACCTCGGCGTCGGGTGGGTAGCGGACCTCCTCCAGGGTGAGCCCGCAGGCCGCCATCACGTGCACCTGGTAGTGCCGACGAGGGCTCGCCGCGACCATCGCCAGCCAGTCCAGGTCGCGCTGGCCGGTGGCGACCGCGGTCAGCGCACCCACCAGGGAGCGCACCATCGAGTGGCAGAAGGCATCGGCCCGCAGCATCACCTCGACCCGGGTGCCGAGCAGGTCGTCCACCCGTCGGGCCTCGACGTCGGTGAGCGTGCGGATGGTGGTGGCCCCGGCCTTGTGCCGGCAGAACGGGGCGAAGTCGCGCAGCCCGAGCAGGGTGGCCCCGGCGGTGTTGAAGGCGTCGACGTCGACCCGGTGCCGCACCGGCGCGACGAAGCGGCGGTGCAGCGGGTCGGGCGCCTCGTCGACCATCCGGTACACGTAGCGCCGCCAGAGCGCGGAGAAGCGGGCGTGGAAACCGGGCGGAGCAGGGGCGACCCCGAGCACCGACACGTCGGCCGGCAGCGCGCGACGGAGCCGGTGCAGGACATGGGCCGGGTCGGTGTCCGCCGGCAGGTCGACGTGGGCCACCTGGTGGCGGGCGTGCACGCCGGCGTCGGTCCGGCCCGCGCAGGTGACGGCGGCGGCGTAGGGCAGCCGGAGCACCCGGGTCAGCCACAGCTCCAGCTCGCCCTGCACCGTGCGGTAGCCGGGCTGGACGGCCCAGCCGGTGAAGTCGGTGCCGTCGTAGGCGAGGTCGATCCGCAGGCGCCGCGTCTCCGGCGTCGGGGGCGCGGTCATCGGCGCCGGAAGGTGAGGTCGCGGATGGTCCGGCCGACCGCGGTGCCCTTGGCCTCGAACTTCGTCACCGGACGGGCCTCCCAGCGCGGCGCCCACTGCTCGTGCAGGTTCTCGAACGCCTCGTGCTCGGTGAGCACCCGCAGCATCTGGTTGGCGTAGTCCTGCCAGTCCGTGGCCAGGTGCCACTGCCCGCCCGATCGCATCCGGGAGGCCACCAGGTCGGCGAACGCGGGGGTCACCAGCCGGCGCTTGCGGTGCTTGAGCTTGTGCCAGGGGTCGGGGAAGAACAGCCACAGCTCGCTCAGCGCGTCCGGCCCGAGCAGCAGCGTCAGCCCCTCCACGGCATCGGCCATCACCACGCGGACGTTCTCCACCCCGGCCCGGTTGATCCGGCTCAGCGTGCTGGCCACCGCCGGCTGGTAGACCTCGAAGGCCAGCACGTCCAGCTCCGGGCGGGCGGCGGCCATCGCCACCAGCGACTCACCCGAGCCCGAGCCGATCTCCACCGCCAGCGGGGCCTCCCGGCCGAACAGGGCCGGCAGGTCGAACGGCTCGGCGGACGGGTCGACCGAGGTCTCCCGCGGACCCTCCGGCACCGGCACCACCCACCGGTCGGCGAACCGGTCCCAGGCGTGCTGCTGGGTCTCGGTGAGCCGGGTGGTGCGGCGGACGTAGGAGACGATGCCCCTGCGGTGGCCGGTGCTCGGACGCGGGCCGCCGGCGGGGCGGGGACCCGCGGTCATCGGCCGTCCCGCTCCTTGCGCCGGCGCTCGTAGACGTACAGCGCGCTGCCGAGCACGCCGAGGAAGCTCAGGCAGACCAGGGCGCCGACCCAGAACGAGTCGGTCCACCACACCGCCAGCGCACCGGGGACGGCGCAGACCAGGGCGAGCAGGTAGAGCCGTCCCTCCTTGGCGAGGGCGGAGCGCAGGTCGCGGCGCACGGGCGGGTCGGCTGGCACGGGGGACAGGGTACGCGGGACGGTCAGCGGGTGCGGAGCCCGGCGCGGGAGGGGTCGTAGCCCCGTAGCCGCAGGCTGTTGCCGACCACGAACAGCGAGGACAGGCTCATCGCCAGACCGGCGATCAGCGGGTTGAGCAGGCCGAGGGCGGCCAGCGGGATGGCGGCCACGTTGTAGGCGAAGGCCCAGACCAGGTTGCCGCGGATGGTGCCCAGCGTCCGCCGGGCCAGCGCGATCGCGTCCGGCACCACCCCGAGGGAGGGGCGGACGAGGATCATGTCGGCCGACTTCATCGCGATGTCGGTACCGCTCACCACCGCGAGCCCGAGCCCGGCGGTGGCGAGCGCGGCGGCGTCGTTGATGCCGTCGCCGACCATCGCCACCCGGCGGCCCCGGGCCTGCAGCCGCTCGACGTGGGCCACCTTCTCCGTCGGCAGCACCCCGGCGACCACCTCGTCGACGCCGATCGCCGCGCCGACCTGATCGGCGGCGGCCGGGGCGTCCCCGGTGAGCAGCACGGTGCGCAGCCCGAGACCCTTGAGCCTGGCGACCGCCCCGGCGGCGGAGTCCTTGATGGTGTCGGCCAGCTCGAGCCCGCCGACCAGCCGCCCGTCCACCGCCAGCAGGACGAGCGTCCGGCCGCCCTCCGCGGCGGCACCCGTCCAGGCGTCGGCGGGGGAGAGGGGCACCTGCTCGCGCTCCATCAGCGCCCGGTTGCCGACCAGCACGTCGCGTCCACCGACCCGGGCGCGGGCGCCCAGCCCGCCGAGCACGGTGAAGTCGTCGGCCCCGGGCAGCGGCTCCGCACCCCACCGGCGCACCACGGCCCGTCCGATCGGGTGCTCGGAGTGCTGCTCCACCGCGGCGGCGAGCCGCAGCACCTCCTCGGTGTCCGACCCGGAGGCGTGGACGTCCACCACCTGCATCTCGCCGGTGGTCAGCGTCCCGGTCTTGTCCAGCACCACGGTGTCGATGGCTCCGGACGACTCCAGGGCGGCCGGGCCCTTGATGACGATGCCGAGCTGCCCGGCCCGGCCGACGCCGACCATCAGCGCCGTCGGCGTGGCCAGACCCATCGCGCACGGACAGGCGATGATGAGCACCGACACGGCGGCGTTGAACGCGTCCCGGACGCCGCCGCCGGCCAGCAGCCAGCCGACCAGGGTGAGCAGGGCGATCCCCAGCGCCACCGGCACGAACACCGCGACCACGCGGTCGACCAGGGTCTGCACCCGGGCCTTGCGGGCCTGGGCCTGCTCGGCCATCGTCGCCATCTGCGCCAGCTGGGTGCCGGCGCCGACCCGCTCGGCCCGCACCACCAGCCGGCCCGACAGCGCGATGGTGCCGCCGAGCACCCGGTCGCCGACCGCGACCTCGGCCGGGGCGGGCTCCCCGGTCATCATCGAGGTGTCCACCCCCGAGGCGCCGGCGGTCACCACGCCGTCGGCGGCGATCGTCTCGCCGGGACGCACCGCGAACTCGTCCCCGCGGGCCAGCGCGGAGACCGGCTCGACCCGCTCCACCCCGTCGCGGACCACCCGCACGGTGGTGGCGGCGAGCTGGTTGAGCGCGCCGAGCACGTCCCCGGCCGCCCGCCGGGAGCGGGCCTCGACGTAGCGGCCGGTGAGCAGGAAGGTGGTGACGGCGGTCGCCACCTCCAGGTAGATGGCGTCAGCCCCCTCCGGAGTGACGCCGTAGCCCAGCCAGTAGCCGGGCTCGTCGGAGCCGAGCACGATCGCCAGCACCGACCACAGGTAGGCCGAGACCACCCCGAGCGAGACCAGGGTGTCCATGCTGAACGAGCCGTGCCGCAGGTTGCGCAGCGTCGCCCGGTGGAAGGGCCAGGCGCCCCAGAGCACGGTCGGGGTGGCCAGCGCCACGGCCAGCCACTCCCAGCCGGGGAAGCGCAGCTCCGGCACCAGGGCCAGGATGATCGTCAGGCTGCCCAGCGGCACCGTGGTGACGGCGCCGAGGGCGATCCGGCGGCGCAGCGGCGCCAGCCGGTCGGGGTGGGAGGTGTCGTCGGGGTCCGCCTCGCGGTCGACCACGGTGGCGTCGTAGCCGGCGGCGCGCACCGCCTGCACCACCCGCTCGTCCAGGTCGTCGGCCGGGCCGCTGAGGACGGCCCGCTCGGTGGCGTAGTTCACCACCGCGCTGACGCCCTCGAGCTTGTTGAGCTTGCGCTCGATCCGGTTGGCGCAGGCCGAGCAGGTCATGCCCTGCAGGTCGTACTCGCGGGTGCGGGTGCTCGGCAGCGCCGTCTGGGGACGGGTCGTGGTGTCGGTCACCGGCGTCCGCTCCGCTGCTCGGTCTCCCGCTCGCGGCGGGCCAGCTCGGCCAGCATCTCGTTGTAGGCGTCGAGGGAGGTGTCGTGGCCGGCGCTGGTGGCCCGGTCGAAGCGGCGGGCGGCCCGCTCGTCGGAGCGGAACCACTGGAAGAGCAGCGCGATGGTCACCCCGAGCAGCGGCAGCTCGCCCATGCCCCAGGCCAGCTGGCCACCGGTCTGCTGGACGTCGGCCAGCGCGGAGGGCCCGCCGGGTGCACCGCTGACCGGGCGCCACAGCAGGTCGAGCCCGGAGTAGTAGTCGGCGCCGATCACCTGGCTGTTGAGCACCGCGACGGCGAAGAAGGCGTGGAACGGCATCGCGGCCAGGATGTAGCCGAGCTTGGCGATGTGGGGGATCGGGCGTCCGGGGGAGTCGACCCCGATGACCACCAGGTAGTAGAGGAAGCCGACGGCGATGAAGTGCACGTTCATCAGCTGGTGCGCCCAGTGGTACTTCATCACCGTGCCGAACAGACCGGTGAGGTAGAGGGCGTAGAAGGAGCCGACGAACAGCACCCAGATCACCAGCGGGTGGCCGAGCACGTGCAGCGCCCGGGCGTTGAGCCCGGCGTTGACCGCGTCGCGCAGCGAGAGCAGCTGGCCGGGACGCGCGGCCCCCCGCACCCGCAGCAGCAGGGTGAGCGGACCGGCCAGCACCATCAGCGCGGGAGCGCCCATGTTGAAGACCATGTGCACCACCATGTGCCAGTCGAAGCTGGTGGAGGCGTACTGCCAGACCTGGCTGACCGAGACGTAGGCGATGGTCAGCCAGCCGGCCACCCAGGCGACGGTGCGCCCGCGCGGCCAGGCGTCCCCGCGCCGGCGCAGCCGGTGGACGCCGAGCAGGTAGAGCCCGATCATCACCAGGCTGACCACCAGCAGCAGCAGGTTGACCCGGCCGGGCTGGACCAGGGCGAGGAAGGACGGCGCGTCGGGCACCTCGTAGCCGAGGAAGTTCTGCTGCGGGGTCTGCGGCACCCGGAACCGCGGCGGCACGAGCTGCGACTGCACCACCGTCGTGCCGGCCACGAGCAGCAGCAGCACCGCGTCGACGACGGTGGTCAGCCGTGCCGCAGTCAGTCCATCGCGTCGAAGGGCCACTGCCCGGACGCCCCAGGACCCGGCCAGCAGCACCAGCAGCGCCACCGCGACCACCACCGACAGCCCGTAGCCCGGCGCCAGCCACGGCTCACCGGCCAGCTCGAACCACCCAACCAGGACGCGTGCCGGCAGCGCCACCAGCAGAGTCACGCCGAGCACCCGGTGGTAGCGCCGCAGCAGGTCGCCGCGCAGCCGGTCCCGGCCGGTCAGCGCCACCGCGGCGCCGGTGGCGAGCGCCAGCAGCGGGGTGGCGAGGATGGCGGCGTCGGAGGCGAGGTCGTGGTCGGCGCCCACCGAGACCTGGGCGGTCACCACCGGCGGCAGGTGCACCAGCACCGCCACCGCCAGCAGCAGCACGCTGGTCCGCCAGGTGCGCACGAAGGGCACCACCGCGGCCAGCACGAAGGCCACCACGGCGGTGAGCAGCCAGGCCTGCGTGGTCTGGGTGGCGAGCAGGAAGTCGCGCAGGTTCGCCACGGCCACGCCGACGGCGATGCCGCTGGTGTCGGCGGCGTCGAAGGGCACCAGCGCGAGGGCGGCGGCGCACCAGCCGAGGGCCCAGTGCCGGGCCACCGCGAGCTGGTCGAGCGCGGTCTCGTCCAGCCGCTGCGGGCCGCGGCCGCGGCGGCGCCGGGTCAGCGCGACCCGGGCGAACGCGGCGACGGTGCCGACCGCG
>NZ_QPKK01000231.1 GCF_003344635.1 Desertihabitans aurantiacus
GGCCCGCGCCGACGCCGCCGCCGAGCCCGCACCCGTCCCGGTCGGGGAGGCGCTGCCGCCGCGGCCCACCGGTCCCGCCTCGCTGCCGCGCTGGCAGGCCGAGCCGCCCGATGCCGACCGGGTCGAGCTGGTCGCCGGGCAGGTGGTCTGCGTGCTCACCTGCGACGGCGGTGAGGCCCCCGACGTCGCCGGCGACCGACCGGTCGACCCGGTCACCGTGGCCGGACGCACCCTGCAGCTGCGCACCTCGCTGCCCGACGTCGTCGGCTGGGCCGTGGTCGAGAAGGCCCGACCGGGCGACCGGGTGTGGCTGGAGCGCTCCTTCGACGCCGGCGCCACCCGCGAGCAGACGGTCGAGCCGACGTCGGCGCAGCGGCGCGGGCGGGTGCAGACCCCGACCACCAATCTCACCGACCCGTCCCAGCACCGCCGCGGTGTGGTGCGGGCCTGCCTCGACACCGGCGAGCGCGCCGCCTGCACGGAGTGGGCCTACCGCGACGTCTGCCGCGAGGTGTGCGACGGGGCGGACCCCACCGGGCCACTGCGGGACTCCGCCGTCGAGCCGCGTGAGGTCGGCCAGCGCCGCGTGGCCCTGCGGGTGGACGCCACCGGCGCGGGTCTGGCGGAGGTGACGCGGGCGAGCGCCGGCGACGAGGTGTGGGTGGAGCGGTCCTGGGACGAGGGGGTCAGCACCCGGGACGGACGGCTCGGCCGCACCACGGTGCCCGGCGGGGCGACCACCGCCAGCACCGGGGTGTTCCCCGCCGCCGAGCCGCGGCTGAAGATGGCCGGCGGGGCGCTGCGGGCCTGCGTCCGGCTGGCCGCCACCGACGAGACCGGCTGCACCGGCTGGACCCGTCCAGCGGTCGATCGGGCGGCCGCCGCGGTGGACGCCCTGGTCTTCGACTACGACCCCTACACCGCCTGGTGGCCGTCGAGCTGGTGGAACTCCGCGGTGGCGATCAGCACGGTGATCGACTACCAGCGTCAGACCGGTGACGACTCCTACGCCTGGATGGTCGAGCGCACCTTCGAGGTGAACCGGGTGCCCTTCCCGGCGGGGGAGAAGAGCACCGACGAGATCGAGGGCAACTTCATCAGCCGGGCCGTCGACGACGCCGGCTGGTGGGGGCTGGCCTGGCTCAACGCCTACGACCTGACCGGCGACGTGGAGTACCGCGAGACCGCCGAGATCATCGCCGACTACCTGCACTCCTTCTGGGACACCAGCACCTGCGACGGCGGGGTCTGGTGGAACGCCGAGCGCACCTACAAGAACGCCGTCACCAACGGCCAGTACGTCAAGCTCACCGCGATGCTGCACCAGCGGCTGCCCGGCGACTGGCAGTGGCGCGACCGAGCGGTCTCCGCGTGGGAGTGGTACCTCGACAGCGGCATGGTGGGCGAGGACGGGCTGGTGAACGACGGGCTGACCGACGACTGCGCGAACAACGGCCAGACGGTGTGGACCTACAACCAGGGCCTGCCGATCGGCGCCGGCGTCGAGCTGGCCGAGATCACCGGCGACGAGGCGCACCTCGACACCGCCCGCCAGCTGGCCGATGCCGCCATCGACTCCGACCTGCTCTTCCCCGGTGGCGTGCTGACGGAGTCCTGCGAGGTGGGCGAGAACCCCTGCGACGACAACCAGAAGCAGTTCAAGGGCATCTTCCTGCGCTACCTCACCGAGCTGGACCAGGCCACCGGCGGGGACTACCGGTCGGTGGCCAAGCGGCAGGCCGACACCGTCTGGGAGCACCGCGACGCCCTCAACCGGATCGGCATCAGCTGGGACGGCGACGCCGCCCCCGGACGGCCGAACGTCCGTGACTGGCGCACGCAGGCCAGCGGGCTGAGCGCGCTGCTCGCCCTCCGCTGACGCCGCAGGCCGCGCCCCCGTGAGCGCGCCGCCCACGTCCGCGCACCCGCCCACGTCCCCGAGCGCGAGTGTGGCCGACCCGTCGGATCCCGTCCGTGCTTTCCGACGATGTCGCCACACTCGCGGCGGGGAGCGGGGGTGGGGCGGGTCAGGCGGAGGTGATCTCGTCCAGCTCGTCCAGGTCATCCGCGGTGGGCTGCCAGCGCATCGCGGCGGCGTTGGTGCGGACCTGCTCGGCGGAGGTGGCGCCGGAGATCACCGAGGCCACGCAGGGCTGGGCGGCCAGGCCGGCGATGGCGACGTCGAGGACACTGAGGTCGCGGGCGCGGGCGTACGCCTCGACGGCCTCGATCCGGTCCCAGTCGGCGCCGGCGAGCCACTGGGCGCGCTCGGGCTCGGCGGCGGCGCGAGAGCCCTCGGGGGCGTCCTGGCCGCGGCGGTACTTACCGGTGAGCAGGCCGTACTCGAGCGGGAAGTAGGGGAGGATGCCCAGGCCGTAGCGCTCGGCGGCCGGGGCGACCTCGGCCTCGATCGAGCGGTCGAGCAGGGAGTAGCGGTTCTGCACCGAGACGAACCGGCTCAGCCCGGAGCTGCGGGCGGTCCAGTCGGCGTCGGCGATCTGCCAACCGGCGAAGTTGGAGCAGCCGAGGTAGCCGACCTTGCCCTCGTGCACGAGGTCGGTCAGCACCTCCAGCGTCTCCTCGACCGGGGTGACGTCGTCGGGGGCGTGCAGCTGGTAGAGGTCGATGTGGTCGGTCTGCAGCCGGCGCAGGCTCGCCTCGACGGCGCGGCGGACGTAGCGGCGGGACCCGCGCACGCCGAAGTCCTCGCCGTTGGCCCCGCGCATGTCCATGCCGACCTTGGTGGCCAGCACGAAGTCGTCGCGGCGTCCCTGGAGGGCGTGGCCGAGCAGCTCCTCGCTGCCGCCGGGCGGGTTGCCGTAGACGTCGGCGGTGTCGAGCAGGGTGACGCCGACGTCGGTGGCGGCGTCGAGGATGCCGCGGACGCCGTCGAGGTCGACCCGGCGGCTGAAGGCGTTGCAGCCGATCCCGACCGCGCTGACCATCAGACCCGAGTCGCCCAGTGGGCGGTAGACCATGTCGCTCATGTGCGCCGACGCTACCGACGCGCCGCCTGCTCCACCGACCGGGGTCAGCGCACGCCGGGGCCGGCGACGAAGGCCGTCCCGCCGCCGTGGGCGGAGACGGTCTCGCCCGCCGGCAGGAACGCCGCCTGCCCGCGGTGCAGGGTGATGGCGGTGGCGCCGCTCTGCAGCTGCACCCGTCCGGAGGTGGCGAGCACGATGCGGCCGCTGGTGGAGGCCGGCACGGTGGTCGGGGTGTCGGAGCAGTCGAGGCGCCACAGCGTGAACTCCGGGGCGGGGGTGTCGAAGCGGAACCGGCCCTCGCCCTCGTCGACCAGCGGCACCGGCTGGGGGGTGATCGGGGAGAAGTCGAGGACGGCCCCGAGCTCGGCGACGTCGACGTGCTTGGGCGTGAGCCCGCCGCGCAGCACGTTGTCGGAGTTGGCCATCACCTCCACGCCGAGGCCGCTGAGGTAGGCGTGCAGGTTGCCCGCGCCGAGGAAGAGCGCCTCGCCCGGCTGCAGCCGGACCCGGTTCATCAGCAGCGCCACCAGCACGCCGGGGTCACCGGGGTAGAAGCGGGCGATCTCGATCGCGGTGCGGCACAGGTCGCCGACCGGCCCCTCCTCGTCGGCGCGCCGCCCGGCCGCCTCGGTCACCAGCCCCGCCACCCCGCGCCAGCGCTCGTCGTCCAGCAGGTCCAGCAGCACCGCCCGCAGCCCGTCCGGCGTGCCGAGGGCGTCGACCAGCGGGTCGAGCGCCTCGACCTCGAGCTCACGCCACAGCCCGGCGGTCCGGGCCGGGTCGGCGAACCCGCACAGGGCGTCGAACTCGGTCAGCGCGACGATCATCTCCGGCTTGGGCCAGTCGTCCTTGTAGTTGCGCTCGGGGGCGTCACGGGCGGGACCCTCGGCCTCCTCCCGCGCCCAGCCCCGCTCCGCCTGCTCGCGGGTCGGGTGGGCCTGCAGCGACAGCGGCTCGGCCGCGGCGAGCAGCTTCAGCAGGTAGGGCAGCCGTCCGCCGAACCGCTCCACCGACGCCGTGCCGACCACCGCCGGGTCGCGGGCCACCCGCTCGTCGAGGCCCTCCGACTCCAGCCGCGCGGGTGCGCTGGGATGGGCGCCCAGCCACAGCTCGGCGTGCGGACGTCCGTCCGGCTCGGTGCCGAGCAGCTCGGGGATGAGGGTGGGCGAGCCCCAGGCGTAGTGCTGCACCGGGCCGGTGAGTCGCTGCATGGGACCCATCCAAACCCACCCCGGCACGGTTGGCGAGCCAGGTCGGCGGTGAATGACACGGCTGTCATTACGGCTTAGGATGAGCGGCATGCCGCAGACCGAGAACGCCGAGCCCACCGGTGGCGCCGAGCTCAGTGAGCGGGACGCCCGGATCCTCGACTTCGAGCGTCAGTGGTGGAAGTACGCCGGGGCCAAGAACGACGGCATCCGCGAGCAGTTCTCGATGTCGGCCACCCGGTACTACCAGGTGCTGAACTCCATCATCGACAAGCCCGAGGCGCTGGCCCACGACCCGCTGCTGGTCAAGCGGCTGCAGCGGCTGCGCGCGGAGCGGATGCGCGCCCGGTCGGCCCGCCGCCTCGAGCAGCACCACACGCCCGACCACGCCTGAGTGGGCGCCGGCGGCTACGTCCTGGGAGCTCCCGGCTCCGGCAAGACCGCCGTCGCCGCCACCCTGCGCGCGCTGCTGCCCACCTGGGTGGTGCTCGACTGGGACGCGTTCATGGATCCGGCCGGTGCGTTGGCCGGTGCCGCCATCCGTGAGACGCCCAGCACCTGGAACGCCTACGGGCAGCTCGTCCGTGCCGCGGTCGACCAGCTCGCGCCGCACCCCGTCCTGCTGCTCGGCGTCGTCACCCCCGACGAGCTCACCGGCTGGCCGTCCGGCCGCTGGATGGTGCTCGACTGCACCGACGAGGAGCGTCGTCGCCGGCTGCGAGCCCGGGGAGACAGCGAGGACTCGGTGCCCCAGGCCCTCGCCGACGCGGCGGACTACCGCGGTCTCGGCCTACCCGTGGTGGACAGCACCGGCCGGACGCCTGCTGAGGCCGCGCGGGCGCTGGTCGACCTGCTGACGTCCTGACGCGACCCGGATCAGCCGGAGTGCAGCTCGGCGAGCCGGCGTCGCAGGTGGGCACGTTCGACCTCGTTGGGGCACCGCTGCAGTGCCCGCTCGAACTCCGCAGCGGCGACCCCGGTGCGGCCCGAACGCCACAGCAGCTCCGCCCGGACGGCCGGCAGCCGGTGGCTGCGGGGCAGCTGCTCCTCCAGCCCGTCCAGCAGGGCCAGCCCGGCCGCCGGCCCGTCGGCCTCGGCCACGGCCACCGCCCGGTTGAGGCGCACGACGGCCGACCCGGTCAGCTCCTCCAGCTGCGCGTAGAGCCCGGCGACCAGCGCCCAGTCGGTGTCGGCCGCGGTCGGCGCTCCGGCGTGCACGGCCGCCACCACGGCCTGCAGGTAGAGCTCCAGCGCGGTCCCGCCCCTCGGCACCGGCAGGTCGACGAGCAGGCCGAGACCCTCCGCGATCTCGTCGTGGTGCCAGCGGGCCCGGTCCTGGTCGGGCAGCAGCACCAGCTCGCCCTCCGCCGACACCCGGGCGTCCCGCCGTGAGTGCTGCAGCAGCATCAGCGCCAGCAGCGCCCGGACGTCCGCACGTCCGGGCAGCAGGGCGTCCAGCAGCCGGCCGAGCCGCACCGCCTCCTCGGCGGCCCCACCCTCCACCGGCGCCGGCTCCGCACCCGGGGCGTAACCGGCGGTGAAGGTCAGGTAGACCACGCGCAGCACGTCCTCGACCCGGTCGTCCAGCCGCTCCCCGGCCGGCAGCCGCAGGGCGACCCCGGCGCCGACCAGCTTCTTGCGCGCCCGGGTCAGCCGGGCCGCCATCGTCGGCTCGCTGACCAGGAACAGCCGGGCGATCTCGGCGGTCGGCAGGCCGAGCACCAGCCGCAGGGTCAGCGCCGCCCGTGCCTCCAGCGCCAGAGCCGGGTGGCAGCACAGGAACACCAGGCGGAGCACGTCGTCGCGCACGAGCACCTCCTCCTCTGCCTCGGCCAGCCGCTCGGCGGTGGCCCGGCCGGCCCGCTCCTCGCGGTCGACCTGCT
>NZ_QPKK01000232.1 GCF_003344635.1 Desertihabitans aurantiacus
CCGGTCGCGGTGGTCGCCACGGCCAGCACCAGGGTGAGGCGGTGGCTGCCGGTGGCGCGCAGCCGCAGCACGTCGCCGGCGGTGCTCCAGGTCAGCTCTCGCGCGCCGGTGGCGCGGGCCGCCAGGGCGGCGCGCACCGAGGCGGTCGGGTCGTCGCTCCAGCGCACCGGGTCGGGGGTGCGGTGCCAGGCCGGGGCGACGTCGGCCGGTGCGCGGTAGACGCCGCGGGCCAGCGACCCGTCCGTCTCGAGGTGGTCGGCGCGGAGCCGGGGGACCAGCTCCACCTCGACGTCCAGCGGGTGCTCGCTGCGCAGCTCCAGCACGAGCACCTGGTGCTCGGCGGAGATCCAGACGTCCTGCTCGACCGGGTGGCCGTCCAGCTCGAACCGGGTGGACGCCACCGCCCGTGCCAGGTCGAGCCGCCGGGAGTACCCGCCGACCTCGGCCGTGCCGGCGATCCGGCGGCGGAGGTCGAGGAACGGCTGGTAGGACTGGGGGTAGCCGGTCTGGAGGGTCTGGACCGCCGCCTCGGCGTCGGCCGGACGTCCCTCGTCCAGGGCGGTGCGGGCCTCGGCCAGGGCCCGTTGGGCGGTGTCGCTGTCGACCGCCTCGGCCGGGTCCAGCGGGCCGCCGGACCACAGGGTGCCCTCGTTGAGCTGGAGCAGCTCCTCGACGGCCCCGCCGGAGCACATCGCGGCCAGCCGGCCGTTGCCCAGGGGCAGCGCCTCGGTCCACCGGTTGGCCGGGTCGCGGAACCACAGCACGTGCGCCAAGGCGAGCTCCTCATCGAACTGAAAAAACGATTGCTCAGTCACTGTAGGCCACAGTCCCCGGCGAAGCGCAAGCGTTCGGACGGAACAGATCACCGGAGTGGGGGAAGTCGTGCAATCGTTTGTCCGTCTGTCCCGAGGAAGAGGATCCGATGACCTACCGCACCCCGCACCGCTCCGGAGCGCTCGTCGTGACGCCCTCGGAGGACCCGTCCCGCTTCGACGCCCTGGCCGTCGACTGCCCGTTCGTCTTCAGCACCGACGGCCGGCGGGGCATGACGCTCGTCGGCTGGGACGGTGTCGGCTACCAGACCGGGCTCAGCTGGGAGCGGCCCGACGGCCGGTGGTCGGTGCCCGAGCTCGTCTTCCCCCGCGACCCGGCCGTCCCGCACCGGCGCTACAACACCGCCATCACCTCGGTCCTGCGGGAGAACGACCTGCGCAGCGACGGGCGGCTGCTGCGGGTGGACGGGCACCACCTCGCCACCTTCCACGCCTATCCCGCGGCCGGGTACGAGTCCGGGCCCGGTGTGATCGGCTTCGCCCGCTCGACCGACCTGCGCTCCTGGGAGGAGGTCGGGACGCTCGTCCGGCCCGAGGAGGGCGGGGAGTGGGAGCGGGGCGGGCTGTACAAGTCGTGGCTGATGCAGCACGACGGGCGGTACTGGCTGTTCTACAACGCCAAGACCGCCGAGCGGCGCTGGCGCGAGCAGACCGGTGCCCTGGTCAGCGACGACCTGCGGCACTGGGAGCGGGTGTCGGACCAGCCGCTGCTGGCCAACGGACCGGAGGGTGCTGCCGACGAGAGGTTCGCCTCCGACCCCTGCGTGCTGTGGGACGCCGAGGCCGGGCACTGGGTGATGTTCTACTTCGGCCTGGCCGCCGACGGGCACGCCCGCGAGCTCTGCGCCACCTCACCGGATCTGCTCCGCTGGACGAAGACGGGGGAGGTGCTGCTGGACGTCGGCCCGCCCGGCTCGGTCGATGAGACCCACGCCCACAAGCCGGCCGTGATCGCCCGCGACGGCCGGCTCGAGCACTACTACTGCGCCGTCTCGCCGCGGCAGGAGCCGCTGCAGCTCGGCGACCTCCGCCAGCCGGAGCGCCGCGGCATCGCGGTGGCCCGGGAGACGACGGGGGAGCGGGTCGGGGCCGGCCCGCGGTGATCGACCCGGTCGAGCTGCTGCTGGTCCTGCTGGCCGGCGTCGGGGCCGGCGCGGTGGGCGCGGTGGTGGGTTCGGGCACGCTGGTGACGTTCCCGGTGCTGATCGCCTTCGGCTACCCGCCGGTGGTCGCCACGATGACGAACGCGGTCGGGCAGGTCGCCGGCGGCGTCTCCGGCTGGTGGGGCTACCGCCGCGAGACCGCCGGGCAGGGACGCCGGCTGCTGCGGCTGCTGCCAGCCTCGGTGCTCGGGGCGGTGCTCGGCTCCTGGCTGCTGCTGCACCTGCCCGAGCGGGTGTTCCGGGTGGTGGTCCCGGTGCTGCTGGTGCTGGCCCTGGTGCTGGTGCTGGCCCAGCCGCGGATCCAGGCCTGGAGCCGGCGACGGGCGGAACGGCGGGGCACCGGGTCGGAGCCGCGCCCCCGGACGGTGCGGCTGACCCTGCTGGTCTTCGCCATCGGGGTGTACGGCGGCTACTTCACCGCCGCCCAGGGGATCCTGCTCATCGCCGCCCTCGGTCTGCTGCTGCCGGAGCGGTTGCAGGTGGTCAACGCGCTGAAGGTGGTGCTCACCCTGGCCGTCAACGTGGTCGCCGCGGCCGTCTACGCGGTGGTCGCCCACGACGAGATCGTCTGGCCCGCGGCGGCCGCGATCGCGGCCGGGACGCTGGTCGGCGGCGGTCTCGGCGCCACCGTCGGGCGGCGGCTGCCGGCACCGGCGCTGCGCGGGGTGATCGTGGTCGTCGGCGCGGTCGGGATCTGGCGCCTGCTGGCGACCGGCTGACCGGGGGCTGCGGCGCGCACCGCACGGGCCGTCCGGGGCATGGCCCTCGGCGCGGCCCGGCGGTACCGTCCACCCATGCACCGCATCTACAGCACCAGCGTCGCGTCGGTGTACGCCCACTACGTCACCAAGGCCGAGCGCAAGGGCCGCACCCGCGCGGAGGTGGACGAGGTGGTCCGCTGGCTGACCGGCTTCGACGACGTCACGCTGCACCGCCACCTCGACGAAGGCACGACGTTCGAGGACTTCTTCGCCGCCGCCAAGCTGAACCCGAAGGCGTCGCTGATCACCGGAAGCGTCTGCGGGGTGAAGGTGCAGGAGGTCGAGGACCCGCTGATGCGCCGGATCCGCTACCTCGACAAGCTGGTCGACGAGCTGGCGAAGGGTCGTCCGATGGAGAAGGTGCTGCGCGCCTGAGCGACGTCAGGCCAGCAGGGTGTGGTCCAGCAGGATCCGCACGCCGATCGCCATCAGCACGAGCGCACCGACGACCTCGGCCGGCCGCCTGAAGCGCAGGCCCACGCGGTGCCCCAGCAGGACCGCGCCGAACGACAGCACGGCCGTGACCACCCCGATCAGGACCACCGCACCCCAGATGTCGACCCCGAGCAGGGCCAGGCTGATCCCGATCGCCAGCGCGTCGACACTGGTCGCCACCGCCAGCACCAGCAGCCGCTGCACCGACAGCGCGCGGTCGTCCTCGTCATCGGCGCCGTCGCGCAGGCCGTCCCACAGCATCTTGGCGCCGACCGCGACGAGCAGAGCGCACGCGATCCAGTGGTCGACGGCCTCGATGTAGTGGCCCACCTGGACGCCGACGTACCAGCCGAGCAGGGGCATCAGGGCCTGGAAGACGCCGAAGGTGAGGCCCACCAGGAGCGCCTGGCGCACGATCCTGGCGCGCAGCTGCACGCCCTGGGCGATCGAGACGGCGAAGGCGTCCGCGGACACCCCCACCGCGATGACGACGAGATTCAGCAGCGACACGAGGAGGCCTCTCCGTGCGGCCGCCGACGTAGGACGCCTCGACACGCACATGTGGTGTCGAGGGTCTCGCTCACCCGTCGGACGGGCGGCACGCCGGGTGGGATGGCCCACCAGTCTGTCGACGTGCGCTTGGGGAGCTACTCCCCCTCGCAGCGGTGAGGATAGCGGCATCCGGCGGCAGCGGGTCCACGCGCCCGCCTCCACGCTCACGCCGACGGCGGCAACCCGAGGACGACGCCGTAGTCGTCGGGACGCCACTCGTCGAACGCCTCGCGGACCGCGCCGACGTCGTGCTCGTCGGCGAACCGCAGGGCACGCTCCTCCACCCGCTGGACACCGGCGCGGACGGCGTCCGGCTGGCCGTCCAGCATGCCCTCGACCAGGCCGAGCAGGTCCTCACCCGACCAGGAGGGGAGCGGGTGGGCGGCCAGCGCCCACGGCAGGGACGAGTTGTACGGACGCACCAGCCCGTCGAGGGCGAAGACGACGTCGAGGAAGTAGGGCAACGCCTCCACGGCGTCGAGCCGCGCCTGCAGCGGCCGGCCGGCCCGGACGGACTTCAGCGCCCGGAAGGTGAGGTTCAGCCAGGCGCCGATGCGTCCGTGGCCGATGAGCACGTCGACGGTCTCGGCGGTGCTGAGGTGGGTCTGCCGCTCCAGCGCGGCCGCGATCCGACCGCCGGTGGCGTCGGCCAGCACCGGCGCCCAGGCGTAGGACCAGCGGTAGGCGTATTCGGGGCTGCCGTAGGGCGCGATCTCCTCGAGGTGGTCCAGCGCCAGCGGGATCTGCTCGAGCTCGGCGGTGTGCAGCCAGGGGGCGGCGGGGTCCTGGGCGGCTTCGGGCGTCATGACGACGAGCAGGTCGAGGTCTGAGTGCTCGGTCGCCAGCCCGCGGCCGGCGGACCCCGACAGCACCAGCCCCAGCAGCGCGGGCCCGAGCTCCGCCGACAGCCTCCGCTCCGCATCCTCCAGCAGGGCCCGCTGGCGTGCGGTCAGGTGAGCGGGCAGGTCGAGTCGCACCATCGCCTCCGGTCGGGGTCGTCGTGCTGGGGCCGCGGCCGACGCTAGCCGTGACGTCGCTGCGCCTGCGACCCGTTTCGGGAGCATCGCTCCGCAAACTGCAACCGAAGGGTTGCGATGTCGGTTATGAGGTGCAACCTGCAAGTTGCAGCAAGAACTCGACGACAGGAGGATGTGATGGACGCGATCGTCAGACCCCGCGGTGGCACCCGGATGGTGCTGGCCGTGCTGTTCCTCGGGGCGTTCGCCATGGGCAGCGCGGACATGCTCGTCGTGGGCATGCTCGACCTGATCTCAGCCGGCCTGGCCGTCTCGATCCCGGCGGCTGGCGCCCTGGTGACCGCCTTCGCGCTGGGCATGGCCGTCGGCGGCCCGGTGCTCGCGCTGCTGACGGCGCACCTGGACCGTCGGAGTGTGCTGATCGGCGCCGTGGCGGCGTTCGCGACGCTCACCCTGGTGCCGGTGCTGGTGGCCGACCACACCCTCTTCCTCATCGCCCGGGCCGGGTGCGGAGCGGCCGAGGGCCTGTTCCTCGCGGCCGCGCTCACCGCGGTCGAAGACCTCGTGCCGAAGGAGCGCGTCGGCCAGGCGATGGGTGTCGTCATCACCGGCTTCGCCACCTCGGGCGTGCTCGGCATGCCGCTCGGGACCCTGGCAGGACAGGTGCTGGGCTGGCGCGCGTCGTTCGCCGGCCTCGCCGTCGTCGTGGTCGGGGTCCTGCTGGCGGCGAGCCTGGTTCTGCCCGCCCTGCCGGCGGCGCGGGCGGGTCACACCGCGGGCACGCAGCTGCGCCACGCGTTCGCTCCCCGGGTGCTGGCCCTGCTCGCGCTCTGCAGCCTGGTCTTCCTGGGCCTCCAGTCGGCCCTCACCTACATCGTGCCGTACCTCGGGGACGTCACCCGGATCTCTGGACCGGCGGTGGCGGTGGTGCTGTGCGTCTTCGGGGTGGCGACCACGGTCGGCTCCGCCGCCGGTTCCCGCTTCGCCGACGCGCACGCCCCACGTGCCCTGGTGGTCGGGGCTGTCGGCCTGACGGTGTCGCTGGCCGTCCTGTACCTCTTCGGTGGGCAGGTGGGCCTGGCTGTCCTCGCCGTCTTCGGCATGGGGCTGTTCGCCATGGCGATGGCACCGACCGTGCAGAGCCGGGTGATGAGCCTCGCCGGACCGGGCGGGGCCCTGGTGGCGTCGCTCCCGGCGTCGGCCGCCAACGCCGGCGACGCCGTCGGCGCGCTGCTCGGGGGTGGCGCCATCGGGCAGGCTGGTCTCCCCGGCGCGGTCCTCGCCGGGGCCGCGGTAGCGGCGACCGCCGTGGCCGTCGCGATCGCCACCAGCCGGCTGCGCCCGCC
>NZ_QPKK01000233.1 GCF_003344635.1 Desertihabitans aurantiacus
GGCGGGGAGCCGAGGAGCGCGCCCAGGCGCCCGGCTGAACGGCTGCTGCACCACGACGCCGCATCGGCGGGGAGGGTTGTGCACCGATGTCGGTGCACAACCCTCCCTCGTGCGGTGGAGCTCCGGCGGACGCGTCGCTGCGGCCCCGCCACCGGGAGGCCGAGCGGGGAGGGAGCGCCACTAGAGTCACAGCGCATGAGCACCCCCCGCGAGGCGCCCGGCGTCCGCTCCGAGGTCGGACCGCTGCGCACGGTGCTGCTGCACCGTCCCGGTGCGGAGCTGCGCCGGCTCACCCCGCGCAACAACGACGCCCTGCTCTTCGACGGGATCCCGTGGGTCGACCGGGCCCAGGAGGAGCACGACGCCTTCGCCGCGCTGTTGCGGGGCCGCGGGGTCGAGGTGCTGCTGCTCGCCGACCTGCTCACCGAGACCCTGCAGGTGCCGGCGGCCCGCGACCGGGCGGTGGAGCTCACCTGCGCCGACCTGCGGCTGGGTCCGCAGCTGCGCCGCTGGCTGCGCGAGCACCTGTCCTCCCTCGCCGCCGAGGACCTGGCCGAGGTGCTGGTCGCCGGGCTGCGCAACGACGAGACCGGTGGGCAGCGCACCCTGGTCACCGCGCTGATGGCCGAGGACGACTTCGTCATCGACCCGCTGCCCAACCTGCTGTTCACCCGCGACTCCAGCGTGTGGGTCGGCGACCGGCCGGTGGTGACGTCGCTGGCGATGCCGGCCCGCAAGCGCGAGACCCAGCTGACCGGGCTGGTCTACACCTTCCACCCCCGCTTCGCCGGGCTGGAGCCGCTCTACGGCTGGGACCGCGAGCACGTCGAGGGCGGGGACGTCCTCGCGCTGGCCGAGGGGGTGCTCGCGGTCGGGGTCGGTGAGCGGACCACGCCGGCCGGGCTGGAGCGGCTGGCCGGCACCGTCTTCGCCGCCGGGCTGGCCCGCACCATCGTGGCCGTCCCGGTCGACCAGCAGCGCGCCACCATGCACCTCGACACCATCTGCACCATGGTCGACACCGACGCGGTGCTGATGTACCCCAACATCGCCCACCGGCTCTCGGCCCGGGTGGTGCGCCCCCGCGACGGGGACCCGTCCGACCTCGAGGTGGGCGAGCCGCAGCACTTCCTGGACGCCGCCGCCGACGCGATGGGCATCGCCGAGCTGCGCCAGATCGACACCGGGCTCGACCCGGTGACCGCCGAGCGCGAGCAGTGGGACGACGGGAACAACACCCTCGCCCTCGCCCCCAAGGTGGCGGTGGCCTACGAGCGCAACACCGAGACCAACGAGCAGCTGGAGGCGGCCGGCATCGAGGTGCTGGCGATCCGCGGCTCGGAGCTCGGGTCGGGCCGGGGCGGGCCGCGGTGCATGTCCTGCCCGATCGCCCGCGACCCGCTGTGAGCCGCGGGTGATCCTCGACGTCTCCTGGTGGGTCTGGCTGCTGATGGGGTTGGCGCTCGCCGTCGGCGCCCTGGTGCAGGGCACGGTCGGGCTCGGGCTGGGGCTGGTCGCCGCGCCCGTGCTGACCCTGCTCGCGCCGGACCTGATGCCCGGGCTGATCCTCTTCCTCACCCTGCTGCTGCCGGTGATCACGCTGGCCGAGGGCCGCAGCGCGGCGGACGTCCGCGGCCTGCTGTGGGCGCTGCCGCCGCGGATCCCCGGCACCGTGCTCGGGGCGTGGCTGGTGGTGCAGCTGGACCAGGGGACGCTCGGGCTGGCGATCGGGGCGATGGTGCTGCTGGCGGTGGTGGCCAGCGCCGTCGCGCTCCCGCTGCCGCTGCGCCGGGAGACGCTGGTCGTCGCCGGGTTCGTCTCGGGCATCACCGGCACGGTGTCATCGATCGGCGGCCCGCCGCTGGCGCTGCTCTACCAGCGCCAGCCGCTCGACGTCATCCGCCAGACCCTGGCGGTCTACTTCGTGGCCGGGGCGCTGCTCAGCCTGGGCGCCCTCGGCGTCGGCGGCGAGCTGAGCTGGGGCCAGCTCGCCCTGGCCGGGCTGCTCGCCCCGTTCGTGGTCGGTGGGTTCCTGCTGGCGCCGCTGCTGCGCCGCCGGGTGCCGCCGCACCGGGTGCGGCCGGCCGTCCTGGTGGTCTGCGGGTTCTCCGCGGTGGTGCTGCTGGTGCGCAGCCTGCTCACCTGGTGAGCCGCGCGCTCACCGCCCGTCGTCCAGCACCGCCAGCGCCCGGTCGGGGTGGTCGGTGGTGATCCCGGTCGCCCCCCGACGCACCCAGCCGGCCATCTCGGCCGGGTCGTCGACGGTCCACAGGTGCAGGGCGTGACCCCGAGCCAGCAGCGCCTCGACCCACGCCGGGTGCCGGGCGGCCAGCCGGTGGTGGACGCCGACCGTGTCGACGCCCTCGGGCAGCGAGCCGTCGGCCCACGGGCCGAGATCACCCGCGACCAGCAGCGAGCGGGGCAGCTCGGGTGCCAGCGCCCCGGCCCGGGCCACCGCGTCGGGGTCGAAGCTGATCAGCCGGGCGGGCGGGTCGGCGTCGGTCCAGCCGTGCACCGCCAGCGCCTCCAGCGCCGGCCCGACCACGTCGCGTCCCTGCGGGTCGGGGTGCTTGGCCTCCACCGCCACCCCGACGTCGACGCCGTCGGCCCGGGCCTCGGCCACCAGCTCGAGCCACTCGGCCAGCGTGAGCAGCTCCCGCTCCGCGGGGGTGGGGTCGGCGGTCCGCCAGGAGCCGACGTCGGTCCGCTTGAGCTCGGCGACGGTCAGCGCGGCCACCGCGTCCGGGCGTCCGCCGGTGCGCTCCAGCGTCGCGTCGTGCACCACCACCGGCTGGCCGTCGGCGCTGAGCTGGACGTCGCCCTCCAGGCGCAGCGGGCGCCCCGTCGTGCGGGCCAGCTCGACCGCGGCGGCGTAGGCGGCGCGGGTGGACTCGGGATGGCGGCCGGACCAGCCGCGGTGGGCGAAGACCTCGACAGCAGACGTCACGCCGAGCAGTCTGCCGGTTTGTCCCGCCGCCGTCTCGTCGGGTTGGATGCCGGAGATGGCCACCGCACGCACCCCCGGGAACCCGGGGAGCGGTGGCTCCCCGTCCGGCGCCGCCACCACCCGGGCCCGGTTGCAGCAGATCGACTTCATGCGCGTGGTCGTCTTCACCTTCGTGGTCTCGGCCCACGTCGTCACCGTCACCCTCGACATGACCGACCTGTGGGTCTCGGGCTGGGGCATGCTCATGCACTTCACCCGCTACGCCTTCGTCTTCATCTCCGCGTTCGTGCTCTTCCACAGCTACCGCGACCGCCCGCTGCGGGCCACCACCTTCTGGCGCAAGCGGTTCGGCACGGTGGTACTGCCCTACCTGGTCTGGACGCTGCTCTACGGCGTGGTGCGGATGGTCGACGAGGGGGTGCCGGGGCTGACCGACTGGCTGGTCGACTACGCGCGCCGGGTCGCCACCGGCAGCGAGTGGTACCACCTGTACTTCCTGCTGATCTCCATCCAGCTCTACCTGTTCTTCCCGCTGGTGCGCTGGGTGGTCGACCGGTTCGCCGGACGGCACGGGCTGCTGCTGGCCCTGGCCGCGGTGGTGCAGCTGGGGGCGATGGCGCTGGTCTCGCTGGCGCCCGCCCCGCCCGGCCCCGCCAGCGTGCTGTGGACCCATCCCGACGTGGCCTTCGGGCTCTACACGCTGTTCGTGGTCGGCGGCGGGGTGTGCGCGCTGCACGTCGAGCAGCTCAACCGCTGGATCGGTGAGCACCGGGTGCTGCTGGTCGCGCTCGGGGCCGGCGGGCTGGCCGTCACGCTCGGCATCTACCTGGTCCGGGCCACCGGCGGCTCGGCCGAGCTCGCCTCGCTGCCGGGCCACCCCGGGCTGGTGCCCTGGGCAGTCGCGGCGACCATGGTCGTCTACGCCCTCGGCACCGCCTGGGTGAACCGTGGCGTGGAGAACCGGCTCTCCCAGCGGGTCGTCGCCGCCGGCGCGCACCGGGCGTTCGGGGTGTTCGCGGTCCACCCGCTGGTGCTGTGGATGCTCAACTGGCTGGTCGTGCCGACCCTGACCACCTGGGTGCCGCAGACGCTGCCGCGCACCCTGCTCGTCTTCGTGCTCACCCAGCTCGGGGCGCTGCTGCTGGTCGAGCTGCTGCTGCGCACCCCCTTCAGCAAGGTGCTGGTGGCCCGCCCCCGCGCCCGCCGGCCCGACGTCGCCACCGGCTGAGCTCCGGCGCCCGGACGGGCCGCCTCCTCAGCGCAGCCGGCGGGCCCGGGCGATCCGGGCGGAGGCCCGTCCCAGCACGGCCATGGCCAGCGCACCCACCCCGATGGCGGCCACCGACGAGCCGAGCCAGCTCGGTGCCGAGAAGCCGATCGCCTGCGCCAGCCCCGCCCACAGGTCGGACCAGACGGGCACCGTGCCCGGCGCGATCAGCTGGTAGGTGACGAAGCCCGACAGCCAGGCCAGCAGCGGTGCCAGCCGCAGCCGGGAGCGGTCGGAGACGTCCCAGCGCCCCCGCGAGACGAGGAAGAAGTCGACCGCCGCCACCGCGAACAGCGGCACGAACACGGACCCGATCAGGTAGAGGAAGTTCTGGTACTGGCTGAAGTCGAGCAGGCTGGCGAAGACGGTCGCGAGCACCCCCACCCCGATCGCGACCCAGCGCCGGTCCGCACCGCCGAAGAGGTTCTGCACCGACATGGTGGTGGAGTAGATGTTGGCGAAGGCCTCGTCCACCTCGTCGACCAGCAGGATCAGCAGCGCGATCCACCCGGCCGGCAGCGCGATCAGCGCGGCGATGAGGTCGTCGCCCTCCAGGTGGACGACGGCGAAGACGCCGAGGCTGTAGTAGGCGACCGCGGCCAGCCCGTAGCCCAGGCCGGACCCGGCCATCGCGGCCCGGGTGCTGCGGGAGTGCCGGGAGTAGTCGGCGGCCAGCGGGGCGAAGGAGACGACGCCGGCGACCGCGATGTCGACCGCGGGCCAGAAGCCGAGCACCGCGCTCTGGTCGACCGGACGGGCCGGCTGCAGCAGCACCTGCACGTACAGCAGCACCGAGGCGGCGAGCACCAGCCAGACCATCACCTTGCGCAGCAGCCGGACGCTGCCCAGCGGTCGCAGCGCCATCAGCGTGGCGACCGCGCCGGCCGCCACCGCCGCCGGCACCCGCCAGCCGTCGCCGAGGACCAGGGCCGCCGCGGTGGAGATGACGATGATCTCCATGGTGGCCCAGCCGATGTTCTGGGCGAGGTTGAGCACGGTGGGCGCCACCGACCCGCGGCGTCCGAACAGCCCGCGCAGCGCCACCATGGCCGGCGCGCCGGTGCGGGCACCGAAGGCGGCGGAGCAGGCCAGCAGCAGCCCGCCCAGGGCGCAGCCGACGACGACGGCGACCAGACCGCTGACCAGCGAACCGGTGGTGGCCAGCACCAGGGCACCGGTGAGCGGGCCGAACAGCGAGATGCCGAGGTTGGCCCAGGTGGCGAGCTGGTCGAGGAAGCCGAGCGGCTGCGGCGGTGCGGTGGTGAGGACCAGCGGGGCCTCGGGACGTCCGGCCGGGGAGCCGGGAGCACGCGTGCTGGTGGACGAGGACATGGGTGGACAACCTCCCTACGCCGGCATTACCCGGACAGGTTCGGCCGGTCGGGGACCCGGCGACGATCGTCGCCACTCCCCCTCTCAGCCCGCCACAGGGCGCGAGCTCCCGGATGTTCGGCTCCCAGCCTAGCCACCCACTCACCGCACGATTCCCTAGGCTGGCCGCCGTGGACGTCCCGCCGCTGCACACCGTGGTGCTGGTCGAGGGGCTGAGCGACCGCGCGGCGGTCGAGACCCTGGCGCGGCGGCTCGGCCGCGACCTGGACGCCGAGGGCGTCGGGGTGCGGGCGATGGGCGGGGGCACCTCGATCGGGCGCGGCGTGGTCGAGCACGGGCCGCAGGGAGCCGGGCGGCGGCTGACCGGGCTGGTGGACCGGCGCGAGGCCGGCTCGGTGGCCCGGGCGCTGCACCGGGCGGGTCTGCTGGCCGAACCGGCGGTGGAGCGGCTGGAGACGGCGGGGTTCTACGTCTGCACCGAG
>NZ_QPKK01000234.1 GCF_003344635.1 Desertihabitans aurantiacus
AGCAGGGCGAGCCCGGCCACGGCGGCGACCACCCCGACCGGGGCCAGCAGCACCAGCGTGCCGAAGGCGGCCGAGGCGATGCCGAGCCCGACCAGCACCACACCTGCGCTCAGGCTGGCGAGCCAGCGCCGGGAGCGGTCCGGGCCGGCCTCCGGCCCGGCGGCGAGGGCGGCGCTGATCGCGGCCAGGTTGACGGCGTGCCCGCCGGCCGGGGCCCCGAGCAGGGTGCCCGCCCCGGTGACGAGCATCGAGGCCCGCCACGGCACCTGGTAGCCGAGTCCCTTCATCACCGCGACGCCGGGCACGTTCTGCGAGGCCATCGTCACCAGGTAGAGCGGCAGCGCGATGCCGACGATCCCGCCGAGGGTGAGGGTGGGGGCGGTCAGCTCGACCCGCGGCAGCAGCGCGGCCGGGTCGACCACCGCCCCGGAGCGGCCGACGTGCACGGCGATGACGACGGCGGCGGTGAGGAACGCCAGCGGGGCCGCCCAGCGGGGCACCCACCGCAGCGCGAGCAGCCAGACCAGCACCACCGGGGCGACCGCCACCGGGTTCTCGGCCAGCCCGGTGACGGGGCCGAGGCAGAGCTGCAGCAGCACCCCGGCCAGCATCGCCTGGGCCACCGAGGTGGGGATCCGGGTGATCAGCGCACCCAGCCACGGCAGCAGACCGGTGAGCACGATGAGCAGCCCGGTGACGAGGAAGGCCCCGACGGCGGCCGGCCAGCCACCGGGCACCGTGCCGGTGGAGGCCAGCAGCGCGGCCCCCGGGGTGGACCAGGCGACGGTGACCGGCATCCGGGTGCGCCAGGCGAGGACGATGCTGCCGAGCCCCATCGTCACGCTGGCCGCCAGCAGCCCGCTCGCGGCCTGGTCGGGGTCGGCGCCGACGCCGGCGAGCCCGCTCAGCACCACCACGAAGGAGCTGGTGAAACCCACCAGGGCCGAGACGATCCCGGCTGAGACCGGCCGCAGCCGGGCGGCGGAGGCGTTCGCGGGTCCGGGACGGGTGCCCGCAGGCTGGTGCGTCACTGGCGGCTCCGGACCCGGGCGTGCCCGATCGACGGTGAGGTGGTCGGCCCGACGCTAGCCACCGGTGCGGCGTCCGGACCGGCGCTCCCGCCAGGCGGGCACCGTCTGGCGCGGCCGGGGCGGAGACGACGAGGTCCGGGCACCGGCCGGGGATCATCCCCGGTCGCGTACCCGGACCTCGTGCTCGGGGTGGATGACGGGACTTGAACCCGCGGCCCCCTGGACCACAACCAGGTGCTCTGCCAACTGAGCTACACCCACCACGACACCCGGCGGACCGGGCGACGGCTGGCACAGTCTAACCAGATGGGCACCCGCCGTGAAATCGGCTTCCCGGCGGGGCGCCGGCTCAGGTGCCGGTGCTCTGCTCGGTGTCCTCGGTGACCTCGACCGCCTCCAGACCGGTCAGCGATCCGGCGTGCTGGCGGGCCAGGTCGCGGCAGGTCGCGGTGTCGGGCCCCGGCGGGGCGACGAAGAGGGTGTCGCGGTAGTAGCGCAGCTCCTCGATCGACTCCTGGATGTCGGCGAGCGCGCGGTGGTTGCCGCCCTTGGCCGGGCTGTTGAAGTAGATCCGCGGGTACCAGCGCCGGGCCAGCTCCTTGAGCGAGGAGACGTCGACGTTGCGGTAGTGCACGTGCGCCTCCAGCTCGGGCATCTGGCGCAGCAGGAAGGCGCGGTCGGTGCCGATGGTGTTGCCGGCCAGCGGCGCCTTGCGGGCCTCGGGCACGTACTGGCGGATGTGCTCGAGCACGCGTCGCTCCGCCTCGGCCAGCTCCAGGCCGTGCTCGAGCTGGGCCAGCAGACCCGAGGAGGTGTGCATCTCGCGGACGAAGTCGCCCATCTGCTCCAGCGCGGAGGCCGGCGGCTTGATGACGACGTCGATGCCCTCACCGAGCACGTTCAGGTCGCTGTCGGTGACGAGGGCCGCGACCTCGACCAGCGCGTCCCGCTCGAGGTCGAGCCCGGTCATCTCGCAGTCGATCCACACCAGGTTCTGGTTCATCGCGACCACTCTAGGGGAGCCTCACCCGGCCGGACGCCGACGGCGGGGCACCCAGCGCACCAGCCAGCCGGTGCCGAGCAGGGCCATCGCCCCGACGGTGAGCGAGGCGGCGCCGAGGGAGGCCAGCCCGGCGACGAGGGTGATCACCAGCGGGCCGAGACTGGTGCCGGCGTCGGCGAAGAGGCGCCAGCCGGAGAGGAACTGCGAGCGCCCGACGGCGGGGGAGGCGTCGGAGCCCATCGTCATCACCACCCCGGAGCTGACCCCGTTGCCCAGCCCCATCAGCAGCGCGACCGCGGCGATGGTGACGACGGTGGAGGTCAGCGGCAGCAGCAGCATCCCGACGCCGATCACCGCCATCGCCGGGGCGGCCACCCACAGCCGTCCGAACCGGTCCATGATCCAGCCGCCGGGGAAGAACATCAGCATGTCCATCGCCCCGGAGATGCCGAAGATGATGCTGGTGACGGCCGGGTCGATGCCCTGGGAGTCGGCCCACAGCGGGATGATCGACTGCCGCGACGCCCGCACCATCATGATGAGCAGCGAGCCGACGCCGACCGTGGCGAGCACCCGGCGGTGCTCCCACAGCACCTCGCGCAGCGCCACCCGCGGCGCCGTCCCGCGCGGGCGTCCGGTGCTGGGCAGGTCGGGCAGGGCGAGGGTGACCAGCCCGGCGAACAGGCTCATCAGGGCGGCGAAGGCGTAGGCCGCCCACAGGTCGGACGCGGCGATCAGCCCCGCCCCCACCAGCGGCCCGACGAGGAAACCCATCCGCAGGCTGCCGCCCAGGCCGGAGAGCGCGCGGGCCCGGTAGGCGGCGGGGACGGCCACGGTGAAGTAGGACTGGCGCGCCAACCCGAGCACCGAGCTCGCCACCCCGGCCGCGAACACCGCCGCACCCAGCACCACGACGTCCGGGGCGACGCAGGCGACGGCGAGGCTGGCGGCCTCGAGCAGGCAGGCCAGCACCAGGGCCCGCTTCTCACCCAGCCGGTCGGCCAGCACCCCGGCCGGCAGGTCGCCGCAGAGCTGGCCGATGCCGAGCAGGGCGATGACGAAGGCGGCCACGCCGACGCCGGCGCCCAGGTCGCGGGCGGTCAGTGCCACCAGCGGGGTGATGGCCCCGATCCCCATCGAGGCCAGCAGCGTCGGTCCGTAGGCGGTGAGGAGGAAGGTCGGCGAGGGCCGCCAGCGGTTCACGGAGCGGTCACGGGCCGACGTCGCCCACCACGCCGTTGGTGAGCTGCACCAGCTGCTCGGGGGTGAGCGGGACGATCGAGTGCGGCGTCCCGGCCGCGGCGTAGACGGTGTCGTGCTCGAACAGCGCCCGGTCGACCACGGTGCGCAGCGGCCGCGGGTGACCGACCGGGGCGACCCCGCCGATGGCCTGCCCGGTCGCGGCGCGGACCTGCTCGGGGCTGGCCCGGCGCAGCGGCTCGACCAGCTCGAGCAGCTCGTCGACCAGCTCGGTCTGCACCCGGTGGCGTCCGCTGGTCAGCACCAGCACGGGCTCGTCACCGCTCATGAACACCAGCGAGCTGGCGATCTGGCCGACCTCGCAGCCCAGCGCGCGGGCGGCCTCGACGGCGGTGCGGGTGGAGTCGTCGAGGTGGCGGATCTCGGCGTCCACCCCGGCGGCGCTGAGCGCAGCCGCGACCTCCTGGCTGCGGCGGGGCTGGGGGCTCATGGCGCCCGAGTCTAGGAGCGGCGACGCGCCGGGTCGGCGGCGGTCGTACGGTGGGCCCATGAGCAGCAGCCGAGACGCAGCCGCGCCGGATCGGGACGCCGGGGCGGAGGTGTGGGGTGCCTGAGCGCGAGGTGGTGCCGGTGAGCGGGGAGATCCGGCTGGGGCAGTTCCTCAAGCTGGCCAACCTCATCGACTCCGGCGCGGAGGCCAAGGGGGTGCTCGCCGACGGGGTGGTGCTGGTCAACGACGAGGCGGAGACCCGGCGCGGACGCCAGCTGGTGCGCGGGGACGTCGTCGCGCTGCGGGACGGCCGCTCGGCCGAGGTCGGCTGAGCCGGACGCCGACCGGCGCCGGGCCGCCGCTGTGCCAGGGTGCGTCCATGACTGCCAAGGGATACGTGCTGGTGCGCCGCACCGTCGTCGACGCCGACCAGGCGAGTGAGTACCTGCGACAGGCCGCGGAGGTGGTGACCGCCGCCGGGGGCCGCTACCTGGTCCGCGGTGGGCAGGCCGAGGTGCTCGAGGGTGAGCCGGACCCCGACGGCGCGGGCTGGGTCGTCATCGAGTTCGACTCCCTCGAGGCGGCCCGCACCTTCTACCACTCCGCGGAGTACGCGCCCTCCCTCGAGCTGGCCCAGACCGCCTTCGACCGCCGCTACCTGCTGGTCGAGGGCGTCCCGCAGGGCGTCTGACCGGCCTGGGACGCACGACGGGCGGGACGCCGACCGCGTCCCGCCCGCCGCACGACCGGCTCAGAGCAGGTCGAGCCAGGCCAGCTGCTCGGGGGTGAGCTCGACGTCCAGCGCCGCCATCGAGGAGCGGGTCTCGGCGATGCTGCGCGGCCCGATCAGGGCGAACGTCGGGAACTCCTGGTGCAGCACGAAGGCCAGCGCCACCGCGGTGGTCGGCACCCCCAGCTCGGCGGCCAGGCTCTCGGCCCGGCGCAGCCGCTCGAAGTTGTCCTCGCTGTAGTAGCAGCGCACCAGCTCGGGGTCGCTGTGGTCGTCGGGGTGGGCCCGGCCGGTGAAGAAGCCGCGGGCCTGGCTCGACCAGGGCAGCAGCGTCACCTTCCGCTCGGCCAGCCACTGCTTGGACGCCCGGTCGGTGGCGTGCTCGCAGCCCTTCCACGGCACGTCGAGGGCCTCGGCCAGACCGAAGTGGTTGCTCAGCACGGTGAACCCCTGCCGGCCGTTGGCCTCGGCGTAGGCGTTCGCCTCGTCGAAGCGGGCCGGCGTCCAGTTGGAGCCGCCGAAGACGCCGATCCGCCCGGCCTTCGCGTGCTCGTCGAGGACGTCGACGAACTCACCGACCGGCACCTCCGGGTTGTCGCGGTGCATCAGGTAGATGTCGGCGTGCTCGGTGCCCTGGCGCTCCAGCGACTCCAGCAGCTGGCGGCTGATCGACTCGGGGTCGCAGTGCGGGCTGTGCGCGCCCTTGGTGATGATGACCACCTCGTCGCGGACGCCGCGCTCGCGCACCCAGCGGCCGAGCAGCGCCTCCTGGCGACCGCCGCCGTAGAGCCAGGCGGTGTCGAAGGTGGTGCCGCCGGCGGCGAAGAAGGAGTCGAACATGGCGGCCGCGTGGGCGGGGGTCTGCTGGTTGTCGCAGCCCATCACGAGCCGGGAGACGTCCTTGTCCACGCCGGGGATCCGGCCGTGGCGCATCGGGCCCGGCTTGCCGTCCACGTCGACCCCGCGCTGCAGCGGGGCGACCAGCGGCGCGGGGAACGGGGCGTCGTCGGTCTCGAAGGGGTAGACCAGCCCGAGCGCGGCCCGCCACTGGTCGAGCACCCGGGCGTTGCCGAGGCTGTCGGCCTGGCTCATGATCCGGCTGTCGCCGGTGCCGACCGCCGCGGCCAGCCCGTCGGCCTCGAGCGCGTAGGAGGCCTCGCCCTCGAACCGCTCGACGACCGGCTCCTGGCCGACCACCGTGATGGTCAGCGACTGCTCGGCGCCGATGGTCCACGGGTCCTGGACCCGGATGCTGCCGCGGGTGCCGTGCACGACGACGCCGCTCTCGGCCAGCCGGACGCCGGTGCGCACGGTGGCGGTGACGTCGCCGAAGTCGAGCCGGCCGACGGCCCAGGCGTCGACGCCGCCCTCGAGCGTCCCGCCGCCGGTGACCGCGACCGGGTCGGCGACCGCGGTGCCGCGGGCGGCGGCCACCACGGCGCGGGCCATCGAGACCGGGTAGCAGCCGACGTCGAGGATCGCCCCGCCGGCCAGCGCCGGGTCGAGCAGGCGTCCACCGGTGGCGCCGGTGGCGAAGCCGAAGGCGGCGTCGACGTGCAGCACCTGGC
>NZ_QPKK01000235.1 GCF_003344635.1 Desertihabitans aurantiacus
CAGGGCTCCTCCGCCGCCCGGCGCCGCTCGGCGTCGGCCCGTACCGCGGCCGCGTCCCAGCCGTGCCGCTCCAGCGCCCCGGCCGCGTCGGCGACCGCCCGGCCGGTGCCTGGTCCGGTCTCCGCCAGCAGCTCGCCGCAGACCGCGTACCCGAGGCACTGCACGAGGCTCGGACGCGGTCCGCGGCCGTCGCTCACTCCAGCACCGAGCCGTCGGCGATCGTGCCGGCCTCGCCGTCGGTCAGCTCGACCGCCCCGCGCACCGTCACCTCGGCGCCGAAGGTCCACTCCCCCCGCACCGTCAGCGAGGTCGCCTGGCGCAGGCTGGGCGCACCGCCGGGGAACCGGGCCTCGAAGTCGCGGATCTTCTTGTAGTGGGCCGGGTCGAGGTCGACCAGCGGCGCCCGCTCCACCACGCGGTCCAGGGTGGCGCGCTCGCCCACCTCGTAGACGTCGGAGCGGATCAGCAGCAGGTCGTTGGTCGTCTTCACCGGCAGGAACCGCTCCCGCCCGACGACGATGGCCGTCGCCCCGGGGAACACCTCGATGGCCGCCCCCATCGCCGTCTCGACCTGGATGACCTCCGGGGAGGAGGAGTCGGCGGGGTCGACGTTCTTGGTGTTGCGGATCAGCGGCAGCCCGAGCACCGACTCCCGCTCGGCCAGTGTGGCGGCCAGCTGTTCGAGGTCCCACCACAGGTTGTTGGTGTGGAAGTAGGGGTGGCGGTGCTCGTCGGTGAAGAAGTCCATCTCCTCCGGCGCGGTCTGGGCGGTGTCGCGCAGGATGAGCTGGCCGTCGGAGACCCGCACGGCCAGGTGCCCGCCCTTGCGGTCGGCGGCGGTGCGCCGGCACAGCTCGGCGGCGTAGGGCGCACCGGAGGCGGCGAACCAGCCGGCCAGGGTGGCGTCGGGTGCGGCGCCGAGGTTGTCGGAGTTCGACACCGAGGCGTAGCGGTAGCCGCGGTCGAGCAGGCTCTGCAGCAGCCCGGAGGCCTCCAGCGCGGTGTAGATGTCGCCGTGGCCGGGCGGGCACCACTCCAGCGACGGGTCGGCCGGCCACTCCACGGGGGTGAGGTCGTCGGCGCGGAGCTTGGGCTCGGTGTTCTGCAGGAAGTCCAGCGGCAGCCCGTCCACGACCAGGTCGTCGTGGCGGGCCAGCGCGGCGCGGGTGTCGTCGACGGTGCGGAAGCTGTTCATCAGCAGCAGCGGCAGGCTGACGTCGTGCTCGGCCCGGGCCCGGCGCACCTGCTCGACGATGAGGTCGAGGAAGGTGCGGCCGTCGCGCACCGGCAGCAGCGACTTGGCCTGGTCCATCCCCATCGAGGTGCCGAGACCGCCGTTGAGCTTGATCACCACGGTCCGGCTGAGCGCCTCGCGAGCGGCGGCGGGGTCGACCTCGGTGGAGGACAGCTGGTCCACCTCGGTGAGCGGGCGGATGGTGTCCTCCCGGATCAGACCGGTGGCCCCCTCCTCCAGCTGGCGGTAGTAGTGGGTGAAGACGTCGATCGCCGCCTGCGCGACTCCGGCGTCCTTCATCTTCTCCTGGGCCTGACGGAGGCCTGCTGCGCTCATGGCCGCGATGTTATCGACCGCGAGAACGGCGAAGGCCCCCCGCCCGGACGGGCGGAGGGCCTTGCTCGAGGTTGAGGAGCGGGCGCCAGCGGGGCTGAAGAGCACCTGTCTACCCACCCCCAGGAGACATGTCGCCGGCGCCCGTCTCGAGGACAACTCTAGGACCCGGTTCCAGGGGTGCCAATCGACGCGGCGGTTTCGTCATCCAGACGTGATCATCGTGTCGGGCGGTTGTCAAGTCCGTCATCGCCGGTCAAGTTGGTCGCGTCCGGTCATGGCGCCCTCGCCAGGATTCGAACCTGGGACCAACCGCTTAGGAGGCGGTTGCTCTATCCCCTGAGCTACGAGGGCCGGTGCCCGGGCCATTGTGTCAGGCGCGGCCGTCCTCGGGGGAATCGTCGGCCAGCGGCCGGTGGGCCGGACATGCGACGACCGGCAGCCGGGGGTACCTCGGCAACCGGTCGTCGCTGCTGGCTGCGCCGCAGCGCAGGTAGACGGGCCCCCGCCGAGTGCGGTTCAGCAGCGCGTGCGCACAGCTGCCGCACAGTCCGGCGGGTGGCAACCCGTCGAGCCGGCCGGGGCCGGCGTCGGGCTCACTGGGCGGCGGCGCCACCCTGACCCGCCTGGGCCGCGCGGACCTCGGCGTGCACGGCCTCCATGTCCAGCTCCTTGACCGCGGTGATCACCTGGTCGAGCTGGGCGCCGTTGAGGGCACCGGCCTGGTTGAAGACGAGGACACCCTCGCGGAAGGCCATGATCGTCGGGATGCTGGAGATCCCCAGCCCGCCGGCGACGTCACCGTGGGCCTCGGTGTCGAGCTTGCCGAAGACGATGTCGGAGTTGGCCTCCGATGCCTTCTCGAAGACCGGCGCGAAGCGCTTGCACGGACCGCACCAGTCGGCCCAGAAGTCGACCAGCACGATGTCGTTCTCGCTGATGGTGGAGGTGAAGTTGGCCGAGGTCATCTCGGTGGTGGCCATGTGCGGCATCCTCTCGTGTGGAACCTTCTGACCCTGGGAGAACCGACGGGCCCGCCGGGCTATTCCGCGCCGGCACCGACCCGCGACCGGGCCGGGCTCACTTCATCGCCACCACGCGGCGCATACCGATCGCGATCCGCAGCGGGCCGTGCTGCTCGCTGCGCCGGACCAGGTGGTCGACGGCGGCCTCGCGGCGCTCCGGCGGCGTCCGCGGCAGGTAGAGGGCGTTGACCAGCCGGACGGCGTCGTCCTCGCCGGCCACCGGGTAGAAGTACACCTCGCGCTTGTCCTCCACCCGGTGCAGCCGCAACAGAGCCAGCAGGGTCTTCACCCCGGTCCGCTCGATCGGGTTGGGGAACATCGGCCGGCTGCGCAGCACGGCAGTCAGCCGGGTGACCTCGGCCGCCTCCCGCGGGGTCATCAGCCACACCGACGGCGCGATCACGGCCAGCGCGCCACCGGGGCGCAGCACCCGGGTGATCTCGCGGATGGCCTCGTCCAGCGGCTGGATGACCAGCAGACCGAGCGCGCTGGTGACGACGTCGAGCGAGTCGTCGGCGAAGGGCAGCCGGACGCCGTCGGCCTGCACCCAGTGCCCCGGCGACAGCTCGCGGGCCACCCCCAGCTCCGCGGCCGAGAGGTCGAGCCCGACCGTGGTCCGGTCGGGGGCGGCCAGCTCGCGCACCATCGCCCCGCCGCCACAAGCCAGGTCGAGCACCCGGGTGGCGGTCGGCGGGACGGCGCGGGCCAGCCACCGGTAGGGGTTGTGGTCGCCGGAGCGGGCGCGCAGCAGCACCTCCTGGACGGCACCGGGGTGCTCGCGGTGGTACTCGCCGAGGTAGCGGCGCCAGTCGATCGAGGGCATCGGGTGCCGGGGTCAGCCGGCCCGGGCGACGAAGAGGTGGGAGGCGGTCTCGAGGTCGAGCTCGCAGCCGGGCTGCTCGGCCGGCACCACCCGCACGCCGAGCCCACCGGCCGAGACCAGCACGCGGACGCCGGGCTGCACACCACCGGCGCGCAGGGTGGCGAGGAACTCGACGTCGGACTGCAGGTTCTCGCTCATCCGCTTGATCACCACGGGGGTCTCGCCCTGCCCCGCCGAGCGGACGACGTCGGAGAGCATCTCGGTGCCGGCCCGGAAGTCGGTCTCGGGGCCCTCCACGCCCAGCTCGGACAGACCCGGGATCGGGTTGCCGTACGGGGACTCCTCCGGGGCGTGCAGCAGGTCGACCAGCCGCCGCTCCACGTGCTCGGAGACCACGTGCTCCCACCGGCAGGCCTCGTCGTGGACGAGCTCCCAGTCCAGCCCGATGACGTCGGTGAGCAGCCGCTCGCACAACCGGTGCTTGCGCATCACCCGCATGGCCAGGTCCTGGCCCTCGGGGGTCAGCTCGAGGTGGCGGTCCCCGTGCACCCGCACCAGGCCGTCGCGCTCCATCCGGGCGACGGTCTGGGAGACGGTCGGGCCGCTGTGGTGCAGCCGCTCGGCGATCCGGGCGCGGAGGGGCGTGATGCCCTCCTCCTCGAGCTCGTAGATGGTCCGCAGGTACATCTCTGTGGTGTCGATGAGCTCACTCACGCGGCGTCTCCTCCCGGCAGTCCTGGCGTCGCGCCGGACAGCCTAGGCCATCCTCACCAGCGGCCGGCCGGCTCGCAGCACGGCCTGGACGCCGAGCTGGTCGTCCAGCTGCACCAGGTCGGCACGCGCCCCCTCGGAGAGGCGACCGACACCGTCGAGGTGGTGCACCCGGGCCGGGGTGGTCGAGGCCATCAGCGAGGCCGAGGCCAGGCTCTGCCCGCGCAGACCGGCCACCCGCCGCAGGGCGCCGTCCATGGTGAGGGTGGAGCCCGCGATCGAGCCCTCCACGCCGTCGGCGTCCACCAGCCGGGCCACCCGGTCGCGCACCCGCACGGTGAGTGCGCCGAGCCGGAAGTCGCCGTCGGGCCGGCCGGCGGCGGCCATCGCGTCGGTGACCAGGGCGACCCGGTCCGGGCCGGCGGCGGCCACCGCCATCGCCAGCACGTCGTCGTGGACGTGGGCGCCGTCGGCGATCAGCTCCACCACGACCCGGGGGTCGGTGAGCAGGAACGGGATCGGCCCGGGCTCGCGGTGGTGCACCGGGGACATCGCGTTGAAGAGGTGGGTGGCGACGGTGGCGCCGGCCTCGACCGTGCGGGCGGCCAGCTGCTCGTCGGCGGTGGTGTGACCGACCGCCACCCGCACGCCGGCCTCGCGCAGCCGGCGGACCGCCTCGGTCGCGTGCGGACGCTCCGGGGCGAGGGTGACCATCGCCAGCGTCCCCTGCGCGGCGTCGAGCAGCGGTTCGAGCCGCTCGGGGCTGGGGTCGACCAGCAGGGCCGGGTCGTGGGCGCCGCAGCGCTGCTCGCTGAGGAAGGGGCCCTCGAGGTGGATGCCGGCCAGCTCGCCGGAGCGCACCAGGGGCACCAGCGTGCGCACCTGCTCCACCAGCACGCCGATCTCGGCGGTGACCAGGCTGGCCATCGTGGTGGTGGTGCCGCCGCGGGCGTGGGTCTCGACGACGGTGCGCACCTCGTCGGGGTCGGTGGTGGAGAAGCTGGCCCCGCCGCCGCCGTGCACATGGGTGTCGACGAAGCCCGGCACGACGCGGCCGTCCAGGGTGAGGTCGGGGGCCGGGCCCGACCCGGAGGAGATCCGCAGCACGCGTCCGCCGGCCACCTCCACGGTGACGTCGTCGTGCCAGCCGTCGGGGAGCAGGACGTGCTCCGCGCGCAGGATCAGGTCGCCGCCGTTGCTCACGGACCGCCACCCTAGTCCCCGGCGAGGAAGAAAAAGACGTTGTGTCCGGGCGGTCGCCGACCTAGGTTGGCGGTACACGGAAAGGAGGTGGTTCGATCTATGAGTGACTATCGGACAAGTGAGGTGGCGGCGGGCTGACTTCCGCCGTGGCTGGCGGGTAGCCGGCCAATCCACCGTCGTCACCCAGACCCGCGGGCGCCGGGAGTCCACCGGCCACCTCCTGCTCCGGCAGGACGTGAAGTGCCCGCGGGTCTGTCACGTCCAGACCCCTCCTCCGCATCGGGACGCGTGAGCACCCGCACCGTCCGCGTCCCCCGGGCCCGGCTGGCCGGCTGGGTCGAGCGCTTCGCCGCCCGCCACGGCCACCTCACCCCCACCGCGGACTCCGCCACGCTGCTGCTCCCCGCCGCCGACGGTGCCGAGGCGGTGCTGACCGTCCCCTTCCTGCCCTGGACGCCCGGGGACGACCCGCTCGCCGCGCTGCTCGACCACGTCGCCCGCGACCGCACCGTCGGCGTCCTGCTGGCCCGCCGCGGCGGGCACGCGGCCGGGGTCTTCGTCGGCGAGGAGCTGGTGGCCAGCAAGGTCGGCTCGGGTTACGTGCAGGGACGCACCAAGGCCGGCGGCTGGTCCCAGCAGCGCTACGCGCGGCGGCGGGCCAACCAGGCCGCCAAGGCCGTCGAGGACGCCG
>NZ_QPKK01000236.1 GCF_003344635.1 Desertihabitans aurantiacus
CCGGCGTCGGCCAGGCGGTCGACCACTGCGGCCCCGAGCCCTCGGGTGCCGCCGACGACGACGGCGCGGCGGCCGGTCAGCGCGAGCGGGCGGGGGTAGCGGGGCGGCGGAGAGATCTCTGACATGACGCCAGCGTGTGGTCTCCCGCAGGGAGAGGGTCAACCTCTGGATGGGGAGGTGGTGGAGCGGATGACGGGAATCGAACCCGCATTCTCAGCTTGGGAAGCTGATGTTCTGCCATTGAACTACATCCGCGAGACGCCGCGGCGGGGCCGGAACCCCTGCGTCGCGGCGTCACTCTAGCGCATCGCCTGCCTGGGTGGCCTCCCTGAGGCGGCCCGGATCGGTGCCGCCACCTGCTGACGGCGGCCGTCGCCGGGCATAGCGTGGGGGCGTGCAGAACTCCGTCCAGCCCGAGCGCGGCGAGTGGCCGCTGCTGTCGGCCCAGCCGCAGACCCCGGACGTCCGGGACCCCGACCCGGCCGGCCGCCCGACCCCGCGCCCCGGCTCCCTGCGGGCCTCCGACACCGACCGGTCGAAGGTCGCCGCCGTGCTGAGCACCGCCTACGCCGAGGGCCGGCTCACCCACGAGGAGCACGAGGAGCGCCTGGACGCCGCGATGCGCGCCCGCACCTTCGACGAGCTGATCCCGCTCACCGACGACCTCATCCCGCTGGACCGACCGCTGCCGAGCACCTCCACCCCGGCCGGGCCGACCGTCGACCGCACCTCCCCGTCGGCGGCCCCGGACCGGATGATGGCGATGTTCAGCGGATTCGAGCGCAAGGGCGTCTGGCGGGTGCACCGGCAGAACCAGCTGCTGGTGATGTTCGGCGGCGGCGAGATCGACCTCACCGAGGCGGTCCTGGAGGGCGACGAGATCGAGATCAACGGGCTGGTGATGTTCGGCGGCCTGGAGATCACGGTCCCCGAGGGGATGGCGGTGCGCAACGAGACGATGGCGGTCTTCGGCGGCAGCGAGGTCAAGGTGCCCGCCGCACCGCCCGGGGCGCCGACGCTCGTGCTGCGGGGCCTGGTGATGTTCGGCGGCATCGAGGTCAAGCTGCCCAAGGCGGTGCGCAAGAAGCTCAAGAAGGGCGGCCACACCGGCCACGGCTGCGGCCGCATCGGCCGATAGCCACCGTCGGACCTCGCCACTAGGTTGGGACCCGTGGACCAGCTCTTCGCGCCGCCCCGCACCGACTGGCAACGCATCTCCCCCCGCTGGCAGACCTACTCCCTGCTCGGCACGGTGATCGGTTGCGTGCTGGTCTCCACCATCCCGGCCGTGCTGGTCGGCGTGCTGAGCGACCAGTGGTGGATCAGCGCGCTGATCTGGGGGGTGTTCGCGGTGATCGCCGTGCTCGACCTCGCGCTGCTGCGCCGCCGCTGGCGGGCGTGGGGCTACGCCGAGCTGGAGGACGAGCTCTACATCACGCGGGGCGTGATGTTCCGCCGGCTGACGGTGGTGCCGTACGGCCGGATGCAGGTGGTCGACGTCACCACCGGTCCGTTCGAGCGGGCCTTCGGCCTGGCCACCGTCAAGCTCGTCACCGCCAGCGCCAGCACCGACGCCACCATCCCCGGGCTCACCGCCGACCAGGCCGCCCGGCTGCGCGACCAGCTCACCGAACGCGCCGAGGCAAGGCTGTCCGGGCTGTGAGCTCCACGCCGGAGACGCCCCCGCCCGGCCCCGACCGCACGGCCCCGGGCACCCTCCCGCCCGGCGCGGGGGCCGAGCCGCCCGCGCAGGTGGATGCCGAGGGCAAGACCTTCGAGCGCCCGCACCCGCTCACCCCGCTGATCCGTGGCTGGGTCGTCCTGGTGGCGATCCTGGTCGCGGTCGGCCGGGAGCTGGTGCCGGACGGGGACGGTGACAGCTGGCTGACCGACCTGGCCGGCTCGCTGCAGTGGGTCCTGCTGGCGGTGGCGGGCGTGTTCCTCGTCGCGGCCGCGGCCGGATTCGTCACCTGGCGGTTCACCCGCTTCGTCATCGACGACGAGGAGCTGCGGATCGAGACCGGGGTGCTCACCCGCCGCTCGAAGAAGATCCCGTTCCAGCGGCTGCAGTCGATCGACGTCACCCAGCCCTTCGCCGCCCGCATCTTCGGGCTGGCCGAGCTCAAGCTCGAGGCCGGCGCCGGCGACTCCGGGGCCAGCCTGAAGTACCTCAGCCGTGCCCGCGCCACCCGGCTGCGCGACTACCTGGTGCAGCGCGCCACCGGCGAGCGGAGCAGCATCGCCGAGGAGGGGCCGCAGGCCAGCGCGTGGACCGACCTCAGCAGCGCCGACGAGGTGCTGGTGCGGCTCAGCCCCCGCCAGCTGGTGCTCGGCTTCCTGCTCTCGCTGGACTTCCTGCTGCCGGCGGTGGCCCTCGTGGTCGGGCTGGTCGTCACCGGCGTCCTCGGCGTCATCCTCTTCGCCCTCGGCGGCATCATCCCGCTCGGGATCGCCCTGCTGACCACGGTGAGCATGTACCTCATCAGCCAGTTCAACTACACCCTCTCCCGCAGCGGCCGCGGGCTGCGGATCTCCCGCGGTCTGACCAGCCTGACCAGCCAGTCCGTCCCGGTGGACCGCATCCAGGGCCTGTCGATCGGGCAGCCGGCCACCTGGAAGGCGCTCGGGCTGTACCGGGTGCGGATGGACGTCCTCGGCCACACCAGCAGCGGCGAGGACGGCCAGCAGACCGACACCAAGAGCTCGCTGCTGTTCCCCGTCGCCACCGAGGAGCAGGTCCGTACGGCGCTGGCGGCGATCATGCCCGAGGTCGACCTCGAGGCGATCGAGCTGCACCCCTCCCCCCGCGGCGCCGCCTGGCTGCGGCCGTGGAACTGGTGGACGCTGCGGCACGGCTGGGACGAGCGGGTCGTGGTGACCCGGCGCGGCTGGCTCTACGCCATCACCGAGGTGGTCCCGCACGCCAAGACCCAGTCGGTGCGGCTCACCCAGGGCCCGCTGCAGCGCGCGCTCGGGCTGGCCACCGTGAACGTCGACACCACGCCCGGACCGGTCAACCTCGCGATCGTGCACGTCGAGCCCGGGCACGCCCGCCGGACGGCGCTGAGCCAGCTCGACCGGATGCGCACCGCCCGCGCCAGCGCCGTCCCGGGCAGCGCCGCCGGTCCGGTGCTGCGCCAGCCCGCAGAGGCCGAGGAGCCGGCCGCGCCTGCCCCGGAGACGCCCTTCCCGCCGGGAGAGCCGACCCGCTGACCGGTCGGCCCGCCGTCGGCCGGGTGCTCTAGGGTCGGACCCGTGACCAAGCCTGTTCTCGGCATCGACATCGGCGGATCGGGGATCAAGGGCGCCCCGGTCGACCTCAAGAAGGGTGAGTTCGCGGCCAAGCGGCTGCGCATCGACACCCCCGGGGAGTCGACCCCGGACAACGTGGCCGAGGTGGTGGCGCAGATCGTCGAGCACTTCTCCGACCAGATCGGCGACGGCCCGATCGGGGTCACGGTGCCGTCGGTGGTCACCCACGGCCGCACCCGGTCGGCGGCCAACATCCACGCCTCCTGGATCGACTGCGAGGCGGAGAAGGTCTTCGAGGACCGGCTGCAGCGTGACATCTACCTGGTCAACGACGCCGACGCCGCCGGGGTGGGCGAGGTCCGCTACGGCGCCGCCAAGGACCACCCGGGGCTGGTGCTGCTGACCACGCTGGGCACCGGCATCGGCTCGGCGATCATCCACCGCGGGGTGCTGGTGCCGAACTCCGAGCTCGGCCACCTCGAGATCGACGGCCACGACGCCGAGAGCCAGGCCTCCTCGGGGGTCAAGGACAAGCTGGGTCTCTCCTACGAGGAGTGGGTGCCGCGGCTGCAGCGCTACTACGAGGTGGTGGAGAAGCTGCTGTGGCCCGACCTCATCGTGGTCGGCGGCGGCGTCTCCAAGGACCACGAGCAGTTCCTGCCGCACCTGCGGCTGAACTCCCCCATCGTGCCGGCCGTGCTGAAGAACAAGGCCGGCATCATCGGCGCCGCCTGGCTGGCCGCCGACCGCCGGACCCACCCCGAGCCGGTGCTGGACTACCAGGCCCCGGGCGAGGCCCGGGTGTCGAGGGCGAAGGCGACCCAGGGCTGACGCCCCGGCGTCACATCCGGTCGGGGGCCTCGATGCCGAGCAGGTCCAGCCCCGCGGCGAGCACGTCGCGGACGGTGACGCACAGCGCCAGCCGGGACGCCCGCACCTCGCCCTCGCTCCTGAGCACCGGGCACTGCTCGTAGAACACCGACAGCGCCCCGGCGAGCTCGTAGAGGTAGGCGCAGAGCCGGTGCGGCTGCAGGGTCTGCCCGACCTCGGCCACCGTCTCGCCGAAGCGGGTGAGCAGCAGCGCCAGGGTCTGCTCGGCCGGCTCGTCCAGCACGGTCACCGCCTCGCCGACCTGGGCCTGCTCGGCCTCGGCGCGACGCAGCAGCTGGCAGAGCCGGGCGTGGGCGTACTGCAGGTAGGGCCCGGTGTCGCCGACGGTCTGCACCATCCGGTCCAGGTCGAAGACGTAGTCCTTGACCAGGCTGTTGGACAGGTCGGCGTACTTGACCGCGGCCAGCGCGATCGGCCGGGCGGCCCGCTCCTCGGCGGCGTCCAGCAGGTCGGCCAGCTTCATGGTGCCGCCGTCGCGGGTGCGCAGCCGCTTGCCGTCGGTGCCGAGCACCATCCCGTAGCCGACGTGCTCGGCCTGCACCCGCTCGGGGAGGAAGCCGGCCTTGCGGGCCACGGCGAAGACCTGGTTGAAGTGGAAGGTCTGCTCGCTGCCGACCACGTAGAGGATCCGGTCCGCGCCCAGCTCGCCGACCCGGCGGCGCACCGCAGCCAGGTCGGTGGCGGAGTAGCCGAAGCCGCCGTCGCGCTTGCGCACGATCATCGGGGCGTTGAAGCCCTCGACGAAGACCACCAGGGCACCGTCGTCGACCACAGCCGCGCCGCTGGCCTCCAGCTCGGCGACCACCCGCGGCAGGTCGTCGTTGTAGGTGGACTCCCCCGCCAGGTCGGCGTCGGTGAGCAGCACCCCGAGCCGGGCGTAGGCCTCGTGGAAACCGGCCAGCGAGATGTCGATCAGCTGCCGCCAGATCGCCAGGGTGTCCTCGTCCCCGGACTGCAGCAGCACCACCCGGCGGCGGGCCCGGTCGGCGAAGGTCTCGTCGGCCTTGAAGTGGTCGTTGGCGCGGCGGTAGAGCTCCTCCGCACCGGCCAGGTCGAGCGCGGCGACGTCCAGCTGCTCGTCGAGGATCTGCTCGACCAGCATCCCGAACTGCCGTCCCCAGTCGCCGATGTGGTTCTGCGCGATGACGGTGTGGCCGAGCGCGCGCAGCACCCGGGCCAGGCAGTCGCCGATGATCGTGGAGCGCAGGTGGCCCACGTGCATCTGCTTGGCGACGTTGGGCGCGGAGTAGTCGATCACCACGGTCTGGGTGGGCTGCGGCTCGACCCCGTGCCGCGGGTCGGCGCGGACCTCCGAAGCGGCGGCCGCGAGCACCTCGGTACGCAGCCGCAGGTTGATGAACCCGGGCCCGGCGATCTCCGGCGTCTCGCACAGGTCGGACAGGTCGGCCTGCTCCACCAGTCGCTGCGCCACCTCCCGCGGCGGACGTCCCTCCGCCTTGGCCAGCCGGAGGGCGACGTTGGACTGGAAGTGCCCGAACTGCGGCTTGGTCGCCGCGCGCAGCTCGGGATCGACGCCGGCCACGGCCTGCAGCCGTTCGCTCAGCGTGTGGGGCAGCGAGGACATGGCGGCCATTCTTCCACGCAGCGCGGGGTGCTCCGGCGCTCGGCCGGACCGCCGGACGGGCCCGCTCTTGGGCCGGTCGGCGAGGATGGGGCCGTGCCCGTCGTCCCGCACCGACCCGCTCCGCCGCCCGAGGCCCAGGGCTGGCAGGAGCCGGTGCGCTGGAGCCAGGAACGGCCGTGGCGGGGCGTCCGGCTCGAGCCGTCCCGGCGACCGGCGCCGTCCGGGCCCGGGTCGCCGGCGCCGACCCTGGTGATGGACCGGCCGTCCGCACCGCCA
>NZ_QPKK01000237.1 GCF_003344635.1 Desertihabitans aurantiacus
GGGGGCGGAGGGACCCACCGACCCGGCCCGGCGCGGCCCGCTGCGGGTGGTGCTGGTCGACGACCACGCCATGTTCCGCAGCGGGGTGCGCTCCGAGATCGGCCGCACGGTGCAGGTGGTGGGGGAGGGCGAGGACGTGCCGAGCGCCGTCCGGGCCATCCTGCAGACCCGGCCCGACGTGGTCCTGCTCGACGTCCACCTGCCCGGCGGCGGAGGCGTCGAGGTGCTCAAGCAGGTGCACGCGCAGAACCCCGACCAGCGCTTCCTCGCGCTGTCGGTCTCCGACGCCGCCGAGGACGTCATCGGTGTCATCCGTGGTGGCGCGCGGGGCTACGTCACCAAGTCGATCAGCGGCGCGGAGCTGATCGACGCCATCCGCCGGGTCGCGGAGGGCGACGCCGTGTTCTCCCCCAGGCTCGCCGGGTTCGTGCTGGACGCCTTCTCCGGTGCGATCGACATCGCCAGCATCGACGAGGACCTCGACCGGCTCTCCCAGCGCGAGCGGGAGGTGCTGCGGCTGATCGCCCGCGGCTACGCCTACAAGGAGGTCGCGCGCGAGCTCTTCATCTCCATCAAGACCGTCGAGACCCACGTCAGCTCGGTGCTGCGCAAGCTGCAGCTGTCGAACCGGCACCAGCTCACCCGCTGGGCCACCGACCGCAAGCTGGTCTGAACCCGGACGCACGACGGCCCGGCACCACCGTGGTGGTGCCAGGCCGTCGTGCGCTGGGATCAGGCGCGCGCAGAGGAGCGGCGGCTGATGAGGCCCCAGATGACGAGGATGATGAGCGCCCCGACGATCGAGGTGATCACGCCCTGGATGGAGAACACGTCACTGTAGCTGACGTCGAACAGCAGCCCGCCGAGGAAGCCTCCGAGGAGTGCTCCGACGATGCCGAGGATGATGGTGGCGATCCAGCCGCCTCCCTGCTTACCCGGGAGGATCAGCTTGGCGATCGCGCCGCCGATGAGCCCGATGACGATGTAGGCGATGATGGTTCCCATGCCCCCACAGTAGCCCCATCCGCGGACGCCAAACGGGCGGCACACCCTGAGAGTTCCCCAGTTCGCACCCGCGCTCGGCCCGCGCCGACGGCGCGGACTGGCTATCGTCTGCGCCATGACGGCGATGGACTGGGTTCACGGCCTGCTGCTGCTGCTCCACCTGGTCGGCTTCGCCGCCCTCTTCGGCGGGGCCTTCGTGCAGCTCCGCGACCGCGAGCCGGTGGTCAACGCCGCCATGCTGCACGGGGCGCTCACCCAGCTGGTCAGCGGGCTGGCGCTGGTCGGGGTGAACGAGGTGGGCGACGTCGACGTCAACCACGTGAAGATCGGCATCAAGCTCGTGGTCACGCTGCTGGTCACCGTGCTGGTGGTGCTCAACCGCCGCTTCGACTCCATCCCCAAGGGGCTCTGGGCGATCATCCTGCTGCTCACCCTGGGCAACGCGGCGCTGGCCGTGCTGTGGTGAGCGACCGGCGCCCCGCTCGGAGGAGACGGCTCAGAGGAAGCGGCGGTAGGGCCGCAGCACGGTCTCGGAGAACTTCACCATCATCGGTCGGGCCTGCCACTCCGCCAGGGTCAGCTCGGTGCAGTTGCTGAGGTCGATGGTGAAGACCTCCTCGAGCTTGGCCGCCACCTCGGCCGCGGTCAGCTCGAGGTTGATCTCGTAGTTGCCGGCCAGGCTGAGCGCGTCCAGGTTGGCGGTGCCGATGGTCGACCACTGGCCGTCGATGGTGGCGGTCTTGGCGTGCACCATCGCCCCCTGGTAGAGGAACAGCCGCACCCCGCCGGCCAGCAGCTGGGCGTAGTAGCCCCGCGACAACCAGTCGGCGGTGATGTGGTTCGAGGCGGCCGGGACGATGAGCCGGACGTCCACGCCCCGGCTCGCCGCGGCCAGCAGCGCCCGGACGATGTCGTCGTCGGGGACGAAGTAGGCGTGGGTCAGCCAGATGTGGTCGGTGGCCTTGTCGATCGCCTCCAGGTACATCCCGCGGATCGGGTAGTGCGCCCGCCGGGGGATGTTGCGGTGCACCCGCACGGAGCTGTGCCAGGAGCGGGTGGCGACCTCGGGCAGCATCGGGTGCCGGCCCGGCAGCTCGTTCCAGTAGTCGACGAAGGCGTCCTCGAGGTCGGCCACCACCGGACCGGTCACCCGGGCGTGGGTGTCGCGCCAGTCGGTGGCGTAGAGCGAGCCGATGTTGTAGCCGCCGACCCAGGCCATCTCGGAGTCCACCACCATCAGCTTGTTGTGGTTGCGTCCGAGGTTGCGCGGGTTGAGCCACCCCAGCCCACCCCACACCAGCGGGTGCCGCAGGACGTTGACGTGGCTGGGGAAGGAGAAGAACGGCCGCGGCACCACGAGGTTGGCGAACTCGTCGTAGACCAGGCAGACCTCCACCCCGCGGTCGGCCGCCTCGACCAGGGCCTTCTTGAACGCCCGGCCGGTGCGGTCGCCCTTCCAGATGAACGTCACCAGGACGATCCGCTTCCGCGCGTTGCGGATGCCCTCCAGCATGTCGTCGTAGAGGTCCTGGCCGTAGGTGAAGACCGTCAGCTCACCGGCGTCGATCGGCACGGTGCTCGGACGCAGCTTCGGGAAGCGGGCGGGGGAGCGGAGCCGCTTGCGCCGGAGGTCGATGACGAACAGTGCACCGAGGGTGAGCCCCTGGACGGCCAGCACGCAGGCGAGGACCCTGCTCACCAACCTCCGCAGGGAGATCCGTGGCAGCCGCATGGCGGGAGTCTAGTCAGGACCCGCCACTAGGCTGGCGGGGTCATGAGCCAGCCAGACCTGTTCGCCAGCCTGCCCCCCGTCGAGACCTCCGCGCCGGCCCCGGCGAGGACGTCCGCGCCCGCCCCCAGAGCCGACGGCGCGGCGGGGGAGGGACGGCGTCCGCGGCTCACCGAGGAGATGCTGCTGGACGGGCTGAACGGGCCGCAGCGCCAGGCCGTCACCCACGAGGGGCCGCCGGTGCTCGTGGTCGCCGGCGCCGGTTCGGGCAAGACCCGGGTGCTGACCCGTCGGATCGCCTGGCTGGTCAGCCAGCGCAACGTGCACCCCGGCTCGGTGCTGGCCATCACCTTCACCAACAAGGCCGCCGCCGAGATGCGGCACCGGGTGGCCGACCTGGTCGGCAACCGCGCACGGCTGATGTGGGTCTCCACCTTCCACTCCGCCTGCGTGCGGATCCTGCGCGCGGAGATCGGCCGGTTCGGCTACACCCGCACCTTCTCCATCTACGACGACACCGACGCCAAGCGGCTGATGACGCTGGTCTGCCGCGACCTCGAGCTCGACCCGAAGCGCTATCCCGTCCGCGGGGTGATGAACTGGGTCTCCAACCTCAAGAACGAGCTGGTCGACCACGAGTCCGCGCCGGCCCACGTCGCCTCGCCGGCCGAGGAGCCCTACGCCGAGGCCTACAAGACCTACCAGCAGCGGCTGCGGGCGGCCAACGCGCTCGACTTCGACGACCTCATCATGACGACGGTGCACCTGCTGCAGGCCTTCCCCGACGTCCGCGAGCAGTACCGGCGCCGCTTCCGCCACGTGCTGGTCGACGAGTACCAGGACACCAACCACGCCCAGTACGCCCTGGTCCGCGAGCTGTGCGCCGAGGAGGAGGGCGAGCACTCGATCGAGGCGCCGGGGCTGATGGTGGTCGGCGACTCCGACCAGTCGATCTACGCCTTCCGCGGTGCGACCATCCGCAACATCCTCGACTTCGAGAGCGACTTCCCCGGCGCGGAGACGATCCTGCTCGAGCAGAACTACCGCTCCACCCAGAACATCCTCTCCGCGGCCAACGCGGTCATCACCCGCAACGCCGAGCGTCCGGAGAAGCGGCTGTGGTCCGACTCCGGGGACGGCCCGCTGATCACCGGCTACGTCGCCGACACCGAGCACGACGAGGCCCAGTTCGTGGCCGGCGAGATCGACCGGCTGACCGACGAGGGCCTGACCACGCCCGGGCAGACGGCCGTCTTCTACCGCACCAACGCCCAGTCGCGGGCCTTCGAGGACGTCTTCATCCGGGTGGGGCTGCCGTACAAGGTGGTCGGCGGGGTGCGCTTCTACGAGCGGCGTGAGGTCCGCGACGCCATCTCCTACCTGCGCGCCATCGCCAACCGGTCCGACGACGTCTCGGTCCGACGCATCCTCAACGTCCCCAAGCGCGGGATCGGCGACCGGGCGGAGGCGGCGATCGCGACCCTCGCCGAGCGCGAGCAGATCTCCTTCGGCGAGGCGCTGCGCCGCAGCGACGAGGCGGTGGGTCTGGCGACCCGCTCGGCCAAGCAGATCGAGGCCTTCGCCGCCCTGCTGGACGCGCACGAGCAGATGGTCGCCGACGGCGTCCCGGCCGACCAGGTGCTCACCTCGGTGCTGCAGGAGTCGGGCTACCTGACCGAGCTGCAGAGCAGCAAGGACCCCCAGGACGAGACCCGGCTGGAGAACCTGGTCGAGCTGGTGTCCGTGGCCGCCGAGTTCGTCGCGAACGCCCACGCCCAGGACATCACCGCCGAGGTGGCCGCGGCCCGTGCCGAGGAGGAGCAGACGGCGGAGGACGGGTCCCGCGACCGGGAGGCGCTGGAGCTGGGCGACGAGCTGGCCGGCGGAGCCCCCGAGCCGGACGACTCGCTGCCGGCCTTCCTCGAGCGGATCGCCCTGGTCGCCGACTCCGACCAGATCCCCGACGCCGACGACGGCGGAGGCATGGTCACGCTGATGACCCTGCACACCGCGAAGGGGCTGGAGTTCGACACCGTCTTCCTCACCGGGTGCGAGGACGGGGTGTTCCCGCACCAGCGGGCGCTCACCGACCGCAGCGAGCTGGAGGAGGAGCGCCGGCTGGCCTACGTCGGCATCACCCGGGCCCGCAAGCGGCTGCACCTGTCCCGTGCGGTGGTGCGGACGGCCTGGGGCGCCCCGCAGTACAACCCGCCGAGCCGGTTCCTCGAGGAGATCCCGGCCCATCTCTACGACTGGCGGCGCACCGGTGCGGCGGTGGCCAGCTGGGCCACCACCTCGGCCACCCGCCGCAACGAGGCCGACAGCTCGCTGGGCAGCTGGCGCAGCGCCGTCGGCTACGGCGCCCGCCCGACTGCCCGGCAGGTGCCGTCCCTGGACGCCGGTGACCGTGTGCTGCACAGCACCTTCGGGATGGGCACGGTGATCGCGACGAGCGGGACGGGCGACGCCACCAAGGCCGATGTGGACTTCGGTTCCGTCGGCGTGAAGCGCCTCTCCCTCAAGCACGCCCCGCTGGAGAAGCTCTAGGCGTCCTGCGTGGAGGTCTGGGCAGGGACGACACTCGCTACCTGACGGCACCCGCGCACGGACGCCACCCACAGCGCCCTGAGCCTGTCGAAGGGCGAACGCCCACCGGAGCGGACGACAAGACCGATGTGGGCGGCCGGTCGGCCGCTCACCTCACCGGACGCCGCGCCGGTGCTCGGTGCCGACACGGCGGACCTCGTCACTGACCGTCGACATCGGTCAGCCGTCGCCGTTCGAGCAGAAGAAAACCTGGCCCCCGCTGGGTCGCAGCGGGGGCCAGGTTGGTCTCGGTGTCAGAGCCGGACGCCGTGGGACAGCATCCAGACGGCGGGATCGCGCGTCTCGTAGGGGTTGCTGGTGGAGGCGCCGGCCGGGTACCACTCGAAGTGGAGGTGGGGGCCGAAGGTGCGGCCGGTCATGCCGACCACGCCGATCATGCTGCCGGCCGTGACCTGCTGGCCGGGGGAGACGGCGGTGCTCGCCATGTGCGCGTAGAGCGTCTTGCTGCCGTCGGCGTGCTTGATGATGACGTGGGTGCCGGCCCAGCCGCCGCCGTTGGCCGGGACGACGACGCCGTCGGCGGCCGCGCGGATCGGGGTGCCGATCGGGGCGGAGAGGTCGGTGCCGGTGTGGTAGCGCGACCACGAGCCCACCGCGCCCCAGCGGGCGGCCAGGCGGTAGTGGGCCAGCGGGGAGACGCCACCG
>NZ_QPKK01000238.1 GCF_003344635.1 Desertihabitans aurantiacus
GCCGGCGACCCGTCCGGCCAGCTCGAGCGCGACCGGGCGGGGGTCGGTGCCGGCCGGCAGCAGGCGGGTGACGAAACCGGTGCCCGCCAGGTCGGCGGCGGTGACGAGGTCGGTGCCGAGCAGCATCCGGTCGGTCCAGGCCCGGCCCACCCGGTCGCGGACCAGCCGGACCGCGCCGGCGTCGATGCAGTTGCCCAGCGTCTGCGCGACCGGGGCGCCGAAGCGGACGTCCTCGGCGGCGACCACCAGGTCGCAGGCCGCCGCGAGCACCAGCCCGGCGCCGACCGCGAGCCCCGGCACGGCCGCCACCACCGGCACCGGGACGGCGGCCAGGGCCTCCAGCACCTGCGCTACCCGGTGCTCGTAGGCCACCCCGCGCCCGGCGTCGAAGTCGGTGAACTGGGCGATGTCGGTGCCGGCGGCGAAGGCGCGGTCGCCGGCGGAGGTGAGGACGACCGCCCGCACCGAGGTGTCGGCGGCCAGCCCCCAGGCGTGCTGCTCGAGCTGGTCGTACATCGACCAGGTGAGCGCGTTGAGCTTGCGCTGGTGGTCCAGGGTGAGGACGGCGACCGCGCCCCCGCGGTGCAGACGCACCTCCGCGGCGGGTGCGGCCGGGGCGGGCTCAGCCACGGGCCGACCCCGCCACCCGCACCTCGTCCAGCAGCCCGTCGTGCTCGCCGAGCAGCGGCGGTGCGGAGCGGACCGTGGGCGGGGTGCCCTGCAGCCGCACCGGCGAGGCGAGGGTCTTGATGGTGCCCTCGACCGGGTGCTCGAAGCTGGTCACCGCACCGCGGGCGGCGACGTGGGGGTCGGAGTCGAGGACGTAGGAGTAGTCGCGGATCGGTCCGGCCGGCACCCCGACGGCCAGCAGCGCGGTCACCCACTCCTCGACGGTGCGGGTGGCGAAGAGGGGGGTGAGGGTGGCGACCAGCTCGGCCCGGTGACCCATCCGCAGGGTGTTGGTGGTGAACCGCTCGTCCTGCACCAGCTCCGGTGCGCCGAGGACGTCGCAGAGCCGGGTCCACAGCCGCTCGTTGTTGGCGCCGATGGTGAGGTAGCCGTCGCTGGCGCGGAAGGCCTGGTAGGGCGCCGACATCCGGTTGGCCGAGCCGAGGGCCTGCGGCACCTCACCGGTCGCCCAGTACTCCGTCGACTCCCACACCGACATCGCCAGCGCCGCCTCGAACAGCGACACCTCCAGGTACTGGCCCTCACCCGTCCTCAGCCGCGAGGCGTAGGCGGTGACGATGCCGAAGGCGGTGAACATGCCGGCGCCGAGGTCGGCGACCGGCAGCCCGCACTTGACCGGGTCGCCGTCCGGCTCGCCGGTGATGCTCATGACCCCCGACATGCCCTGGGCGACGAGGTCGTAGCCGGGGTGCTGGGAGTACGGCCCGGTCTGGCCGAAACCGGAGATGCTGGCGTAGATCAGCGCCGGGTTGTGCTGCTTCAGGGTCTCGTAGTCGATGCCGAGGCGGGCGGTGACGCCGGGGCGGAAGTTCTCCACCACCACGTCGGCGGTGGCCACCAGACGGTAGAAGTCCTCCCGGCCCGCCTCGTCCTTGAGGTCGATGCGGACGCTGCGCTTGTTGCGGTTGAGGGCGAGGAAGGCCCGGCTGTCGTCGCCCTTGACGGCGTAGCCCCAGGAGACCCGGGTCTGGTCGCCGCCGGCGGGGTTCTCCACCTTGATGACGTCGGCGCCCATGTCGGCCAGCATCATCGTGCAGTACGGACCGGACATCACCTGGGTCAGGTCGAGCACCCGGAGCCCGGTGAGGGCGCCGGCGGGCTGGTCGGGGAAGGGCATCGGATCTCCTGGCGGTGCATCGGCCGGCTCGCGCCGGCGGGGTGGCTCGGAACCGGCTCGGTGCCGGTGGGTGGTCGGGGACCGGCTCGGTGCCGGTGGCGCCCGGGCGGACGGGGGTCCGCCCGGGCGTCGGTGGGGCTCAGCCGAGGCTGGCGTTGGTCTCGTTGAAGAAGGAGTCCACCGCCTGGTCCAGCGTCAGCCGCCCGAAGGCGACCTCGTTGTAGTTGCGGGTGAAGGCCTGCTGGAACACGGCGTTGAAGCCGGGCGGGTAGTTGACCTTCGGCGGGTTGTCCTCGCTGATCGCGCGGTACTGCTCGAGCTCGTCACGCTTGAGATCGGGCAGCTCGGAGTCCTCGGCGGTCAGCGCGTCCAGCACGTCGGTGTTGGTCGGGGCCCCGTTGTCGGCGGCGAAGGCCACCTGGGCGTCCACGTCGTTGGTGAAGAAGTCGATGAACGCCGCGGAGGTGGGCACGTTGTCGCAGTTGGAGGAGATCCCGAAACCGGAGGCGACGAGGATGTTGCCGATCCCGGCCGGGCCGTCGGGGTAGCGGGCCGCCTGCAGCTGGCCGCCGTCACGACCGTCGAGGGTCTGCTGGGAGACGTAGAGGGAGTTGCCCGGCAGCACGCCGACCATCAGCTGGCCGGTGGCCAGGTAGCCCTGGTCGGCGCCGGGCGGCTCCTCGGCCGACATGTCCGGCGGCAGAGCGATGCCCTGCTCCTGCAGGTCGAGCCACAGGCTCCAGTACTCCTTGAGCTGCTCCTTGGTGAAGCCCAGCTGGCCCTCGGCGTTGAACACCTCGATGCCCTGCCCGACCGCCCAGGCGTAGAAGGCGTTCTGCTCCTCACCACCGGCGGCCACCGCGTAGGTGCCGTCGGGCAGGCGGTCCTTGGCCTGGCTCACGTAGCTGACGAACTGGTCCCAGTCCCAGCTCTCCGGCGGCGCGCCGACCCCGGCCTCCTCGGCCAGCGTGGTGTTGACCATCAGGGCGTCCCAGGCGATGCCGTAGGGGATGAAGTAGAGCTTGCCGTCGCTGCCGCGGCCGCCGTCGAGCACGGCCGGGGGGATCTTGCTGGTGTCGATGGCCCCGGAGGCGACCATGTCGTCCAGCGGCTGCAGGGTCTGGCGCTTGACGTAGTCGTTGACCTGGCGGTCCTGCATCTGCACCACGCAGGGCAGCGAGCGGCTGGAGGCCTGGACGTTGAGCCGGTTGAAGTACTGGGCGTAGTCCGCGGACTGGGTCTCGGTGGTGACCTCGGGGAAGTCCTCGTTGAACTGCTCGATGACGGCGTTGGTCTTGGCGTTGCGCGACTCACCACCCCACCAGGCGACCTGGATGGTGCCGCCCACCTCGCCCTGGCCGTCGGAGCTGGCCGCCGGGCCCTGGTTGAGGCACGCCGTGCTGGTCAGCGCGACGCCGAGCACCAGCGCGGCACCGGCGAGGAGCCGTCGGGAGCGTGGCTTGGTCATGACGTTGGTCCTTTCATCGTGGCGGCTGCGGTGCCGCACGTCCTGGTGGCGGTGGTGCCGCCGGTGGTGGTGGAGCGGTGGCTCACTTGAGCCCGGTGGTGGCGATGCCCTCGACCAGGAGGCGCTGGGAGGCGATGAAGAAGCCGACGATGGGGGCCAGTGACAGCGTGGCCATCGCGAAGAGCGTCCCGTAGGTGCTCTGGCCGGTCTGGTCGAGGAAGGAGTTGAGCCCGAGCGAGACCGTCCACAGGTCCGAGCTCGGCAGGTACAGCAGCGGGCCGAGGAGGTCGTTCCAGGCCCAGACGAAGGTGAACATCGCGGTGGTGCCGATCGCCGGCAGCGACATCGGCATGATGATCCGCCAGAAGATCCCCCAGTGCCCGCAGCCGTCGATCCGCGCCGACTCGTCCAGCGACGTCGGCAGGGTCCGGATGAACTGGACCATGAGGAAGATGAAGAAGGCGTCCACGGCGAAGAAGTGGGGCACCGTCAGCGGCAGGTAGGTGTCCACCCAGCCCATCTGGTTGAAGATGATGTACTTCGGGATCAGCGTGACGTGCTGGGGCAGCAGCATGGTGGCGATCACCATCCCGAACAGCACCCGCTTGAACGGGAACTCCAGGCGGGCGAAGGCGTAGGCCGTCAGCGAGCAGGCGAACAGGTTCCCGACGATCTGGCCGATCGTGATGATCGCGGAGTTGACGAAGTACTTCGAGAAGTTGAGGTTGCCCACCGACCAGCCGTCGGCGTAGTTCTGCAGCGTGTAGGTGTCGGAGAACAGGCTCAGCCCGGCGAAGGTCTGGTTGCCCGGGCGGAACGAGGCCCCGACCATCCACAGCAGCGGGTAGAGCATGATCAGCAGCACGCAGAGCAGCACCGCGTGCTTGATGATCCCCTTGACGACCCGGTTGCCGGCGGGGCGCTGGGTGCGGGCGTCCCAGGGGCGGGGGATGCGGGTGGGCTGGGAAGGGGCGCTGAGCGTCGTGGTCATGATTCGTCTCCGTAGTGGACCCAGTAGCGCGAGGAGCGGAAGAAGATCCCCGTCACCACGGCGAGCACGAGCAGCAGCACCCAGGCCATCGCCGAGGCGTAGCCCATCTGCAGCTGGGTGAAGCCGCGCTCGTAGAGGTAGAGGGTGTAGAAGAGCGTCGAGTCCACCGGGCCGCCGCTGCCGCCGCTGACGACGTAGGCGCCGGTGAAGGACTGGAAGGCGTTGATCGTGCCCATCAGCACGTTGAAGAACACCAGCGGCGTCATCATCGGCAGGGTGATCGAGAAGAAGCGGCGGATCTTGCTGGCGCCGTCCACCTCCGCGGCCTCGAGCAGCTCCCGCGGCACCTGCCGGAGCCCTGCCAGGAAGATGATCATGGTGGAGCCGAAGGCCCACAGGTTCAGCGTGATGATCGTGCCGAGGGCCCGGGCGGGGTCACCCACCCAGCTGCCGACGTTCTCGATCCCGACCAGGCCCAGCACGGCGTTGACCAGGCCGTCGGCACCGAAGACCTGCCGCCACAGGGCGGCGACGGCGACGCTCGCGCCCATCAGCGAGGGCAGGTAGAACAGCGCCCGGTAGCCGGTGAGGAAGCGCAGCCGGCTGTTGAGCAGCAGCGCCACCAGCATCGAGACCACCTGCAGCAGCGGCACGAAGACCACCACGTAGGTGAGGGTGACGCCGACCGACTTCCAGAAGCGGGGGTCCGAGCCCATCAGGGCGTAGTTCTGCAGCCCCACCCACTCGGGGTTGCTGAGCAGGTCGTAGCGGGTGAAGGAGAGGTACAGCGAGTACAGCATCGGTCCGAAGGTGAACAGGACCATCCCGACCAGCCAGGGCGTCAGGAACGCCAGGGCCGGCAGGAGCTGGGTGCGTCCCCGGCCGCGTCGCGGCGTGGTCGGCAGGGCCACCGGTGGTTCGGTGGCGGTCGCGAGGGTCATCGGTGACCTCCAGTCGGGTTGTCGTCGTCGCCGGTGCGCGCCGGGTCCTCGTCCTCGGCGTGGCGGCGGATGGCGGTGGCCAGGTGGTCGGCGACCACGGCCGCGGTCGGCACGGCGACGTCGAGACCCGCCGCCACCTCCCGCACCTCGGCGACGTCCTTGACCCAGGGGCGGTGCCCGTCGGGGACGTCGCGGTCGTCGTAGTCGCGGCTGAGCCGGTCGTAGAAGCCCCAGGTCTCGACCGCCCAGGAACGGGCGGTGCCGGCGCGCAGAGCGGAGAGCAGGACGTCCTCGCCCACCCCGGCCGCGGCGGCCAGCCCGGCCGCCTCGTACAGGGCGGTCAGCCCGGCGAAGAGGACGTGCTGGTTGGCCAGCTTCACCACCGAGGCGGTGCCGCTGGCGCCAGTGGCGACGACCTCGCGGGCCACCGGGGCGACGACCTCGCGGGCCCGCTCGACCGCTTCGGCGGTGCCGCCGAGCAGGAGCAGCAGCTCGCCGTCGCGGGCGGCGTCCGCGCCACCGCTGACCGGGGCCTCGACCAGGTCGATCCCCTGGCCGGCGCACAGGTCGGCGAGCTCGCGGGCCTGGTCGGGGCCGACGGTGCTGTTGAGCACCACCAGCGACCCCTCCGGCAGGCGGGCGGCCAGCCCGTCCTGTCCGTCGAGGACGTCGCGGGCGGCCGCGGCGTCGGGCACCAGCACCCACACCACACCGGCCTCGGCGGCCACCGCGGCCAGGTCGTCGGCCGGCCGGCAGCCGTGCTCGGCGAGGGCCTCG
>NZ_QPKK01000239.1 GCF_003344635.1 Desertihabitans aurantiacus
CCGGCAACCTCCTCTGCGTGCTGGGGGTCGTGCTGCTCACCGCCCGCGCCCGGGCCGCCGTGGTCTCCCGGCGCTCCGAGCGGGTCGCCGCAGGGGCCGGCGCCCCCGCCCCGGAGGGCGAGGAGGGGACGGACCCCGCGGCCCCCGCCGAACCGGCCGCGAAGCCGAAGTCGAAGGGACGTCAGCGGTTCGACCGCTGGCTGGTCCGCTTCGGCGTCCCCGGGGCCAGCCTGCTCGGCCCGCTCGCCGTCCCCACCCCCTTCACCGCCGCCCTCCTGGTCGGCGGCGGGACGCCACGGGGCTGGGTGCTGCTCTGGCAGGCGGTGGCGATCGTGCTGTGGACGACCATCGCCACCGTGTCGGCCTGGCTCGCGCTCCAGGTCGTCACCCTCGTCTGACACCTGCACCGCCCCGGAAGGACGCACCGTGACCCAGCCCGACGACCACCCCGACCGACCCGACGGGCCCCGTCCCGACGCGGCCCCGACCCTGGCCGAGGACCTCCTGCTGCTGCTGTTCAAGCCGCGCTCCGGCACCATCGCCGGCGAGGCCACGCTCTACTACGCCCTGGCCGGCGCCCTGCTGGCCGACCTGGCCCTGGACGGACGGTTGCGCACCGCGCCCCGGTGGACGGGCACCGTCGAGGTGGCGGCCGTCTCGGGCACCGAACCGGACGACGAGCTGCTGCGGACGGCGTGGCGCTACGTCGCCGACCGCCCCCGTGGCGTCCAGACCGTGCTGGCCGCCATCGGTCCCACGTTGCGCCAGCCGGTCCTCGACCGTCTGGTGGCCCGGGGGGACGTCCGGCAGGAGCGGCGCCGCGCGCTCGGGCTGATCCCCACCACGGCCCTGCTCGACGGCGGCACCGGCCGCCGCGACAGCCTGCTCGCCGACGTCCGCGCGGTGCTGGTCGACGGCGTCGAGCCGGCTCCGCGGACCGCGGCGCTGACCGCCCTGGTGTGGGCCAGCGGCACCCTGCCCGAGCTGCACCCGGTGATCCCGTGGGGCACTCCGGTCATCACCCGGGCCCGGGAGCTCGAGCGCGGCAGCTGGGGTGCGGCCGCCGTCGGCGAGGCGGTCACCCGCACCACGATCGCGGTCGTCAGCGCCGTCGCCGCCAGCGCGGTCGCCCAGGCCACGTCCTCGGGCAGCTGACCCGATGACGCGGGCGGGCCGGGCTAGGGTCGGGACCCGTGGACGGCGCGGAGCACCTGGCGGACGTCTTCGTCTGCCCGCTCTGCACCGGGGCCTTCGGCGTCCGCGACGGCCGCACCCTGGCCTGCCCGGCCGGGCACGCCTTCGACGTCGCCCGGGAGGGCTACGTCAACCTGGTGCCGGCGCAGAGCCGGCGCTCCAAGCAGCCGGGCTACAACAGCGAGCTGATGACGGCCCGGCACCGCTTCTTCGGCTCGGGTGGCTACCGGCCGGTGGCCGAGGCGGTCGCCGGGCTCGCCGCGGCTGGTGCCGACGCGGGCGCGCGGGTGCTCGACGCCGGCTGCGGCGAGGGCTACTACCTGCGGGTGCTGCGGGAACGCGCCCCGGGGCTCGACCTGCTCGGCACCGACGTCTCCCGCCCGGGGGTGCGGACGGCGTCGCGGGCCGATCCCGCCGGGGCCTACGCCGTGGCCAGCTCCTACGCGCTGCCGGTGCCCGACGCCTCGCTCGACGTGCTGGTCAGCCACTTCTCGCCCAACCCCGTCGAGGAGTTCGCCCGGGTGCTGCGGCCCGGTGGCACGCTGCTGGTCGGCGGGCCCGGCGCGGACCACCTGTTCTCGCTCAAGGCCGCCGTCTACGACCACCCCCGGCGCCACGACGAGGACAAGCACGTCCTCACCGACCACCGGTTCACCCGGGTCGGGCGGGAGGTCGTCCGCTACGAGCTGCCGGTCGGCGACCCCGGCACACTGGCCGCGCTGTTCACCATGACGCCCTACACCTACGGCGCCACCGACGCCGACCGGCTGCCCGGCCGAGCCGGCGGGGCGTTCAGCACCGAGGTGCACGTGCTCCTCGACCGGTACGTCCGGACGTCCTGAGCCTGCACCTCCCGGCGGCACCCACCGGCGGCACTACGGTGGAACCGCGCACCCACCCCCACTCCGAGGAGGACAGATGCGCTCGATGGTCCCCGACTACCTGGCCGACGCGCTGGTGGAGGTCGAGCCCGACACCTCCGGTGAGCTGGCCGACTACATCCCCGAGCTCGCGGCCGCCGACCCCGGACGGCTCGGCGCGGCCATCGCCATGGTCGACGGAGAGGTCTACGGGGCCGGTGACGTCGACGTCGAGCTGACCATCCAGTCGATCTCCAAGCCGTTCGCCTACGCGCTCGCGCTGGCCGACCGCGGGTTCGACGCCGTGCTGGCCAAGGTGGGGGTCGAGCCGTCGGGGGAGGCCTTCAACGAGATCTCGCTGGAGCCCGCGACCGGACGTCCCCGCAACCCGATGATCAACGCCGGCGCGATCACCACCCACGCGCTGGCCGGCGCCCCCGGGCTCGACCCGGCCGGACGCGTCGAGCGGGTGCTCGACGGGCTGTCGGCCTTCGCCGGCCGGCGGCTGCGGGTGGACGAGGAGGTGTGCGCCTCGGAGCTGGAGCACGCGCACCGCAACCTCGCCATCGGCCACCTGCTGCGCAGCCACGGCGTCCTCGCCGAGGACCCGGACACCGTCGTCGAGGGCTACACCCGGCAGTGCTCGGTGCTCGTCACCACCCGCGACCTGGCCCTGATGGCGGCGACCCTGGCCAACCGCGGCGTCAACCCGCGCACCGGCGAGCGGGTGGTGCCCGAGCCGGTGGTACGCCAGGTGCTCAGCGTGATGGCGACCTGCGGTATGTACGACGCCGCCGGCGACTGGGCGACCCAGGTCGGCATCCCGGCCAAGAGCGGGGTGGCCGGCGGTCTGATCGGCGCGCTGCCGGGCCAGATCGGCATCGCCACCTTCTCCCCGCGGCTCGACCGGCACGGCAACAGCGTCCGCGGGGTGTCGCTGTTCGGACGGTTCTCCGCCGACATGGGCCTGCACGTGATGGAGGTGCCGCCGCCCGCGCTCGGGGTGGTCCGCGCGCACACCGTGCTCGGCGACGGGCCGGACGCGGTCCGGGTGGTGCAGCTGCAGGGCGGGCTCGGCTTCGCCGCGCTCGAACGGGTGGTGCGCGAGGTCGCGGCCACCGACTTCCCCGAGACGACGGTCGCCCTCGACCTCAGCACCGTCTACTCCGTCGACGACGTGGCCCGGCGGATGCTGCTGGAGCTGGTGCGCCGGCTCACCCTGGACGGCCACGACGTCCACCTGGTCGACCCGGAGCTGCTGGTGCCCGCCCCCGACCCCGGTGACGGCGGACGGGTCACCGTCGTCGGCTCCGTGGACGACGTGCTCGCCACCGGCCGCCGCGTGACGGGAAGCGGGGCCGTGCGATGACCAACCCCGAGCCGCGCCCGGCCGAGGGTGTCCTCGGCGACCAGCCTCCCGCCGCGGGCACGGAGGTGCTGGAACCGCGGCTGGTGCCGCTGGGCGGGCTGCGGGCGATGACCGTGCACCGGACCCTGCCGCAGCGGCAGCGCTCCCTGGTGGGCGCGTGGTGCTTCCTCGACCACTACGGGCCCGACGACGTCGCGGCCACCGGCGGCATGCAGGTCGCCCGGCACCCGCACACCGGGCTGGCGACGGTGTCCTGGCTGTTCAGCGGCCGGATCGAGCACCTCGACTCCGGCGGCAACGCGGCCACCGTCCAGCCGGGTGAGCTCAACCTGATGATCGCCGGCCGGGGCATCACCCACCAGGAGCTCAGCGACCGCGGCACCAGCACCCTGCACGGCGTCCAGCTCTGGTACGCGCTGCCGGAGGCCACCCGCTTCAGCGAGAACGGGTTCGTCCACCACGTGCCCGAGCCGGTGCACCGGCCCGGGCTCACCGCCCGGGTGTTCATCGGCGCCCTGCTCGGCTCGGTGTCGCCGGTCGAGACCCGCACCCCGGACCTGCTCGGCGCCGAGCTGCTGCTGGAGGCCGGCGCCACCGTGCGGCTCCCGGTCCGCGCCGACGTCGAGCACGCGGTGCTGGCCGAGGACCGCGACGTCACGGTCGACGGGACGCCGGTGGCGCACCGCTCGCTGGCCTACGTCCCGCCCGGCACGCAGGAGCTGGTGCTCACCGCCGGGGAGGAGCGCACCCGCGTCGTCCTGCTCGGCGGGGTGCCGCTGGGTGAGCAGGTGGTGATGTGGTGGAACTTCGTCGGCCGCGACCACGACGAGGTCGTGGAGTACCGGCGCCGCTACCAGGCCGAGCTCGGGTTCGAGCCGGCCGACCCGCGGGACGCCGGCAAGCCCGCGCTCTTCGGCGACTTCCCGCCCGGGCAACCGGCACCCCTGCCCGCGCCGCCGCTGCCGGGGTCCCGGCTGGTGCCGCGCGGCTGAGCCGCGCCCCACACCTCAGACGACGTCGTCGGCCTCGCCGGCACCCTGGTCGGAGTCGTCGATGCTCCACCTCAGCTGGAGCTCGACCTCCTCCTCCCCGTCGCCGCGCTCGTGCTCGACGGAGAACCGCGCGCGGGCCGGCACCCGGAAACGCTCACCGGCGACCTGGATCCGGAAGGGCCTCCCGGTCTCGAGGGCGTCGGCCAGCCGGCGCAGCTTGGCGACGGCCTCCGCGGTGGAGGGGATCGTCTCGACGTCACGGTCGTCCTTGGGCATGGCGCCAACCTAGGGACCCGGTGGCGCACCTGGTCCCCGCCGCCCCGACGGACGCGATCCGTGAAAGTTCTTGTCAACCTCTTGCCACCTGGACGTCGCCCCGTTGACACTCTTTGTCATGTCGACGACGACGGCGTCCCGTCCACTCCTGGTGCTGGCCGAGCTGCGGCGCCTGCTGCCGACGCTCCCCGCCTCGGTGCAGCGGACGGCCGAGACGGTGATCGCCGACCCGGTCGGCAGCGTCTCGGGCACCATCGGCGAGCTCGCCGCGGCCAGCGGCACCTCCACCTCCGCGGTCTCCCGGCTCTGCCGGCGTCTCGGGGTGGACGGCTACCCGGCGCTGCGGCTGGCCGTGCTGGCCGACTCCGCCCGCGAGCAGCCCTCGGCCTGGGAGTCCGACGTCTCGCGCACCATCAGCGCCGACGACCCGCTGGAGGACGTCGCCGCCGTGCTCGGTGCGGCGCAGTCCCGCGCCGTGGCCGACACCCTGGCCGGTCTCGACCTCGACGCCGTGCGCACCGTCGCCCGCCAGATCAGCACCGCCCGCCGGGTGCTCGTCCTCGGCGTCAGCGGCAGCGCGGTGATGGCCGCGGAGCTGCAGCTGCGGCTGCAGCGGATCGGCGTCACGGTGTGGGCCCACTCCGACGTCCACGAGGGTCTCACCGCGGCCGCGCTGCTGGACGAGCGCGACGTCGCCGTCGCCATCTCCTGCACCGGGGCCACCGCGGAGACCGTCGACATGCTGCGCTGCGCCGCCGAGCACGGGGCCGCCACCGCCGCCATCACCGGCGCCCGGACCTCCCCGCTGGCCGAGCACGCCGACTCCCTGCTGCTCACCGTGACCGAGGAGACCACCTTCCGCGAGGGGCCGCTGGCCGCCCGCTTCTCCGAGCTGACCGTGGTCGAGCTGCTCTACCTCGCCGTCGCCCAGCTCGGCGGTGACCGCACCACCGACCTGCTCACCGCCACCGCGCGTGCCGTCCGCGGCCATCAGGTGGCTCCCGGCACCACCCGCACCACCCGCACGCCCCGCACCACCGCACGTCCGCCCGCACCCACCCACGCCATCGCCGACCCCGGCGAGGAGGAGCAACGATGACCGACCACCCGGTGTCCCGCAAGGGCTTCCTCGGCCTGGGAGCCGCCCTCGGCGGCGCCCTGGGCGTCCCGGCGAGCGGCTGGGCCGCCGCCCCCGCGCACGCCCGCACCCCGCAGCAGCCGACCGCCACCGGCACCGGTGGCCCGCTGCTCGACGGCTCCCGCTTCCCGATCGGCGTGTTCTGGCC